>MHBI01000088.1:0-110818 GCA_001804815.1 Lentisphaerae bacterium GWF2_50_93
CATCCGCAGGTTTCGCCGATCTGCTGGAGCGGCTTCCCATCGCAAAACACCTGCTGGCTGTTTGTGTCCCATGCAGTTTTCCAGATGGAACCATTGCCCGTCGATTCCCAATTTTTAACTTCGAGAGAACCCTTTATGATGGTCTTGTCCCGTCCGGCACCCTCGATGAGCACCGGCTTTCCAGGCGTGCCGCTCTGGGTAGCCATGAGGTTGCCCTCACGGTAGATTCCTTCGGCCAGATTGATGGTGCCATCCGCAGACACCGCGCCCAGCGCCTTCGCGATGCTCCGGAACGGCAGTTCCTTCGTGCCGGGATTGTCATCCTTGCCGGTGGGGCTCACAAAAATCTCGGCCAGCTTGACCGCGCTGATGATCACATTCTCCTTCTGTGCGTCCGGAATCGGTTTCCGCTCCACGGAAACTGCTTTCTTCTGCACCTCCTGGATGTCCGGACCGCTTTTCTGCTCCAGGCTGAATGATTTCCTCGCCTCCACCTTGCCGCCATCCTTATTGCTCCAGAATACGAGCATCGTGAATTCGGTCCTGCCCCGCGGCAACGCGGTGCAGGCGGGCAGCTTTCCGTTCACGAACTTGTTTGTGCTTGTATCCCAGGTGTCCTGATATCCCTCGACACCCTCCGGCCTGGCTTGCGTGTCGACCGTCAGATCAAATGACTTTACTTTTGCCTCCAGCCAATAGGGATTCGGCCGCTGCGCCCAGGTCCCCTTGCCTGAAAAGGTGGCGAGGCTTCCCCTGTTTGCGCTGGCAAAATCGCGCCTGGCGGAAAACTCAACCTGATAGACGGGCCGCTGCTCGGCGGCGACGTCGGTGATGAAATGGGTGCGGAGGACGAATGTCCCAGGCCCTTCCAGGACAGGACTCTCCTCTTTGAACGTCTTCCCGCCATCTGTGCTGAATTCAAATTTCAGATCGAGTTCGCCTGCGTCCGCGGCAGCTGCCATGCAGATGCCCAGGAGGCCCAACAGCAGACTGGAGTACCTATTCCTCTTGCTCATTGCTTCTTCCCCTTTGAACCAACTGCAAAACCCTGATTTTTCCAGAGTCCCGAAGTTGGCTGTTTTCTTGTTTTTATAAAATTCGCCCGTAAAGCCATCTTATCCGCCAACCTGGATTATTCACGCGACGTGAATAATCCACCGCTTTGCGGGCGCATGAATTAATCAGACTAAAAACTCCATTTTTGCCGACAATCATTCTTTCGTTTCCCTTAAATTGATTTTTATTCGAATCTTATCGGCTGAACTCCTGCTCAACCAGGTTCACGTCCAAGTATCTCTAATAAACGTAGAGATGGGAAATATTGATCCTGGCTCCATATGTGGGAGGAGCAGGAAGATCATCGAACCCAGGAGTCAGAATTTCGGCATGGCCATCGACATACAGGACACTGCGTCCCACACGATGCGTGTCAAAAGGATATCCGTCCCTGCCCCCACCCCTGATGTTCCGCGAATCGGCACCCTGCCAGATCTCGGCCATCAGAATGGCGGCACTGGTATTTTGAAAGTATGTCAGCCTGGCATGCGCACCTGGCCAATTGCTTCCGCCAAAGCCGGGGAACTGCCTGTTTTTCCACAACCAGTTCTGAGTATAGGATGTCGTGGTCACCTTCTGCGATGGAACCGTCGCCGTGGCGCTGACCAGATTTGGCAGGCCTTTTGAACTGGGGCAGAAAAGCACAGGGAAGGACGCACTGCTATAATAGACGGCCACCTGACTGGCTCCGCTCTGCGCTCCGTCCTGGGTGGCGTTGCGTATTCCCAGGCCGCCCGCGAGGAGATTCTGGAACGTTTCACCTGTAAATATTGGTTGAACCTCACCTCTTTGCATCATCGGCAGAAATTCGTTCGACTCTCCGGCATACATGCTGTAGGCGACCGCATGCTGCCGCAGATTATTCATGCATACTGAGGAATTCGCCATCTCCTTCGCCATCCTAAGAGCCGGAAGAAGAAGAGAGGCGAGTATTGCGATGATCGCAATCACGACCAGCAACTCTATAAGGGTGAATCGATTCCTGACAATCATATTACCGCCTCCTTATTTAACGGAATAAAATCTCAACAAGAGGGTGCTCCACAGGTATCTCCAGGATAGAATTTGCATGGAAAGGACTTGGAGATCATTTTCGTTTTTCCCGCCGCGAGCTTGCCCAGCAGCATCTGAACTGCGTTGACACCAATCTCATATTCAGGCAGCAGCATGCAGCCAATCTCAAGACCAAGAGAGCGGTCCGGCCTATCTGAGAAAGACACCACCGACAGATCCCTCGGCACTTCAAGCCCGTACTCGGTCTTGGCGGCGTAAAGCAGCGCTGTCGGCGGATAATACGAAATGAGCGCAGTAGGCCTCCGCGGGAAGGTCATCCAGTTCCTGAACGCCTGGTCTCCGAACGATGAACCGGAGCGCATGACCGGATAGAAGCTCACCTCAGGCTCAAGGCCGGCGGCCAGCATGCACTCCGAATATCCTCGCATCCGCTCATTCCGGCTGTAATGTACCGTCTCGGAGAAGTCTATATAGCCGATGCGCCGGTGTCCGATATCGAGCAGAGCCTGCGTCAGTTCCATTCCGGCACGGAAGTCGTCGGGATACACTGAGTCATGATCCTGCTTGTCATTGATCCACACGGCCGGACAGCTGCGCTGGTTCACAAGCTCAGTCAGCCGCGGGGGTACTTTGATGATGTAGTTGATCAGGAGGCCGTCAACCATCCGCTCCCGCAGGACATGCGGAATCTTTTCCGGGGACTGGAGGTTCTCCTCGGATACGCGTACGATGATGAGGTTCAGCCCCTCCCTTGCAAGAGTATCTTCGATTCCGGCGAGAAGATCCTGCGGCAGGTAAGTATGACCTTCAGGCCCCATGACAAGCGCAACGGCACCGAAGCTACCGCGGCGCATGGCCCGCGCACCGCTATTGGCCTGATATCCCAGCTTCTCGGCGATCTCCATGACGCGCAACTGGGCGGTTTTGGAATGCAGGTTTGCCCGTCCACCGAGAATGGCTGAAACAGTTGAGATGGAATATCCGGATCCCCTGGCGATATGTTTTAACGCAACTGTCATGACATCCTTTCATAGTGCTTGCTTATTGCTTTTCGTAACGTTACGATAATATAAAGAAAGAGATTGTCAAGCCTAAATAGATACAAAATATGAAAAATATTAAAATATTGACAGAATTTCTTATTCGTAACGTTATTAACAGTCGGATGCCTAACCTGCCAAGGAGACCTTGCCTGCAGGATAACAGGAAATTTCACTGCCGTAGTGGATTTTGGATTGTCATTCCGGAAAGGCGGCTGGAAGAAATGCTGGAATATTCATTCCGTCCATAACACATCGCCGTTGCCTGTTGGGGTATATTTCATCGAGGACCTCTTCTTCGGCTCAACATGGATGTCCGGATACATTACGTTCACGGTCTTCATCCCGTTATGGATATACCTCCACTGCGCCATCGTGTGCTCCCAGGTGTTCGTGTCTTCCGCAGGATTTCCGGAGGCGACGCATTGTACTCCATCCATTAACATGATTATGCTTGTGACGTTGACACCCGCCTCCCTGGCCATGTTCTCCAACGCAACGTATTTTTTAACTATGAATTTTGACTGTCCTGTCCACCCCTCGCCAGCCTTTGGCCATTCGAACCATCCGAAAGTCGCACGGTTGTACGCATAATTGCAGCTCGCACCGTCGGGGGAAGCTCCTCTTTTGACATAGGCCGCACCTTCACCGTCCTTGTTTGCCACCCTTGATCTTGTTCCGGGATTTCCCGCATAGCCTTTCCCGTCGTTCAGTACCGGACAGTTGAAGACAGCATAGTTTTTCGTATACGGTTCCAATTTATTGAACCACCTGTAGATCGGATGGGCGTCCCATATGGCCCTTTCCTGCCATCCGGTATAAGTTCCTGACGGGAATTCATCGTCGTTGGCGGTATAATAGTCGTCATTGTCGCCCCTGTACATTTCAAAGGCGAGACCAACCTGCTTCTGCGTCGCGATGCACATTGCGGATTTCGCAAAATCCTTGGCGTTCTTCAGCGCCGGCAGCAGGAGCGCGGCGAGGATTGCGATGATCGCAATCACGACCAGAAGCTCTATCAGCGTAAAAGCTGATGAGCGCTTCGCCCTTGGGGCTGCGCCCTGGCAGGAGAGCAGTTCAACAAGTGTGAATGAAGGTTTCAGGCACTTCTGCCTTCCGGCATTTCGGCTGATAGTTGTCACGTTCCCCCCGCCTGTTGAAAATTGTTTTAAATGCATGAAATCGTCAAGGCAGAATACCATAATTTTCCGGCCACGGCAATTCTTATCATAATCGGGCAAAGACTGTGCAATAACGGTCAATCATGCAGTTCACTCAATTCGTAACTTTCTGGAAGTTCTTCTTATAGTGTCTCAGTATGCCCGCCTCGGACTTGAGCGTGTTTCCGTTCAGGGGGGAGCCATGGCCGTCGACAAAGACGACGTTGGAAGTCGTCCCATGCCGTGCTATCACTCCATATTCCGTAGGTGCCGGCCAGGTGCTGTCGACAGTGAAACCATAAAACTGGTTCTGGTTCTCCGCATCGCGCGAAGAGTCTGCTAGCCAGGGGATTTTGCTGGGATTTCTTATCTTTGAAAAATTCCAGGCATACCCTGCCCATGCGGGGCCGTCCCAGTTCGTAATCCTCGCCCCCGACACATCTTCACCGTTTACGGAGGTGCTTATCAGCACTCCGTATCCGTACCACGCATTGCCCTCATCGCTTGTGTCTTCGACGATAGGAGCATCATAGGGAGGAGCAAAGGGACAGCGCACGATGTTCCGGTTGGCCAGGTAGCTTGGCCCGCCTCCGGGCCCGAACGGAATAGATTTCTTCCAGCCTATCATGAAAACAGGCCAGGATGCCTGCCCGGTATTAAATGTATATAGCAGATATCCCGGCACCCAGTTGTTGTAGTCGTCGGCATACATCGTGAATGCCGTCATGACCTGGCGCTGGCCAGACAGGCATGCAATCCCCCTTGCGGTCTCCTTGGAATTTGCAAGCGCGGGCAGGAGGAGAGCTGCGAGAATTGCGATGATCGCAATTACGACAAGTAGTTCAATTAAAGTAAATGGACAATCCTTCCGCTTATCACGCTCGTTCCTTGTCATTGCATTCCTCCTATGTTTTAAAAATACGAATCCACCATCCGTACCATACGCATTTTTCCCATCCAATGCGTTTATGATATATCATATTCCAGTTTATTCTTGTCAAAAACAGGTAAACACTGTGCATTTTCGGTCATTTGCCGGACTCCTGATCAAGCATGAACTTCCTGTAGATGAAGGGATATTTCACCTCGCCGATCCCGTTTGTCAGACCGAGCCAGTAGTTCCGCCCGTTGCCGTCGTTGTTGTTGACGATGAAGTTGAATCCGAATATGCGGCCTTTGACCGGCTCAAGCCTGCCGAGGGTCTTCCACGGAATTGCAATCCGGTATTCAGTAGTCTTCTCCTTTCTCACAATCGAGATCTTCGCTCCCTGGACATCGGTTCCGCACTCCTCCTTGTTCGCCGAATAGGTCTTTGCGATCCTCGCGCCCCTGGGCGACAGCCACGCGATGAATTCCGCATCGTCTTCGTTGAACTGGAATGAATTCTCCGGAGCATCGTTGAGAGTGTCGAACGCCAGCTGGATGGAATCCCCATGCCATGCCTGGTAGTTGTCTGACTTCTGGAAGAAGACCTTGTCTGTCACATCCGCGCTGAAGTAGAAGTATTCCGGATCCCAGGCGCAGTTGAAGGCGCAGCTCAGATCTTCAGGCGACTGCCAGGCAATTCCAGGATCCGGCGGATAGATGTATTTCCTGTCGGCGAGCGTAATTGCATTCTTCATCCTGAGCATCTCCGGGAATCCCCCGCCCACGGGACTGGCGCTGGAACAGCGATTCAGCTCCACCTTCATCTCCCTGGAAACCTTCCCTGATGGCGTCGAGCATTCGATCAGATATTTCCACTCGGCCTTTACATCGGCGGCTGGAACTTTGAATGAGAACGCCTGGACGCCGTCGGGAGGAAGCACCAGCTGAATTTTCTCCTGGCCGATGCCGTCCTTGAGGCACACTTCAACCTTCTGCTCCCTCGGATAATTGTTCCTTGCAGTTCCTCCGACGCTCCCAGCCTCGCTCATTGACAGGGTGAGGGAAACCGGCTCCATGTTGATCGAAGCATTGGAAATGACTTCACACACCTTTGCCGTGCCGAGATCCTTCACCTGGATGAAAACAGGACTTTCCGAGAGCGGGACAACAAGCCTGCCTTCCTTGCGGACTTCGCGGACCTCGTTCCCGAAAATGTCGGTGATTGCCGAGGAGCCTTCAGGAAAATCCAATGCCATCTCGTTCGTGCTGCCCTGATATTTCCACAATGCCACAACGGCGCCTCCATCGGATTTTTCAAAAGCATACGCCTGGACGTCGTTCTGGAAAAGGACTTTCACAGGTTTCGTCCTGCACAGGATCTTTGCGATGTTCGCATAAAACACGGCCGCCGGCAGCGGTTCGAATTCGCTGCGCCACAAACCATACTGGTAGAACTGCTTCTCATAGCATCCCTGCGCCTTGAACCAGAAGAGATGTTCGACCTCGGGAACCGACTTGCATATGATCATCGTCCTTGCCACATAGTCGGAATATTTCCGGGTGTATTCGCTGAGATATGCCTCCCTGTCGTCAATCGCCCATCCAAGTTCGTCAACCCAGAGTCTCTGCCCTTTCCCATATTTCTTCAGAGTGTCGACAAATCCGAGTATCTTCTTCCGGAGATAGGTTTCCGGCGCCACGCTGGTGCTGTTCGGTCCGATCTCTCGCGTCCCCGTATACGGATGGATCGTCATGATGTCAAATGCCCCGGCGCACCTCTTCAATGCCGTCTCGCAGAAATTACTCTCCATCCCGGAATTGCTGATCGCCAGCACGGCCGCCTCGGGATCGGCTTCCTTGATCACCGGCCCTGCGGAATTCACCACGTCGGCATAATATTCGGCGGCCTCCTTGAGCGGCATGTTGAACTTCCTTACAAAATCGAGGTCGGGCTCGTTCTCTATCTCCCAGAACTTGACCTTGCCTTTCATCTTTTCGACATATCTCCTGCAGAACGAACTGTAGTCCCTTATGTCCTTGAGCTTCCCGTCATCGCCGATGGCCCATTTCGGACAGACCTGCGCCTTCAGGCAGTCCATCACCGAGAACCCGTATTTCATGTATTGATCATAATAGTCGTCGGGAATCGACAAAGTCCCTTTTTCCTTCTCGCCCTGCCACCAGGTCGTAAAATGCCTTATCCATTTGACACCGATCCGCGGAAGCGCAGCCAGAGTGACCCGTCCCGCATGGATGCCAAAGAACGAATCCGGACTGCTCTCTTCCGGCAGAGGACGAGGAACGACGCCGAATGGAATCTGGCGTCTTGCAATAGCCTTGCCGTCTTTTCCGGAAAGAGCCACTGTGCTGATAAAATATCCGAGACTCATCTTTTCCATCGCAGGGATTTTCTTTCTGAATGTACTGCCTGGCTCCAGGGAGAGATTCTCCTTTTTGGAAAAAATGATCTTTCCAGAATAATCCACCGTGTCGAAGGACATTTCGAGTTCCTGTTTTTCAGAGCCGTTGTTTAATACACCGACCTCAAGCTGCGGTACAGCTTCATCTTCAAAAAGAAGGTTGCCAGGGGCGCCGGTGTTCCCGAGACCGAGCGAGATTTTTTCCGGACGTGAATACTCACTGACCTTCCTGCCTTCCTGGAGCTGTACCGCATCCAGCCATATCTTTGCATCGGAGGTCAAAATCAGATCCATATAGAAATCCTGCGCCTTGTCCTGTTTTGGAATTGCAATGACGCAGCGCTGCCAGTCCTCATTCAAAGCAAAGGTTTTCCGCAGGAATGTCTGGTAGTACAGGTTGTTGATCCCGACATTGAGTTTTTCACCGGCCACGGAAGCCTTCGCATAAAAGGAAAGCGTGTATTCCTGATCCTTCCTGAGAAGATTATAGTAGAGCCGCGTACGGCAGTTCCTCTCGACTGCGCCGTCAAGTTCAAGCGAGTATTTTCCATCAAATACCGTCGTGCCTGCGCTCCTGCATCCAAACCAGCTTTCATTTCCCGTTTCAAAAGAACTGTCTCCGGGAAAGAGGTTTGCGGCGGGAGATTCCGGACCTGCCTTCCCGTTTTGACCAATATTGTTTCCGTTCATGTCGTTTTCTCCGTATGTGTGAAAAAGTGTCAGGTTCATAAATGCACAGGTGAAAATAAAACCGAGGATATTCCGTCTTCTCATTTCACAGGCCCTCTTTATTTTTCGGGAACCTCTAAAAATTGGCATGAGGTTCCCTTACATCATTATTATTGACTTGCATGCATATTATTAGTCTATTTTTATTAAATTACAACTATTTTTGATATTTTTATTGCAATATTTGTTTTCACGTCCTAAAATAAGGATGTGAAAACAAATATGACGCACAGGGAGCGCGTGAGGCTGGCGCTGGAACACCGGGAGACGGACAGGATTCCGATCGCGATGGTCTGTTCCGGACTTAATGCCCCGGTCCGCAAATCATTTGAAGAGTATCTGCGGAAAAACCGCGGGATAACCGTCGATGGATATTTTGAACCTCTGATAGACATACGAAATGTCGAACCTTCCTACATCGGACCTTCCCTATCCCCTGGGACGGACATCTGGGGCGTGCGCAGGAAATCCGTAAGCTACGGGGAAGGCGCCTACGACGAGATCGAACACAGTCCGCTTGCACATGCCACATCCATGGACGAGATCATCAAATACAAATGGCCGTCGCCGGAATGGTTCGACTACGCCGGGCTCGCCGGCAAGATCCGCGAACTCCGCAGAAAAGGCGACTACTGCCTCATGGCGCACAACGGAAATCCTTTTGAAAGCTCCTGGTATCTCCGCGGCTTTGAACAGAGCCTGATGGACATGGCCCTTGCGCCGGAAATGCTGCAGGCGATACTGGAGAAGACCACCACGTTCTATGTATCATATTTCAGGAGGATTTTGGAAGCCGCGGACGGGGAGATAGATCTTGTCTTCACCGCCGACGACATCGGCTCGCAGGAAAACCTCCTCGTCTCCCTGGAGATGTGGGAGGAGAACATCAAGCCATGGCACAGGCGACTGAACAGCATAATCCATTCGCACGGCGCAAAGGTCATATACCATTCCGACGGGGCGGTCACAGAGGCTGTGCCGGGACTCATAGACATGGGCATCGACGTATTGCAGGCCCTGCAGTTCGACGCCAGGAACATGGATCCTGAGTTCCTGAAGAGCACCTATGGCGACAGGCTCTGCTTTGAAGGCGGGATAAGCGTCCAGTCGACGCTTCCGTTCGGGACGCCGGAGCAGGTGCGGGCCGAAGTCCTGGAACGGATACGCGTACTCGGAAGGGATGGAGGATACATCCTTGGGCCTTCGCATCTGATACAGGCTGGAACACCTCCGGAAAACGTGGCGGCGCTGTTTGACACGGCCGCCGCTGGAAAATCATAAAGGGAACGATCATATGAAATCAAAATTGGCCGCGAAAAGGAAAAATATAATTATTGACGGGCAGGAGGATTTCATCCAATCCGCCCAGACTCCATCGAAGCTCCTGAAATACCTGGAGGAGCGCCATCCTGTCATATGCTTCATAAATACAGACAAGCGCATGAAGAACGATGACGTGGCGGAGCACATGCACGCGGACTTGTTCCAGCTCACCTGTTTCACGCAGGGCAGCGGCAAGTTCATCATATTCGGCAGGGAATACAAGATCGAGAACAATGTCTTCTTCATCATGAATCCAAATGAACTGCATCAGATCAGGCCGGAAGGAAAGAATCTGCTGAGCGGGATCTCATGCCGTTTCAAGATGCCGGGGTTTTCAGGAAAACTTCTTTCTCCAGCTGTAAAGGTTGATCCCAGGCTCATGCCGGAGGCGGAAATGCTCCTTAAAAAGGCTCTCGCGGAAGCAGTCCTGCAGTCAGGCAAAGGCATGATAAAGGCCTCGTTCCTCATTTCAGAACTCCTTATGCTGCTCGATGAACCACATCAGGTCGGACTGAATGATTCTCTTTCGGAAGTCGTCAGGAACGGAATCCTCTTCATGAACGGGAACTTCAAGAAGAGCATAACCATAGACGATGCCGCATCGCATTCCAAAGTGACGACCAGCCATTTCTGCAGGGCATTCAAGAAGGAGATGGGAGGCGTCTCCCCTCTTTCATATCTGCGGAGGCTGCGGCTTGGCTTCGCCGCTGAAAGGCTGTTCGCATCAAGGGACAAGATCTCAAGCATCGCGGCAAATTCAGGCTTCAAGAACGCGAAGAACCTGAACATGGCCTTCCAGCAGGTCTACGGGACGAGCACACAGGAGTTCCGCAGGAAGAAATACGAGGATGTCCCGATAGGCATTTCAACGAAAAGGTTCGACAGGATGATCTCGGACTCGTAACCGGTAGAAAGTCATCCTGCAGGATGACGGATGAATGGATTGTTGGATGATTGGATGATTGGGTAGAACTCCATGAAAATTTAAAGGAAATATTTTGTATGCAAAAACTGGAAAAGTCATTTTTTATTCTCTCCATGGATTTGTCCTATGCCTGTGTCTTTGATACGCATCAATCCAATCATCCATCAATCCAATCATCCAAGGGAGGGCAGTGCAATGATTAAGATAGCTGTCATAGGCGCAGGACGGCATTCGTGCCTTCATCACGGGCCTGCATGCAGGGCGTTGAAGGAAAGAATGGATCTTGCCGCAGTATGCGACCGCAACATCGATGCCGCGAAAGCTTTCTCTATGAATTTCGGATTCAGGTCGGTCTATGCCGACTACATGGAGATGATAAAGAAGGAAAAGCCTGACGCGGTAATCGCTGTAACCCCGGAAGCCGTAACCCGCAAAATCGTAGGAGACATCATCCCCTCCGGCATTCCGATACTGATGGAAAAGCCGATTGGGAACAACCTGAAGGAGGCCGAAGAGCTTTGTGGTATAGCTGAAAAAAGTTCTTCAAGGATCATGGTGTCCTTCAACCGCCGCTTCTCGCCTATGATCCGGCCCGCGTTGGAATGGCTCGGGAAAAACACCGGAAATTCGGCTCCTCAGATGTTCAGGGCATCCATCCAGAGACATGACCGGCACGACCTGAATTTCCTTTCGGCCACGGCAATACACCCCCTGGACATACTCGTATCCGTGATGGGCATGCCTGCAAGGACAAATATCGTCCAATCATCTTCAAAACCAGGAACTGAGCCTGTCACCAAGGTCGACATGCAGTTTGCGAACGGATCCCTCGCCGAGCTGATGATCGCACCGGACTGCGGAATCCTAAGCGAAGCCTATGAAGTGATCGGCGGCAAGTACTGCGCCAGGATCGACTATTTCAATTCCATGGAAATCTGGCATGATGGGAAAATTGTTTCACAGATCCGGATCGACCCCCTCGCCCCGGTGGAGATCAATGAAGGGGCAGTTGCCGAGATGGAATATTTCCTTGAATGTGTCGAAGGAAAAGCACCCTTCAGCCCGGGTGTCATCGACGGATTGAACATGGCTATCCTTGGAGAAAAGATTCAAAATACGAATTCAAGGTAGGGACGGTTCCCTGCTTAGCAGGGCAAGCGCCGAAATTACCCCGCTTGAGCGGGGCCGTCCGTTATTATTCGGCTCTCTCGGCGATAGAGCCCTACCTATATAATACAAAGGAATAAAATGAAAACGAATATTTTAGGCTGCGTTAAGGACGGCAGGAAATGGACAGGGACACTTGACGAAGGGCTTTATGAGATAATATACGGATTCGAGGATCCGGACTTCGATATCAGTTCGCTGTATTTCGAATTCATGGGACGGAACACAGGGCCCTGGGATTACGCGCCGTCCTTCGCAGCGAACAGGGGGGAATGCCTGCTCCCGCATGTGGAGCTGGAAATTCCGCAGGAGCTGAAAAGGAAAAGCAGGGTCTTCATCCCGCGCAAGACTGAACTCGACAGGAAATACTTCAACGGCAGGATAGGTTTTTATGTCGATCACAGGAAAAGAGTCACGCTGTCCATTCGCACATCTGCTCCGAAGGTGAAATGGACGGAAGTCAGCATTGAACGTTTTGCCGGCTTCAAGGCCGATTATCCTGAATCCGCCTTCAAGACCGGACATAAATTCTGGCTCGATGAACCAACTCTCAAGCTCATCGGAAAAAACTGGGATGTCTCCCCATGGGCGAAAGTCATAAATGGGATTCTCGACGACTGTGCCGGCGCCCCACCTCCGAAGAACGTCGAGGAGGCCAAAGCCGTAAGCGGCACCACTTCCAGATCCGGAAAAAGATATGAGGACAGCGTCATCTTTCCCGGAAACTACATATCCGCGCTGTCGCTCAGGCTGCTTGTCCGTCCATCAAAGGAAGATCTTGAACAATTGAAAACCTGGGTGGACGCCATTGCCGCCCTGCCGTACTGGGGGTTCACTGAAGATCCTGTCGGAGCCGACCACAACAACGATCTGACGGCGGATTTCAACATGCTGGGGATTGCGGTCGCCCTCAGCTGGCATAGGGAAAAACTGGGGAAGGAAAGGGCTGAAAGGCTTGAATGGAAGATCGGATACCAGGCGGAGCAGATGCTGAAATGGATCATACATTCGCGCAGTTCCTGGCCGGGAGTGACTGCACAGAACCATGCATTCTTCGGGAACCAGACCCTCATACTCGCCGGACTTCTCCTCCTCGGCAGGGACAAGAGGGCGATCCTATGGCTCAACGTCGGAATCGCGGCGTTCAAGAGGTTCACGGAGGCGCTGCCCCCGGACGGCTCATATCACGAAGGAAACGGATACACGGCTTTCGGCATGGTCGGGCTCATCCCTTCGCTCATGCTGCTCGAAAAGTCCACCGGAGAAAAATTCATGCCGGAAAAATGGCTGAGCAGACATTGGAACTTCGTCGACGCCATGCTCCCCGAAAATACCGAGGCTGGATTCTCCACCGACGACGGAGACGGACAGCTTGGCTATCTGGCGCCACTGGCGCTGTGGGAATACGGGCACCGTCCGAAGACATCGGATGTCCGCAGGCTGACCGGCAGGATCCTGTACAAGTTCTTCAAATATAATCCGGACCATTTCAAGTATCACTGCATCCTCGTGAACTTCCTGAACATGCTCTGGGCGCCGGACATCACGCAAAAGGAATTCAAACCCGGCAGCTCATCGAAGTCCACAAGCTCATTCTTCGACGACTGCGGCTATTTCGCGCTGAGCCTGAACGACAAGTCGAAGTCGTATTTCCTGACAGGACCTCCACAGGGCTACAATCTGTTCGAAAAGGACCAGCACACCTACAACTACGGGCACCACCATCCGGATGTAGGCAACGTGATCTTCAACTATGACGGCAAATGGATACTGGCGGATACCGGCTATACATGGTGCAAGCTCAGCAGCGAGCACAATGTGCTTCTTGTGGATGGACATGGACAGCACAACGACGGACATGTCTGGATGACCCCTCCGCCGTTCGACATCAATCCGCCACGGATGAAGCCCAGCGCCCATGGGGATCTGGTCAAAGCTGAAATAGATCTCTCATGCTACTATCCATCCTCGCTCGGGCTGAAACGCTGGAAGAGGACCGTCTGCGGAATTCGCGGAAAGGGATTTGCCGTAATCGACGATGTCAAATGCAAGTCCGAGAGTCGGCTGACAATCTCATGGGGTTCGGATTTTCCATGGAAGAAGATTCCTTCTGGAAAAGTTCCGGCATTTGAAAATCATTCCGGATGCAGGATTATCTTCTATGGAAAAAGAGAAAAGATCACTCAGGAGAAAAGCCTCCCAGTCAAGAAATACATCGAGGTGCTGAAGGAAGGCAAGCCCTGGCATGCCCTGCGTGTGAGCACTGCGGCAAAATCAAAGGAGCACCTATTCATCACGATGTTGAGGCTGCCTGGCACGGATGAAGGATTCGACAGGGAGATCCTGGGGAGAATCGAGTAGAAGAATACTAATGAGAATACACAACTAAAGTTGTGAACTCCTACAGTTTTGCAATCATAGGGTTAAAGGCTGTCCTCCGAATCCTCCGCAGGAGCTGTCAGACTCGGAAATTAGTTCAAACACACGTGATTTTGCTCGTAGTAGCGCATGTTTGCGCGAAAGCGTTAAGCTGGGTGAAGCGAGGCTGTTTTTCCTAGAAAGTATGTCGGGTTTTAACCCGACACTTGGTTGGCGGTTTAAAAACCGCCCTACTTATGGGGCTAAGTTACCAGCTTAACGCTTACCGTTCTTCAGTGTTTTGAGTTTCCATTTATAAATCCGCGAGTTCTCCTCGCGGATTTATTTCCAGTCGAAGATCACGCCCATCGCGTTCTCCCTGTCGGTCTGCAGGTATGTATATGCCTTCTTGCAGTCCTCAGGCTTGAAACGGTTGGTGATCAGGTCGGAAACCTTCATCTGCCCGCGTGAAAGATATTTCAGGAACAGATCGTACATCTCCTGCGACGACCATCTGACGAACTGGTTCGGCATGGCCGGAGGATGACAGTCATGCGCCCCTACAAGTTTCAAGCCGCGCGTTATCAGGTCCGGTGTCAATGTCTGGAGATGCGGCGAACCGGGATCCCCTAGAAGCACTACCGTACCGAAATTGCGAGCCAGCGGGAGTGCGGTCGCGAAAACCGCAGGATGTCCGGTGACATCATACACTACGTCAGCCTTCCTGCCACCGGTAAGTTTCTTGACAATGGGCTCGGCCTCGGCAGAAGACATTTTCAGCGTCTGCGTCGCCCCGTGCGCCTTGGCCATTTCAAGCCTCTTCGCGGAAGTGTCGATCGCAATTATCTCAGACGCCCCCAAAAGTCTCACATACTGGACTACGAGCTGGCCGAGCAGACCAAGTCCGATTACCACGACATCGTCCCCGAGCTTGTGTTCCGCGGCCCTGACACCTACCTGGACGATCTTGCCGAGTCCCATCCATACGGCCTCATCGTCTATTACATCGTCAGGAACCTTCACCGCCCTGTTGACGGGGGTGCAGTCGCCTTCATCCGCCTTGGCGGTATTCTTGCTCTCCACGGCATCTGCCATGATAAAGCTTGAATGCCCGGAACGTGAGACGGCCCTATCGCCTGCTTTCCAGTCCTTGACATTCTTTCCGGCCTTGACGACTTTACCGACATTGAGATATCCGGTATAGAACGGGTATTTGACCCAGTTGTCCCAATGCGTTCCCGGCGCGAAATTACGGCGGTAGACGGTACTTTCGGTTCCGGTGCTGATCAATGTCTTTTCAGTTTCAATCAGGATCTGGTCATCATTTATTTCCGGGACATCCTCCTGGATCAGTTCGACGGCTTCCTTGCCTGTGAATATTATGCTTTTTCTTTTCATTATAAATCCTTTTAGGGAAATAACATATTTTCCAAAAATGATTTATTCTTATCAAAAACAGGCAATAACTATGCAGTTTCGGTCATAAACGCATATTTACATATAAGAAGCATCCCTGCAAGTTTTTGTCCCAGAGGGACGAAATGGAAATAGGCAGGGGCTTCAGCCCCTGTTTATTGTCATAGTTGTGTTCGCGTGCCACAGGTACGCGATGTCAATGTCCGGGTTTATGGTTTTCACAGCGTACCTATGGCACGCCTAAATACATATAATCCATTCAACAGGGGCTGAAGCCCCTGCCTATTCCCATCCTGTCCCAGCTAGGACAGGAAACAGACATCAACCTATGGACCATCAGTCCGGAACGGGCTTGCTGGAAGACCGTCCTTGTTGAATAGATTGATCTCGGAGTAGTTCGCCCAGCCGTACCGGACTGTCTTTGGAGCTTTCATCCCACTGCTGGAAACTTCAACGGTATCACCTTTGATCTCCGCCCTGGCGTCGACAAAGACCTTGTCTGCCCCGCAGACCTTGAATCCTTTCAGGGCTCCACCTTTGGCCATAAGCCCTTTGCCGACATGATCAAAATAAAGGAGCGCCTTGTCTCCCTTGAGCTTCATTTCACGGAACCCAGGACCGGAGCATTCGATATCCTGTCCGTATACCTTTGCCCTTGCAAGAAGGGAGAGACGTTCACCCAGGGGCCTTTTATTTTTAGGATGTATGTCGATCATGTCGCCGCAGTCGATGCTTACTGCCATGGCGGTATTGGGAATATTCCTGGATGCGAACAGCTGCTGCTCCCTGAGGATCGCCCAGTCGTCATTGTCGGGTTTTCCATCGCAGCCATAGGTGGTTATCTGCGTGAAGAGGAAAGGCATGTTCGGATTCTTCCAGTCGTCGCGCCAGTTCTGGATCATCCTGCCGAAAAGTTTTTCATAAAGTGCACCTTTATCGACATCGCTCTCGCCCTGATAGAAGATAACGCCCTTCACGGCGTATGGAACGATCTTTTCAACCATCGTATGGTACAATCCGCAAGGAGTCTGGAAATTCTTCGGTCCGGCAGGCGGCGGCCATGGATACGGACCGAGAAGCTCGTTGAGCGCTGTACCGGCAACATTCTCGCTTATAGCCTTTTCCTTTATCTTAACAAACCTCTCAACAGCAGCGCTGTATGCAATACGATCACTCTCGTATTTCTCCATGTCGATGCCGGCGATCAAGGTCTGATACTCGTCCAGATAAACCTTGATGTCCTTGTCTGAAGAAAGATATTTTTCGCTCATCCATGACGAGGCGGAAGTCCCGCCCCAGCTGCAGCTTACGATCCCGACCGGAACCTTCAACGCCTTGTGTATCCTTTCCGCGAAGTGATACGCGACAGCGGGATATTTTCCTGCATTCTCCGGTGTGCAGACGTTCCATTCAGGTTTTGCGGGATACGCAGATGGATTTTCAAGATCCGCCCCGACATAAGGTATCTGAGGAACCTGATAGCACCGTATCCCAGGATGATCCGCCTTCGAAATCACCTCTTTTGCGTCTTCCGTGTCCGATAGTGCAAACTGCATGTTCGACTGTCCGCCCGCGATCCAGACTTCGCCCACCAATATATTTAAGATCTGGTGATTTAGAGATTGGGAGATCTGGTGATTTAGAGATTGGGAGATCTGGTGATTTAGAGATTGGGAGATCTGGTGATTTAGAGATTGGGAGATCTGGTGATTTAGAGATTGGGGGATTTGGTGATCTGGAGATTGGGAGATTGAAGAGGATATGGTCATTTTGCGAGGTTCGCAGCTTGCCGGGATTGGATCAAGAGTTATCATCCATTTGGAATCATTTCCAGCGGTTGCCGTCTTTTCCTGCCTGTCTAGACAGACTGTAATCTTGTCGCCAGGTTCTGCATTCCCCCAGACAGGAATTGCAACATCCCTCTGCAGGACCATGTTGTTGGAGAATATCTTAGCAACAGAGAATTTGGTTTCCATATTCGTTGTTTCACCTTATCTGATTTTATCCTTCCGTGATTTTCAAAAGTATAATATATATCAATCTGGCGGTCTTCCTATCAATCAATAATGGCTTGACTACCAAACAATTTTGAAAAGCCAAGTCCTACAGGCCCCAGGACGGGTAAACTTCAACTTGCATAACATATTGAATGAGGTAATTTCAAAATTCAAGGAATGGTCATGGCAAGCATGACCCTCCACGCCCGAAACGGGCGTAAGAATGGAGGGACGTGGTTTTGCCTTCGGCAAGCATCGCTTCGCTAAGCTAAGCCGTGTCCGAAGTTTTGAAATTACCTCGAATAATAAGACAAGCTAAAGTTTGAACAACGGGCATATTCCCGCAACTATTGATTAATAACAGGAATATTTCATGTATAACCGAAAGTCTGCAACCGTTAAGCTGGATGTTTTTGAGGCTGATTGTCCGTAAAAAGTATGTCGGGTTTTAACCCGACGCATGGTTGGCGGTTTAAAAACCGCCCTACTTATGAGGAATGATTCATTTTTGCCTTAAACTGTCAAGCTAAACGCTTACGAAAATCATACATAGACCAGATTACAGGTTCCCTTTAAGGAAACTCATGCCCTTCTTCACGAATTCATCCCCGTCGGGGCAGACGTCATGGAACATTCCGCGGGAAAAGGCGAAATCGCCGCCGCGCAAGGAGCTGTTATAGGTCTCAAGGATGAAGCAGCCGTCGAACCCATGCCTCTTAAGAGCCCTGAACATGTCCTCCCATGGAATGATTCCACCACCTGGAACCCCACGATCGTTCTCGCAGGCGTGTATGCCCCAGAGGCGCGGTGAAAGTACCTTCACGGCCTCCGAGTAATCACGGATCTCGGTCACAAGATGGTATGTGTCCAGAAGGACGAACAGGTTTTCATGGCTGGATTCCCGTATGAGATCCATCATCTGCACGGGAGTGTTCGCGAGACTCACCCGGAAGTGGCTCATGGGCTCAAGGACGATCTTCACATTCAGCTTGTCGGCATATCCGGCCAGTTCATGGAGATTTTCAGCCGCATGCTTGATTTCATCCGGTGTGATCCTCCTCCTGTCGACGTGTCCGGGATGCGAATAGAGGGCGCCGGTGTATGCGGCTGCACCGCTTTCAGCGCCTTTTTCGATCCAGCGCTTGTGCCAGTCGAGTCCGAACCTCCTGTTCCTGGGATCTGAAGACGACAGATCCGCCTCCATCGGCCATACGCCGCCCGGACTTATGACAATTTCAATGTCATTTTCCGCAGCGCACCGCCTTATCTCTGCCGGATCATACTCGACATCGTCGCCGACGGCGATCTCGAGCATATCAAGCCCCAGTGATTTCGCCTGCCGGATCAGATGCATCTCATCCGGGCTCCATCTCTCGGTCCACAGGAATATATGAGCTCCGAATCTTGTTTTCTTGCCTGTCATTTTACGATCAGCTCTCCTAAATATAAGCATAACCGTTAAGCTGGGCATGTCAGCCTTATTTACGCAATCAAGTATGGCTCTTTCGCCGAAAGAGCCTCGTGCCGGTTTCGGCGAAACCAGCATACTTTAACAAAACATGCACTATTGCCTACTGTCAAAAGGCAACTTAACGCTTACCTATAAACTAGCACGCTGCGCGAAAATGTAAATTAGCAGGGGCTCCTTATGCCACATACAAAAACAGGGCCAACCACAGAGTCACCGAGAGACGCAGCAATGAGAACACAGAGGAGGTAATTTCAAAACTCAAGGAATGGTCATGGCAAGCATGACCCTCCACGCCCGAAACGGGCGTAAGAATGGAGGGACGCGGTTTTGCCTTCGGCAAGCATCGCTTCGCTAAGCTAAGCCGCGTCCGAAGTTTTGTAATTACCTCACAGATTTGGCTTCTTTTCGAGAACTCCTCCTAGTTTTCTCATAACCACTGGCTTCAAACCGGTGGCCTCGCAACGAGGGTGCCGATTTGAAGCCCTCTGCTTGATGATTCCGCTGACTCCTCGCGCCTCTGTGGTAAATATTTCAGATACGTCATCAGAGTGAAACACCCAGGATTGGACTCACAGACAAGAATGTCTGTGCTACTTTTCTGGAAAACTTTCATATTACCATTAAATATCACTGCCGCCCCATGTATGATTGGATGATTGGACGATTGGATGATTGGACGATTGGATTGATGGATGGTTGGGTATCAAAGAGACAAGACCAAAGACATCCTGGATAAATTATCCGAAATGCCTTTCTAGGAATTCTCATGTATCTCCATGACTTCTGTGTTATCTTGAACTCAAACCCATTCATCCATTCATCCATTCGTCCATTCATCCGTCATCTTGCGGGATGACTGTGATTATTTTTCATTTCCGCCGTAATATTTTCCGGCAACCTGTGTAATGAGCTGGAAAGTGAGTGCTGGAAGACCCGAAATAATTGGCTGGACTGCCAGCAAGTATTTTATTAGTTTCTTATAGTTATAGCTTGACATGTTTTCGAAATAATGCTTTAAATACTGGAATATATTAATAAACGGGTATTTTTCTTTGCGCAGTGCGGACTGCGTACGATTAAGACGTAATCAAACACAGGGGTGTTCAAATGTATCAACTCGAAGAACGAATTCTATTCGATGGAGCTGCAGTGGCGGACGTTGCAGCGGCCCAGCAGGAACAGCAGGCTCAGGACGCGCAATCCCAGACACAGGCTGATCCTTCCCAGCCCTCAGATCAGAACCAGCCTCAAAACACTCAAGACCCGTCCCCTATTCTGAACCCGGATTCCGCCCCGGCCGTCCAGAACACCGACATTGCAGCAGACGCCACCCCCGTCGCAGCCGCAATAGATCCGTCCGCTTCAGCAGCCCAGTCCGCAGACCCCCAGGTGAACGTACTCGTTGTTTCCGACTCGCTTGAAAACGCCGACACCCTTTTCCAGAGCGCCAATTCCAGCACCATCGTCGTCAAATACGACCCGAAGACAACCACAAGCACAGAACTCCTACAGCAGATAACCGACGCGCTCAACGGCGAAGAGGCCGACAGCATAGGTTTCGTGACGGACAAGGCGCACGACGGGGCGATTGAGCTCTTCGCCGACAGCGATACTTCCGCGCAATCCCTTTCCTCCGAAGCCCAGCAGAATTTCTGGAACGGCGTTGAAGGCCTCCTCGGTGAAAACGGCAAAGTAAACATCTTCGCCTCTGATCTCGCCTCAACTGAAAACGGACGCCATCTCGTAGATTCACTTTCACAGATCACCAACCACCAGGTCGCCGCAAGCACCGACGTGACCGGCGATGCCGACGCAGGCGGAAACTGGGAGCTCGAATATGTAGCCAAGGGCACAGGCTCGGTAGATCTCATCGACCAGTATTTCGACCGCGAAGCAATGCAGTCCTTCGACCACCGCATCGAGAATCCGACGGAAATCGCATTCATAGATTCCTCGGTCAGGAGCATAGACACCATCGTCAGCCAGCTTGACAGCGACGTCGAGATCGTATACCTGAGCAGGGACAACGCCTTCAACGACATCACCTCCTACCTTGAAGGCCGCACCGATGTCGATTCCATCAGCCTTATTTCCGATGCCGACTACACCACAGGTGGATTCTTCCTTGGCAACGACGTCGTCAACGCCGACTTCCTGGCGACCCACCAGGCTGAACTTGCCGCATGGGGCAAATCGATGTCGGCCGATGGCGACATCATGATCTATGGCTGCAACGTAGCGAAGGATCAGGTTGGCAAGGATCTGATCAGCCAGATAGCAACGGTCACCGGCGCGGACGTGGCCGCATCAACCGATATTACAGGTCTTGCCGGCAACTGGGACCTCGAATACAACGTCGGCCAGATCCAGGCCCAGAATTTTGTGATAAACAACTACTATCATAATCTCAACACTCTCACAGTCAGGCGCCTTGATGACTACAACGTGACCAACCCCTTTGAAGTAACCGAATCCAACCTGACCCTCCGTGAAGCCGTCCTCATAGCTGCAGACGGCGACAATATCGTATTTGCAGACTATACGGTGCTGCACAACGCGAACAGTTCGACTCCTGACACACCCATAGCCGCCTGGCGCGACGGACACGTTTTCCTTTCCTCAGCCATATATCATATCCATGCTGATGGAACCGTCGACTATTCCCTGGTCGCCACCCTGACCATCAAGACAAATATCACGATTGATGGAACAATCTTAACTCCTGCCTGGGATGACCCTGTTTCAAAAACCCATCATAATGCCGTCAACAATGGAGTCATTCTCAATGCGGCCAGCGTTACTGGTCTTGCTCCAGGAGTCGATCCAGCCCCTGGCATTGCCGGCGCAACTTTCCGCAATGTTGTTATTGACTCTCAGATGAACCCTGACCTGACCGGTGTCACGCTCCAGCATATGTACCTATATAATGGAGCGACATCGGCAGGCGACTCCGCTATAGCAGCAGGCAACGGTGGCGGTCTTTATATTACCAATAATTCTTCTGTCCTCATGAGTAGCGTAGATGTTTCAGGCTGCAGGGCCGACTACGGCGGTGGAATATACAATGCTGGAATATTGAAGACGGAATTCGTTGGCGGTCCCGGAGCCATGGATATCTATGGGAACAACTCCAATTATTCAGGCGGTGGAGTTTACAATGCAGGTTCAGGAACCATAACAACGCTTACCTGGGTTTACAATAATGTTGCTGGAGAGCATGGCGGTGGAATTTATAATGCCGGAGATATCACCGTCAGCGGCATGGACACTACTTCACTTGGACAGGTCAAGGTATATAACAATACAGCATTGGCAGGCGATGGAGGAGGCATTTACAGCAGTAATGGCAATATTACCATGTCATTCGTGTCAGTTGGCGATCAACTGCTTGGTGGAAATTCCGCGATAAACGGCGGTGGAATATACATATTCTCGAACTACCAGCAGGCGACTCCAATGCATTTCACATTTGTCAACCTGTATAACAATGTCGCATCAGGCAATGGCGGCGGTCTTTTCCTGACCAACGGAAACTCCACTTCGACTGCAAACGTCTTCGAGTATGAGTGGAGCCATGTCGAAGGCAACTCCGCTGCAGCAGGCAACGGAGGAGGAATCTACCTTTTCAACAATGCCGGCAATATTCTCATTGCGACAGTCATAACTCCTTATACTGAATACAATACGCAGTCATCGATAAATGCAAACGGCGCCGCCAATGGCGCCGGAGTATATATACAGAACTGCGCAAACGTGACAATCGATTTTTTAAACATGTCTGGAAATATAGCTACAGCAAACGGTGGAGCAATAATGGTCAAGGACTCTGGGACCATTACTTTGACAGACATGGAAATTGCCAGTAATTCCGCTGATCTCGGCGGTGGAATCTACTACACAAACACCACTTCCGGCTCACTCAATGTCCAAAGAAGCAATATCAGCAATAATGATGCGACGACTGCCGGTGGCGGTATTTACCAGGCCAACGGTATCTTGTTCATAGAGAATGATACACTTTCCTTCAACGGAAGCGCTACGTGCCTAGGTGGTGCCATATACATGGACTATGGAAATCTCAATATAAATTTTGCCACACTTGCATATAACAGCGGTATTGGTGCGGCCATATATATCGATGGCGATGCGGCCGCGGCGAACAAAAGCGTTCTCACCGTCAAGAATTCCATTATCTATAATCGTGACGCCAGCACTGCAGCGGAAACGTTCACCTCGCAGATACGTCTCCCTGCTGCGGCCGAGATAACTTCAACGTTCAGCCTCACAAGCAATATCTACAGCCATTACGGCGAAGATCTTTTACAGAATCCGCTTGAACTTCCGAACAGGGGATATTCCCTCAATCTTGGCGATGTATCGGCAAACAAGCTGATCGGCGGCATAAAGGGAAGTGCGGAATCAGAGTACATAGAGAGCAATATCTACCTCGACGACACCCTCATGTATGCGGCAAACTACAGGACAATGTGCCTTGCCGTTTTGAGCCAGGACAGCATTGCCTACCTCACCGGTTCAGCCGGAATCACATACGACCAGCGCGGAAACGTGCGTGGTTCAACATGGACCTGGGATGCCACAAAGCAGACTTGGACCAAGGTTTCCGGAAAATATGCAATTGGAGCATTTGAGCCTCTATTCCATGTTGAAGTCGACAGCAAAGGTGATGACTCGATGCTTTGGTTTACTGGCGATGAAAATGCACATTTTTTCAATAGTGCCTCAGGCGGAACCGGCTTGACCCTGCGCGAAGCCGCATATTGGATAGATACGCGCGCAACACTCAAGACTTATACTGATCCTGTAACACTTTTAAATCCTCTTACAGGGCTTTACGACTCGCGCTATATAGGATTCGACAAGACTGTATTCGCCTCGACCAATTCCAACAATAACATCCAGCTTAACTATGGACAGATTGAAATAGGCGGACGCTGGAGCGGCACGTTATGGGACAGCTCCGGTTCCAAGAGGGATATCGCGATAGGATATCTAATCAGGGATGTTGACCAGTCAGGAAATTTGACAGCCCACGACGACACTCTCCGCGCAAAGGATGATGCAAGCAGAATTACCGTTCTTGCCGGAAACAGCGGCGGCGGAGTCAACAGATTGTTCATGAATACAGCGGGATCCGCACTGTCCGTCAACAACCTCACACTTTCAGGCGGAGTAGGCACGCAAGATGGTACACAGTTCAGTCTAGATGGATTTGGCGGCGGCATAAGAAACGATGCTGTTTTGTATTTGACGAACGTAGTCATCCAGAACTGCTCGACTTCCGGCAGTGGAAACGTGGAAACAGCTAGTGGCGGCGGTCTTGGCGGAGGACTCTACAACTCAAGCACCGGAAATGCATATGTATATGATTCATCCTTCCTCAACAACACCGTCACCTGCATAAGGGACAATGCCAAAATATCAGTTGTAAGCTCAGGATACGGTGGTGGAATAGCCAACTGGGGCACGATTATAATTGATCGTTCACAGATCAGCGGCAACTTGGCCACTGGCGTGACAGACATAGGAGACGCAATGCTCGGCGGTGGAATCTTCAACATCGCAAATATGACCATTACGCGTTCTGAAATCACCCAGAACACCGTATCAGGCTTCACCATCGACAACGGCGGAGTGAAAGGCGCAGGAATCGCAAACTATGGCAATCTCAAAATAGCGAACAGCACTATTGCAGAGAATACCCTCAACACATTGAGCGTAGCGATCAACAGGAGCGTCGACGAGGTAACAAAACTGCCTCTTTACTCATGGGGCAGCTATGGCTCCGGAATCTTCAATTACGGAACCAGCCTTATATCCTATTATAACACGATAATGAACAATCAGACCCTCGTCAACGATGCTTCCTTCTGGAATGCTTCAACACAGAAGGGCAACAACCTAAGTTCACTTGCCGCATTGTATAACGCGGACGGAAGCCCGTTGCAGCTTTCAAACTCGATCCTTACCGGAAACAAGGTAGTCCTTTCCCTCAATAGTCCGGAAGTCCAGCAGAGGGCGGACATATATGTCCGCACCTTTGGCGACGTGGTCGTGGATGGCGCCGGCGATAGCGATGGCTGCCATAACGTCATCGGCGCATTCAATGGTCCTGCTCTAGAAAGCGAATATTACTACCTTCCGATTGACACACCGGCACTTCCTACTATAAATACACCGGTATATTACGAACTTACCTATAATGGCACCACGCAGGTATGGACTCCGGTTTATGAATATGTTGCTATTCTGGATGCTTCTAAACCTACTGTGGCGACAGGTTTTGACTGGTCGGACGTCGCGCTTAACAACACCGTTGGCTTCTACAGTCTCATCGCACCCAGCGCACAAGTTGATTATCTGAGCATAAATATCACCACCCCCACCAATATACCAACTTCTCTCATGCAGAACCCGTATGTGCTCGCGCATGCACTTACTACGCCGTTCATCTATGTCGAAGAACTGGACAATGGAGGAGTGGCTACCGGAAAATGGTTCAGAGTCAATGCCGATGGTACTTTCTCATACATCAACACTCTCAACCGCGCCAGCGATCCGGCAAATCTCTATGAAGGGCTTTATCTTGCAGACAAGACTACGCCGTACGCTTTCACCACCGCTAATACCGTATATTCAGTAGACGTATATACAGCTACACAACCCGGTGCAACTACTCTCATTGACTCCGACCCCGCACATCCATACCCCGGCGGAACAGTTCCAGACACCAACAATCCGCGCTACGGGCTGGTCGACAATCTGAACATGGAATACACCCTCGCCTACAATGGTGGAATGACACGTTCATACCGCGTCCTTGCCGGAAGCGTAGCTATGGATACGGCCTTGAACCATGGTATTATCGTTGCAAATACGTTTGGATTTAATGATGCGACATACTACACCGACCAGCGTGGAGCGTCACGCACAAATATCGATGGCGACCCGACGAACATTGGAGCTTTCGACTCGTTGGTGGCTGAACTGGTCGTAGGTAGCACCTATGACAGCGCGACGCCGAGAACAGGATTTGATTATACCACATACACTCCCCTCTGGTTGAGCGACACTCTGACCCTCCGCGAAGCTGTAAGCCTTGCCGACGACGGTTCCGACATCACATTCAAGGACACCTGGCAGAAGAATGGGACAAAATATATTGCTGATCCTGCCGCACCCACCGTGACAACGACAGTCGTAAACGAACTTGATGCCAATGGAAACCTCATCATCAATCTCGTAGGTGGCGAATTGTATATAAACCGCGCAATTGTGGGCATTGACGGAGTGTTCAGCTGGAACGAAGTTAATGCTGCTGGAGTCATAACTGCCACACACACGGGCAGCATAGCCCAGCTTAAAGCCGGTACAAACAGCAGGATTTTCGATATTGTCACTCCTTCGACCTCTTTCGATTACTCGGATATCAGAATCAGCAACATGTCAATGTCCGGCGGAAATGTGACCGGCAATGGCGGCGGAATTTTCTCAGCCTCCAACCTGACCCTTAACAATGTTACCATACAGAACTGTACGGCAACTGCTGGTGCCTCTGGAACAGACGGACTAGGCGGCGCAATCTTCTCGGATTCCGGCTATCTGATCCTGACCAACTCCATCATCAGCGGCAACACCGCCTCGATGGGTGGCGGCTTATATGTCAGCGGCAGGAACGCAGGTTCCGGATACGTGCTTGACGTATCTGGCACAAGCATAACCGGCAATACCGCCAACAATGCGACCAACGGAAGAGGCGGAGGCGTATTCCTTCTAAGCGGCGATGCCCGCTTCCAGTTCAGCACCATCGGAGGAAACAAGGCCGTATCAGACGGCGGCGGAATCTTTGTCAACACCACCAATGTATTCGACATGAGCAACAGCACTGTCGCGAACAACACTGCAGGCAGGAACGGCGGAGGTATTTCCTTCCTCGCGGATGGCACACTCAACCTCGACTATACGACCATAGCCAATAACCAGTCTGGATGGACAATTGCTGGCGCAGCTTCAGGAAATGCATTCGCGTTTGGCGGCGGAATCTATATGAACAGCGGCACGCTCAACCTTACAAATTCGATAC
Organism: Lentisphaerae bacterium GWF2_50_93; assembly: GCA_001804815.1. GTDB lineage: Bacteria > Verrucomicrobiota > Lentisphaeria > Victivallales > GWF2-50-93 > GWF2-50-93. The sequence goes on from MHBI01000088.1 coordinate 27,045, forward strand.
TGGCCCAGAATTTCTGTGGCAAGTTCAACAATGCTACCGCGCTGAGCCAGAGCGGATCCATTGAATCCCCCGCCGTGGCTCTTTCTTCGGCAAACCAGGCACTCGGCATCCATGACGACCTATCCAGCAATGGAATCAACAACCTGACCACCACTGTTTACGGCGCCACTGCCGGCACGCTTAATCTTATTGGCGGCAACAAGCAGGTACAGGCAGCTGACTGGGCTTCATTCGCAACGACGAAGCTCCACGACAAGCTCACCGACAATGGCGGACGTACCAAGACTGTCTATGTGTTCAACAGCGCATATTTCAACATCGTCGGAGCCGCTGGCGGTCTTGATCAGACACATCTTGAAACCTTTACAGCCCGCAGCACCATGGGCGCCTACGAGAATTCCGTCTCCAAGGTACTCTACTATGTCTCCGGCGTGATAGGCGCTGGCAGCGACAGCGGATCCACCTGGGTCAGCCAGAACGTACCAGGAACTACTCTCACCGAAGCTGATGGCATATTGAATGCGAACAACACCATATTCGTGTTTGATGATGGCCATTATTCAATGGACACTGGCGCTGTCAGCAATCTTGCTGGATACGCTGCAGGAACTACGACCATTGCCGTCAATGGCTTTGCCGGTGCAATAGCTGTTGGCAGCTATTTTACAATTGCCGGGGATCCAAATGTACACCAGGTCCTCAGCACAGTTGGCGGGTCGACGCCTACATCCATAACTTTCTCCAATGCCCTTGCAAATGCTGTAGTTAATACCGCCGTCATTACTTTCCTGAACCCGGCCCTCGACCACAACTGGACCGTCAATGGTCCTGACTGGACAGGAAAGTACACTTCGCATATAGCGCTCATCAACGATGCCCACTTGGTAATAGCCGCACATGCCACTGGTACTACTACTCCTCTGGCTCTCAACGGGAAAATAGTCGTCAATGACGATGACCCTTCGATAACACCTTATCTTACTGAAACATCGACACTTGAGTTCCAGACGACAAATCTTGATTCCGTCAAGCTGTCAGTCGCCCATACTGCAACAAGCTCCACAACGGTAATCTACAGTTCCACCGCATCAACCCAGAAGGTGCTTGCCGTCGACTGCGTGACAGGTGGTGCAATGGAATATGACAACCTCACGCTCCTTGGCAAAACTGGAACCACTCTCAGCACAAAGACCGCTTATGGCCCGATGAACATAAATGAAGACCTCTCGGTTGGCAATGGCACCGACAATGTCAAGCTGAACGTCCTGAATGTAAACGGATCCGGCAACGCGGACCTCCAGATCCTTAGAAATCCTTTGGATAACGCTCGAGCAAACGCAATCCACAATTTTGGAGAAATAGTTGCGGGCAATATAAACATCAGTAATGTTACATCCGGCGTCACTGTTGACGGCGGTGGAAGCATCAAGGCCACTCAGTTCATGGATCTGACCAACGTCATCATCAATACGCAGAAGGCCATCACCGTCTCCGGCGGTGATCTGACGATGACCAATGTCTCGCTGATCGGTCCTGCAGGCATTATGACAGCCAGTGTCAGCGGCGATGTCTATATGAACGGCTTAGCCATGAATCTGACAAATGTTACGATGACCATGGGCACCGGAAAGAAAGCATACATGGGCAATGCCGTGCTCTCCACGGTCAATCTCCATGGAAATGTCACCATCGGCGGAACCGCCAATTCACTGGTACTGGGCAATGCAAGCATCATGGTTGACGGCCTCAGCAACGTCATAAACTCAAAGGGAGGAATGGATGTAAGCACACTTGCCTGGACAGCTGGACGGACCATACAGGTAATTGACGGTGTCAACGGAGCGCTCAAGATTGACATCGGAGCACAGAATCTAAATATCACACCTGCTGCCACAAACAGCACCGCGACACTGCTGAACTTCGGACTCGACCGTCTAGTGATTAATGCAAGCAACAAGTTTGAAATTGTCACCACCGGCTCAGTAACTTCCGGTGCCGCAGCAGCAGCACCCGGAGCGATCAACGGTACGCTGGGATTGTCAGGCAAGATCAACCTCGACAATACTTTCGTAGACGTAGTAAAACCCGCTGCAACCCTTGAACTCGGCGGAACCATCCTAGTCCAGACGAACAATCTTTCTACAGCGAACAGCCTTGTCCTCTCCGGCCTTATCACTGTCGACAAGATCCTTGTCCCAGGGGCGATAACGATTTCTTCGACAAGTGGAAGCCTTACTCTCGCCAATGTCGGTTCTTTCACAGGCAATAAGCAGGATCTTACACTAAATGCGGCTACCAGCGTCACCCTCGGCACTATTACTAGCGTCAAGACGCTTACCGTAAATGCCGGAACAGACATACAGCTTTCCAAGGCGATCACGGTCGGAGGAGATCTGAATCTTTCCGCGACAGGCAGCATATTAGGTGCCTTCAAGACCATTTCGGCGACCGGAAACATCCTTTTCACAGGCGACATAACCCTCCAGGATGTGACCGTCACGGCCGGAACCGGAAAATTCATCACGATCAATGACAATCTGACCCTCGACGGGAATGCCACGGTCGGATCCGCAACTTCAACTATACGGCTTGGAAACACGATCATAACAGCACATTCCACCAACAACACCATCTACTCGAAGATACTTGATGTCAGCTTCACCCCATGGGTCGGCTCAATCAACGTCGATGACAGCCTCGGTGCCAGCTCCCTGAAGATAAACATCTCCACGCAGGCACTTAAGCTGACAGCCAACACGACCAACAGCACAGCGACATTGTTGAACCTCGGTGTCGACCGCCTGACAGTAGATGCGAACAGCACCTTGGAAATCGCCACCACGAATGCGGCTCCCATAACTGCAGCTTCGGGCGCAGCGGCAAGCATAGCCGGAACGCTTGTACTGACAGGCAAGGCGATTGTTGACAACAACTTCACTCTCACCCTGAACAACTCCGGCATACTCAAGTTCAACGGCGAGGTCACGATCAAGAAAGACGCGATTGGCACGAACGCCACCATTTCAATGCCAAACAGCATCGTGTTTGTAGGGAACGTGAAAGTTGACACTGGCGTTACCGGAGCCGTCTTCATTACCTCCACAAACGGAGACGTTTCAATTGGAAGCGATGTGGCCACGGTCGCAAAATACACCGGCAACAATAAGGATCTGACTCTTACTTCGACACTCGGAGATGTTACTGTCGGAAATATTACCATGGTCAGAAATCTCCTGGTCGACGCTGGCATTGACATTAATCTGTGTAATTCAATAACAGTTGCCGGCAACGTTGAGTTCATCACTGCAAATCCTAATGGAGTCCAGGTTGGAAAAGCTTACACGACAACAGCAAGAACTGTTCTAGCCCCGATCAAAATCACAGCCGGACTGGCCGGAACAATCGGCAACGTCAACAACACCGGTTTTGAAGCCGCCGGCGGCGACGGCAGCGAACTGCAGCTCACTGCAGGAAGCCTGGTTGCCAACAGCAGCAATATCGGTGATGTGAGCCTGAACAGGTCGCTTACCCTCCTGAAAGGCAATTTTGCCAGTGGAGACATAACATTGACGGCCAACGCCGCAAATCTTATTACCAAGGCTGCGCTCAATGTCACCGGCGATATTGATATCCAGGGCAACGGCAAGCTTGAGAACTCCGTAGTCCTTACGGTTTCAGGGGATATCCAGCTTGCCGGCGGAGCCTCGACAAGCATAATCAACAATCTTGCAACTGGTACAATCAACACGGCGACCATCCATCTTCTCGACACGACTTTTGCAGGAACACTCAACAACGTCGGTGGGTTCAATGTTGTCGGCGCCATCAATAATCCTGGCGGCTATGCAATCGGGACTACAACTATCAATGTCAATGGATTCAACGGCGCAATAGCGGTTGGAAGCTATATTACGATCGCCGGCGATGCAAATACCCATAAGGTCATAAGCACGGTTGGCGGCGCAACTCCGACATCAATAACTTTCAGCACTCCTCTTGTAAGCGCAATAGGTGATTTGACAGTCGTTACAAGAGTTGTCAATACCGGAGTGACTAGCATATCTGTTACAGGATTTACCGGACCTATATCGGTTGGAAGCTTTGTTACAATCGCCGGTGATGCGACAAATCATAGAGTAATGAGCGTTGTCGGTGGAGCTACACCTACATCAATAACTATCAGCGAAGGCCTCAAGGCCCCTGTTGCCGTTGATGCCGCTATTACTGTCCACGCCCCTGCGAGCATTACCAACCTGGGAACAATAAACGCAACTGGAGCAGTATCGCTTGTAGGCGGTAAATTGACCAATTCAAAGACATTTGCCGCTGCTTCGATAGCAAATACGTTTGTTGGAGATCTGGCCAATTCAAATTATGGAAATCTGACCAATTCAGGAATAGTTGCGGGAGGAATGACGGTTACAGGCAACATTGATCTCATCAGCACCGGTGGCCTGACCAATACCGGAATCATTTCAGCGGCTGATTACAATCTTGAAAAAGGAAACCTGTCCAACTCAAAGACCTTTACGTCAACAGGCAGCATCACATTCGCGGACAGCGGCTCCCTCACGAATGCCGGAGCCATGACCGTAGCCAATGATGTCACCCTTGTATTGAAAGGCGCATTAAACAACAATACTGGATCGATGACAGTCGGCGGTGACATCAACATGATGGACGGGACTCTCACGAACAAAGCAGGAATGACCGTCAGCGGTGCTGCAGGAATCCAGTTCACCGGCAAGGGCAGCTTGATCAACTCATCTACATTGAAGACCGATGTGATATCAATGAATGATCTTGATATTGTCGCTCCAAAGACTGGCAATTTCACGAATTCCGGAACTGTTTTAAGCAAGGCGGGACTTGGAGGAGTGACAGATATCAGTCTCCTAAATGCAGGAGTCCTCACAAATACTGGCATTAATATGAATGTGGATTCAATAACTTTGACTGGCACAGCCGCATTGAACAACAACACCGGCACGATAACTGCAAACACTGTCTCCCTTGTCGATGGGACCCTGACAAACAAGTCCGCCCTGAATGCTGGATCCATCACATTCACAGGCACTGGAAACCTGATCAACTCCAAGACGATTGGAGGTGCAAACATTGACGTCACACTTGCCGGTGGCAGTCTTACGAACACAGGCACAATGACGACTGTTGATGTTCTCTCCTTCAATGGCTTCAACACAGCACTTGCCGCTAATTCCATAATTGGTGACTTGAACAACAATTTAGGCACATTGACGGCAAGCACGGTCAATCTCACCAACGGGACGATAACCAACAAGGCCGTTCTTAACGCAAACACGATAACGATAGGCGGAACTGGAAGCCTGCTGACGTCCAAGACCTTGAAAGCCGACGGAATCACCCTCAACGGTGGAAATCTGGTCAACTCCCTCACAGGCACGATCGCTGACAGGGGCGGAGTTTCAACCATCACTCTTGTAGGCGGTACGCTGACGAATTCATCGACGGCTGCAAATGCATTGGTCATTGACAACCTAACCCTTAACGGAGCCGATCTCAGCAGCTCCAAGTTCCTCAACGTAATTAATACCATGACGCTGTCTGGCCCAGGCACAAGGAACATCAGCATCGCCGGTACTGCCACGACCGCCAATATATCCCTGCAGAGCAACACGATAATGACCCAGGGCAAGCTGACGACGACAGACTTCGCATTCGGTGCCGGAACCTACTTCCAGATGAACAATTCGACCACCGGTACATCTCTTGAAGTCATCGGAACCCTTACAGGATGTGACCTCACCCACTACTTCGTCACTGGCGGCTCCAGCAAGGTATTTGTGACGGCTTCCGCCCTTACAAACAGCGTATTCCTGACAGACAGTACGTCCAACCTGGTCATGGAAGTCGATGTGACAGGCTCCAGCAACAAGCTCGTTGGAATCAGTACATTCACACCAGTCACTGTAAACGGACTGTACAATGGAATTCCAGTAGGCTCCAGCACGCTTGCAAGCGTAGTCAACAGGGCGTGGACCATCACCAGGACAGCCGGTGACGCTTCTGCACTGACCGTGAAATTCTTCTGGGATACGGCAACCGAACAGGGCAGCAGGCTTACCGATCTGAACACCAAGCTGTTCTTCTCCAGCGGTACAAGCTGGGGCACAAGCTGCGGAAAGGGTGGGGCTCCAGGACCTGACACTAATCCGCTCAACACATATGGCACATATGAGACAGACGCCCTTATCAATGGCGGTTCATACTCGGTTTCAATGAATCCGATAGTCGCTATGAACGACAATTCGTTCAGAATGCAGCATATTGACGACGACCTTGAAGAGCAGTTCATTGATGCAATAATGAGCGGCAGGGAAGAAGTTGCCGAACAGCAGATGGTAGCCGAAGTACAGGAAAGAGCTGCCGTGGACAGCATGTTCGCCAGCATGGCCGACCGTGGCCGCCTGATGGAACGCAACAGCCTCTTCAAGAGCGAAATCGACCTTGGACTCGAAGCCCTGTTGGCAGTGTAAAGGTAGGGATGGCTCTCCGAGCCGTCCGTCTTAAAAGTGATTCAAAACGGGGCTGTCTTCGGACAGCCCCGTTTTTTATAAGTAGGTACTGGCTTTAGCCTGTACCATGAATTTATAGAATGGTACATCCTTCCGCCTTCGCAGGGATGCTACGGCGGACACAGAAAGGACGTACCTACTCAAGGGTGGGGTTTTCCCTAATTGAATTTTCTATGATTTACATGTACAATTCCGATAATGGAGGACTTTGATATGAAGAACCTGAATTTCCAGGGGAAATATCTTCTGATATTCCTGCTTGCCCTTTTCTTTATTCCCGCCTATTCCCTCTTCGCAGTTCCTGCGAATCCCAAAGCGTTTGAAATTGCTCAGCCTGACGGTAAAAAGATAACAGTCAGATCGAAAGGCGACGAGCACTTTTCCTGGCAGGAGGACGCCAATGGATATGTCATAAAGAAGGATAAGGCCGATGGATTCTGGAAATATGCTGTTCCCAGGAAGGATGAAGCCACTTTTGAAGTGCTTCCTGATAGCAAGGTTGGGCATGTCAATCCAAAAGCGAAAGGATTGAAGAAAAGTGATCTGCCGGGAAAAAAGCTCATTCAGGACAAGATAAACTCCAGAAAAAATAATACTGTAAACGAAGTCGCGCCATTGCCAGCCCCTGCTCCAGCAAACAATATTCAAGTGGCACCCCTCCAACAGTCTAGTTCCTCTCCCCAGCCTCCAATCCAAAAAATTCCAATTTCCGGAACGACTACCGTCAGAAACATCGTGATCCTCGCATGTTTTGCAGACCAGTGGGATCCTGCCGCCAATGGCGGACTCGGAGCTGTCAAGTCAACAGCTTTAAACGCTTATGGACGTCCTTCTGCTGAATATATAAACCTTTTCAACCAAGCTGGTTATAATGCCGATGGCGCCGTGGGATCAGTCAAAGACTACTACAGCGAAGTTTCCTACGGCAAGGTTACCATGGAGAGCGTTATAGTTCCCTGGGTGAAGCTGCCACAGAATCAGGCATATTACGGTGGAAATGATTATTGGGGAAATGATGCCGAACCCAGACAGATGGTAATCGATGCCATTAACGCCGCCAAAGCCGCAGGGTTTGATTTTTCCCAGGGAGATAAAGATGGAGACGGCTGGGTTGACTGTCTGACTATCATCCATTCAGGGTATGGAGAGGAATGGGGTGGTCAGGACGACTGCATCTGGTCGCATAAATGGAGCCTGGCTGCTCCAGTCATTAAAGACAGCGTCAAGATGTATACATATCATACTGAACCAGCCAGCAGAGGCTACGAAAGCGACCGTTTCGGGGAAATGACAACAATCGGCGTAATCTGCCATGAACTTGGCCATTTCTTCGGTCTTCCGGATCTTTATGACTACAGCAGTACATTTGGCGGACTTGGCGAGTGGTGCTTAATGTCAAATGGCAGCTGGAACGGTGCCGAAGGGGAACGTCCGGCTCATTTCAGCGCCTGGTGCAAGGTTGCCCTTGGATTTGTAAATCCTAAAATAGTACACGACAGCTCCACCCCAATTTCCATAGGACAAGTATTCGACAATCAGGATATCCACATGCTCCGCGACGGATGTGCAATCGGGGAATATTTCCTGATTGAAAACCGCCAGCAGACAGGTTTCGACAGCGCCATCCCTGGGGATGGAATCCTCATATACCATGTTGACAGCAACAGCTCGAACAATGATCTGGGCAACTGGCCACATCCGGTTGTGAAAATAGAAGAGGCCGATGGCAACAACACTCTTGGAAGCAGTGGTGCGGGACAGGCCTCGGATGCCTGGACAAATGCCAGTGCACTCGGAGATTTCAAGGATTGGACTGGCTCCGTTTCCAGCAATTCCATGAAGTATCAGGCTGCAGATTATTTTTTAAGGAGCAACATCCCATCCTATTATACCTATAACACTTTAAGCAATTTTTCCTTTTCCGCACCAACGATGACATATGAGATCTCCACCGTTGTCCCTACGCTTGACGACATGGCCGACAATACTACCGGCAGCTATACAGTCAGCTGGTCGCCTTCGCAAAACGCAGACGATTACGAGATCCAGGAAGGGTTAGGAGGCCAGACTTCTTTCTTTGACGGCGCCCAGGACGTGGACGCCATGTGGGAAAACTGGTCAATCGGCGGGCAGGTATTGATCGGCAGTACAGGCAGGAGCAGCTCTTCCAGCTATTACTTCACCAGCTACGATGGAACCAAATGGTATTCGTCGGTGTCATCTATGACAATGAGGGATTCCTTCAAGCTTACCAGCAACATCAACCTCAGCTACTATTTCATGTGTGACTCCGAATCAAGCAATGGCTATCTGAAGTTGCAGGCTTCCAGTGACGATGGCGTAACATGGAAGACTCTCTGGACCCATATCGGCGGTCTTGTTTCATCCTGGCAGGCGGTTGTCAAAAACACCGCAAGTTTCACCAGCCTTGGTTTTGTTCTTGACGATGCGATAAAAATCCGTTTTGTGATGGACGTGGAAAATCCGGCTGGTTCGAACGGATTCCCCGCTTTTGGCTGGGCAGTGGATGATATTTCAATCACAAACACCCTGTGCAACAGCTTCAACGGCTCAACCATTGGCACAACCGGCGGAGCTACAAGCTATAATATCTCCGGGAAAACATCTGGATCATACCAGTACAGGGTAAGGGCGCATGCGAACACATTCTGGCAGAAATGGTCCTCTCCAAAAACCGTAAACGTAAATATTCCCGGACCCAGGATCGCCCTGGAGGGAAACAGCGTACCCATAAAAAATGGAGACATCACACCATCCGCGTCCGATGATACTGACTTTGGCAGCGTGACATTTGGAACTTCCCGCACGCGCACATTCACAATTTACAATAACGGCACTCTTGATCTGAATCTTACCGGCACTTCAAAAGTTGATATTTCAGGAACAAACGCCTCCCAGTTTGTAGTTACCAGCCCCCCTCCTTCACCAATAGCTGCGCTAGACGGCAAGACCTTCCAGATAACATTCACGCCGGCTGACTCTGGAACAAAAACTGCAACTGTAAGTATAATAAGCGATGATCCAACAAAACCTAATTTCTATTTCTCTATTAAGGGTTCTGGAAATTCACCCGGAGTCTTCCAGCTCACCGCAGCTTCTCCCTCGTGCTACGAATATTCCGGTCTGCAGAGAATCACTGTTAGGCGTGACATTGGAAAAGACGGTTCAGCGAGCGTAGATGTCTATATCACCGACATCACAGCAACACATGCAGCCGATTACACTGTCAGCGCCGGTGCTGGACTTGTCACCTATGACGCCGTCAACAGCAGATACAAGGTAACTCTTTCATGGGCCGATCAAGTATCAACTTCAAAGTATTTCGATATTAATGTCGTTGAGGATGATCTCATCGAAGGAGACGAAACAGCGAGCATCACTTTGAATAATCCCGTCGGAGCAGCCCTTGGCGCCCAGAGCTCCGCGGAATTCACGATTATCGACAATGACTATCTGCTTGAAATTCATCCGCTGGTTGCTGAAGGCGGCAATGGGGTTGCAAGCGCTGTGCCCGTTTCCTCTTCCTCCGATACAACGACCGCCGATATTTCAGCTGTACCAGACGCCAATTACCATTTCGTGAACTGGACAGCGGTAGGACCTGTCACTTTCACCAATGCGAATTCCGCAAATACAAAAATAGCCTACAAAGGCAGCTCTATCGTCACTGCGAACTTCGCACATGATTCGGTCGCACTCACCATGGCAGTTGCCGGTGAAGGAGCAGCGACGGCGACTCCAGTTTCGGGACCTGCGATTGTCGCACCTGCATCTGGAAATACTGATAATGTGACCGCGATTTCGCTCGAAGCCATTCCCGACGGAGGAAGCAGCTTCGCCGGATGGTCGGTAATTGGAAACGCAACAATCGATGACACCGAGGATCCCACTACCAACCTGACCCTCACAGGCGAAGACGGCTCCGCAGTCACTGTCACGGCAAATTTCATCGTAGGATCGGCAACTGTCCTCCCTCTCGTCGCTGGCGAAGCCACGGAGCCCGGGATAACCGACAGCACGGTCGGTGGCATTAAGATTTACAAGGTCACAGTTGATCCCGGCAACTCCCTTCTTGAAGTTACGACATCAGGAAATGGAGATTGTGATCTGTATGTGCGTTATGCGGCAGCCCCTACCCTTTCAACGTATGACAAGCGTTCAACGGGAGTCGGAGCTTCGGAAAAGGTCAGGATTGAGGATCCGACCCCTGGCACCTGGTACATAATGCTACATGCATATGCCGCATATGACACTGTAAGCCTCGATGTGAAAGTCGGAGACTTTGCTATTGGACAGCCGGGGCCTATTACAGTTACGCCGTCGACTGCCAAGGTCCAGCTCGATTGGCCGGCTGTTGCAGCAGGTTCGCCCACCGCGTATGAAATCTACAGGGCGGAACTGGATGAAATAGAGGTTGCCACAAAGATCGCAGAGGTCGATGCGGCTGATCCGCTGACATATGACGATGTGTTCACCGCTGCGACACCCAATTATGATTATTATTACTGGGTGAGGGCTGTAACAGCCACCGATGAAGGAAAATTCAGCGAATCGGCGCATGCGACTTTGACAGATGGATTGTTCACTCTGTTAGTAAGTGGAACGGAGAAAAAACTTATTTCCGGCGCTGCTGGTTCCATACAGATCTTCAAGATAAAGGTTCCTGCCGCCCAGACTCTCCTCGAGATAAAGATAAAAGGGTTAGTCGGCGACTGCGATTTCGATGTCGTTGCTCCTAACGGCGACACCGTGAAACGCGGGGTAAAAGGGAGCAGCAACGAACTTGTGCAGATAACCGGCAATCCTCTTGCCACCGACTTCTGGACTATCCATCTCTACGGTAAAACTGCCTATTCCGGCCTGGGCCTGATGGCGAAATACAGCAAGCTGATCGCGGTGCCTGCAGCGCCAGTGGTCTCCGCAAGCGACGGGATGTTCGATGACAGGATACTCCTGAACTGGAAGACCGTGCCAGGAGCGACAAGATATGAAGTCTTCAGGAACAAGACAAAGCTCCCGCCAGATCCCATCAACGATAAGATCGCGGAAGTCGCCGATATAACATACGAAGACAACTCAAAGGAAGTGATCGTAGACGATATTCCTGGAACTTTGTTCTATTATTTTGTCACCGCTAAAAATACTGTAGGCACCAGCAAACCCAGCGCCAGCAATTCCGGATTCATCATGAAGGCACCGCTTCTTACTCCCGCAGCGCCATTGGCTTCGGACGGCATTTACTTTGACAGGATCAACGTCAAATGGACAAAGGTGATTGGGGCGACATCATACCAGGTTTACCGTACTGAAACCCTTACCGCACCTCTTATTGGCGTAGATACACCGGCTGGCGAAACAACAGCCCTGTTCCTTGACGATTTCGCAAAGGACTTCGTCCCGCAGGCTGGCGGGGTTCTGAACGTGAATAATTACTATTACTGGATAGCCGCGAAGAACCAGAATGGGACAAGCCCCATAAGCAAGGTAAATTCCGGATTCCTTTCCAAGAAGGGTCCCGCCACGATAACCGCCAGCAACGGCACATATTCAGACAGGGTTGTAGTGACCTGGGCGGCAGTGCCTGGAGCAACTGCCTATGACGTGTACCGCTGCACCGACATCAAGTTCATTCTGGGACCGTCAACGGTCGGCAACGCAGTCGAGGGCTTGGAATTCGAGGATGTGCCGCCTGTCTCGGACACCGTCTACTACTACAAAGTGAAGGCGAAGTACAACGCCAAATACGACAGCAACTTCTGTCTGGGCACCGCGATTGGCAAGATGACGACAGGCGCATCCAGCCCTACGGTGGAACTGGCGCTGGACAACAATACCGATTCCGGCAGCATTACCGACAAACTCAAGGGCAGTTCGCTTTACTACTCGGTCGACGTTCCTTACGGAACCACAAGGATTGTTGCCACGCTCAGCGGAACTCCACCGCCTGTCGGAACCACCAACGACTGTGATCTGTTTGCGAAGTTCGCAAACTTTCCGACAAAGGCGTCCTACAGCGCAAAAGGCATTGAAAATCTCGTGGCCAAAACTGAAATCCTAACAGTGAGCAATCCTGCCGCAGGCACCTGGTATTTCCTGCTATATGGAACAATGGCCTACTCAAACGTCACGCTGACGGTGAAATGCTATGCGACGACCGACATCCTCCTGACAACGGTTCCGTCGAATGATCTCGAGGTTCCGTTCACGGCGGCATTCAAGGGCAAGGTCGTTGATGAAACCGGGACAGGTATCCCGAACATGCTCCTCCAGGCCAGGAATCCAATCACGGGGCTGACAACTCCGCTTGTAAAGACCGATGCAAAGGGATGCTTTGCCTATTCGGCGCTCATCAACAGCGAGGGAGAGCATACTTTCGACTTCTTCTTCAACACTATGCCCGACACTGCCAAAGGCACGGCAAGCCATACCGTGGCCACAAAGAAAGGCTGCCTTGATACGGTCAACAACTTCTTCGACTTGTCCGGGTACATTCCTGCGAAGCCGGTTGTGGTCGCGGACCATGCGGACGTCAGAGGCCTCCAGAACTTCCTGGACATCCGCAACGGCTGGAATACGGCAGACACGGTAGCTCCTGGCGACGCTTATGAAAACATGTGGATCAACAGCACCATCGTGCAGGCCAAAGACGACGCACAACTGACTGGCAAGCTCAACGAAGGCCTGTACATGTTCTTCTACGGCGTCGAAGGCGCTGGAGTTGGAAACGATACTGACAAGACGCCCAAGTCCGCATTTTCCGCAGTACCCTATGTAGTCCATGTGTCTTCCGACAAGCGGGATATTGTCCTAGGCAATCTCAAGCTCAATGGCATAATTGACGAGACCCAGTACAATGACATCATCCTGAATGGAAAAATCGGTGTTGTCGCTGTTGCGGCCATAAGCAATCCGGTAGAAGGCGCCGTAGAAGGCGACTGCACCATCTCCATGCTCGCCTGCGAGCAGCTTGAAATCCTTGTGGGACTCGCAGAGGGCTCAGTTCCAACGGCTGACGCCGACAAGTATTCCGGCACCCTTACCAGGAAGGGCACGGTCACCCTCCCCGGCAGCGACAGGAAAATCAACGTGCTCACCTCCGCATTCGTGAAGTGAAAGTAGGTACGAGCTTCAGCCTGTACCATGAATTCCGCGTCTGCTGCAGTAGCGCTTTGACGTAGCTGAAAGCTTGTACATGGAAAGATTCCCTACAGCTCCATTATGAAATTGAAGAATGGTACAGGCTGAAGCCCGTACCTACTTGAAGAACAGATCTCACCTGCAACTTTGTACTTCCGAATGTAGCGTTCGCCGCCTCGGAGAAGATCTTAAGATTCTTGCCCGGGACGGGCAACCCTGCATCAGAAATACAAACACAACCGGGACGTTGTAGTAGCGCATGTTTGCGCGTTTTTCGGTTTTAAAATGGAGCGCCGGTCTCCAGGCCGGCTTCTTGCCGACCTGGAGGTCGGCGTTCCTTTAAGAACGCGCAAACATGCGCTACTACAAACGAATCACACCCGGTGTCATCCCAGAGGATGACGGCCTAATGGATTTATGGATTGCTGGATTATTGGGTTTGAGTTCAAGATAACACAAAAGCCATGGAGATGCATGAGGATTATAGGAAAAGCATTTCGGATAATTTATCCATGCTGTTTTTGCTCTTATGTCTTTGAAACCCAACCATCCAGAAATCCATGAATCCAATAATCCATGAAATTGAATTTAGTAACATGTATGACCGCTAAAACTTGACATAATTATCCCACGATGTAGATTCCACTTATCACGTAAGGCAAATCATGTCTGGGGGGCAGCCATGCATACTCCATTTTCGTCCCGATGCACAACCGCGCTGGCCAGTCTTCTTTTATTCATCTCCTTCACATCCGCACAGGCGGAGGATAAAAGCCTCGGAGCCTGGACGGCGAAAGACCCGAGTACGGCCTTGTATAGAATCTACGGCATGGCATTCGGGAACAACACATATGTCATAGCCGGTTACAACGGCGGCACATGTAAGAGTTTCATTGCAAATTCTCCTGACGCGACAACCTGGACCCTGAGATCCACGGGAAGCACATCCTTGGAATTCAACTCCGTGATTTTCTCAAAAGGCCGTTTCATCGCGGTATGCGGACAGCCTGATTCAAAGACCGCCAGGATCTGGACATCGGACACCAATGGCAACACCTGGGTGAGCAGGAGCTCCAATATCACTGTCGCAGGCAAACTTAATGCAGTTGCTTCGGACGGCAATGGCAGACTTATCGCCGCAGGAGCGAATGCTGATGGCGACGGATGGCTGACGGTTTCAACTGACAACGGAACAACATGGTTTACCCCCGAGGGTGCGTCCTTCCCTGGAGAAACATTCTACGGTGTAGGATATGCCATCGGAAACTGGTATGCGTTCTCGACGTCGGGGACCTACAAGTCAACAAACGGGGGAACTGCCTGGGCTTCAGTGGCGGGATCTCCTGCCGTAGACGACAAAGGATATAAAGTCGCTTCAAACAAGACAACGGTCGTTGTCGCCTCATCAACTGGCCCCATATGGTCGAAGGATGGCGGAGCGACGTGGTATGCAGGCACGTATGCAAATGGGTTTACAGGTTCCCTGACATCGGCGGCATCAAGCGTAGTCTATGCGGATGGCACATTCGTTCTTGCCGGACGCAACTCGGGAGAGGCATGGAGCTCTGAAACCGGCCAGACCTGGAAGAGATGGACACTTCCCTCAACTACCACTTACGCCTTATGCTACGGAAAAAAATCGTTCTGGTGCGGAGGCGCGTTTGCCATGCACAACATACCAACGATTTCAAAATCCCCTTCCTGGTTCAAGGCGCGTCTCGGATGCAGCAGCGATTATCCATACACAATATTCGATGCCGAGGACGGACCGCCGAACCGCATAGGCCTTCCGCAGTACAGGGTCAACACCGCATCTTTGAACCTTGTCCTCGAAAGCACATTGTTCTACGTCAAGGCCCTGGGATCACCCATCAATTTTAAGCTGGTCTACAATTCCAGGCCGACCGATGACGACAATTCGACCATAGGGCCGTTCGGCAAGAACTGGCGCTTCCGCTACGAGTCGGTGGTTGGACGATTCGGACAGGATGCTATACTCGTCAAGGGCGGAGGCAGAAACTTCGCCTTCACCACGCCCAAGGGAGAGAACCTCGACACCTACTCGGGCCCTGACGCGGAATTGATTCTCGATCCTCCGGACGGGACATTTGACAAACTTGTCTACAAGCATGCGGTTCCGAGCTTCGAACTTACTATGAAATCCTCGCATCTCAAATACATATACGGGACCAAGGGCAGTACGGCAGACGTAAACGACAGCCTCTTCTATCTTTCCGCCATCGAGGACCAGTTCGGGAATACGACAACCCTGTCCATAGACGCCCCCACCGGGCGGATCGACTCCATAGCAAATGGCGGCAGAACCTTCTCATTCACCTACACTGGCTCACTTTGCAGCGGAATCAGCATTCCCGACGGGCGTTCCGTCGACTTCACCTACGACGCACACGAAAACCTCACCAGCATAACGGACATGAGGGGCTACCAGGGAACATATGCCTACGACGCTGCTAATCTTGGGTTCCTCATGTCAATGTCGACGGCAGGCAAGACCACGACTTTCACTTATGCGGACAGACCGGGCTACAACGAAGCAGGCACCGTCGAGAACTTGGGCGACAAATATCTCAAGTCGCTCACCCGCCCGAACGGGAGCATTACGAAATATGAGCTCCTGGACGGCGGAGACACGGTGAAGCGCACATCACCGTCGGGAGAGATCACTCTAATATCCAACGAGGAAGGGCAGACTACTTCCGTGAAGGATCCGCTTGGAAACGTGCGCAACATAACGTTCAACGACGCAAAGCTCCCCTCCTCTGTCACCGACGAAAAAGGCGGGGTCTATACCTACGAATATGTCAACGGCAACATGACCAGGCAGACGGATGCAATGGGGAGGTCGACCTCTTATGAATATGATGCCAGCAGCAACCTCATAAGAACCACCAACGCCCTTGGAAAATCCTGGACATATACCGGCTATGCGAACTATCAGCCTGGCAAGATCACCACACCCATGCTCTATGAGACAAATTTCACCTATTGGCCAAATGGGCGCATGAAGGACATAACCGATGCACGCGGTAATAAAACGTCCTTCACCTATGACCCGTACGGCAATCTTGATACTGCGACATCCCCGGCTCCGGTCAGTGCAGTAACGGATCTCACCTACGACCCGCAGGGGTTCAGGTGCACCAAGATGAAAGATGCCAGCTTGAACGAAAAGGCACTGGAATGGGATGCCAACGACCGCCTCCTGTCCATCACCTATGATACCGTCGCAGACCTGCCTGCATACACAAACACATACAATGCTTTCGGACAGACAGGATTCACAGACGAGCTTGGAAAATCCAGCACAGTGGTCCGTGACGAACTCGGATTCATAACATCAGTGACGAATCCACTCGGACATGTCACCCGGAAGGAATACGACGCTGATCTACGGCCTTCGAAGACCATTGATCCCCTGGGCAGGGCGACATCGACCTCGTATGACAATGCTGGGCGTCCAATCCTTTTTACCGACGCCAGGGGATTCAAGATAGTAAAGGAATATGACAGCACCGGAAACCTCGTCTCCTTCAAGGACAAGAACGGTGCGGAAACGAAATACACCTATGACACTAACGGCAGGCTCGTGTCAACCTCTGATCCTCTCAAAAAAACCTACACGATCACCCGCGATATCATCGGAAGGATATCCTCGACCACGAACGCAAGGCTCCAGGTCATAGGCTATGAATATGACGACAATGGCCTCTTAAAAAAGAAGACGTTGACAGGGGCTGCGACACCACTCGTTGAAAACACGCTCGACGAAAATGGAAACATCACAAAACAAATCGATTCCTGGGGAAGCACCCCCGCCACCGCCACGCAATATGCGTATGACACCAACAACCGCGTGACAAGCATAACATACCCGGATGCGAAAACCGTGGCCTTGACTTACAACAATACAGGAAACATCGCCACCATAACCTATCCTGACGGTCTTGTCGCCACTTACACTTACGACACCTTCAACCGCCAGCCTGTACCGTCCATCCTCAAGAACAATCCCGGAACTGAGATTGCAGGACAGAGCCGATCGACAAATGCCATTACGGACGTCACGCTTTCCGGAGCAGCTTCCGCCAATTTCACACTTTCGTATGACAAGCGCGGCAGGATCAGCACATTGACCCGACCGGATAATTTCACAAAATCCGACTATACCTATGACGATGCGGGAAGGACAACCAGGTTGGTCCACAGCAAGACCGGAGGATCTGCGGCAGTGGATTTCACTGTTGAATGCAGTCCTAACGCCGTAGGCAACCTTTCCTCGGAAAACTTCTGCGGAGCATCTTATTACCAGTCCGCCCAGACGCCTTCATCCATGGCCCTTGCCTACAATGCAGCTGGACAGCTCATGAAAAAAGGAGTGGAGGCCTGCATAAGCGATGCGGACGGCAATCTCACCGATCTCGGGGCAGGAACCGTGAAATGCACATATGACGCTGAAAACAGGCTCACCAGGATGGTCAGGAAAGCAGGCACGACCACTGACAACACCTACAACGCCAGCGGTCTCCGCGTCAAGCGCGTAATCGGCAGCGAGACAATCTTCTATCATTACCTGCCATCAGGCACCCTTCTTTTCACGACGGACGGAAGCGGGACGGTGATGGACAGGCATGTTTTCGCGGGCGGGACTCTTCTTGCGACTCTTAAAGCTTCGGGAGCTCTGATCCACTATTACGGCGACCTGCAGGGCAACGCAAGGTTCATAGCAGACAATTCCGGTGCCGTTCTTGTGCAATACGACTACCTGCCATATGGACAGGTCGGCACGAACAAACTCGGAATTAACGATGCTCTGATAGACAATAATCCTTTCACCATGAATGGCATCCTCGGAGTCCAGGACGAAGGCGACGGCATATTCTGCATGGGGAAACGTTTCTACGAGGCGGCTTCGGCTCGCTTCCTCAGCCGGGATCCCCTTGGTTTTACAGCAGGCTCGAATCTTTATGCGTTTGGGAGGAACAATCCGATAATCTATGCGGATCCTACCGGAAAAATACCTGTAGTTGTGCCTCTTGTAATGGCAGGTGCGGGCTTCATCTACTGGTGCATGAGTTCGTCAAAAAGTCACGAAGAAGCAAATGCCGAAGCTGCTGCCATCAACGCCAAATACCGGGCAGAAGAGCTTAAAAAGGCAAAAGAACTGAATGATCGCCTCAAAGGATATCACGGCCGTGAGAGGGAAATGATGATGGAGGCGGAGGGGCTTCACTCATCCCAGTCTAATGCCGTCGATGCATTGCATGAAGGTGTTGACCAGGCAGCCAATCGCATGGGAGAGGTTGGAGAGATTGGCGCGAACACGGCTCAAAACTTGATTACTGGAGGAGCTGTAGGCGCAGGATTGGATGCTGGCGGCGCTATTTCAGAAGAGATTGAAAACCAGGGTGCCGAGCAGGAGGAATAAGGTAATTCAAAATCACTGCCGTCCAATGGATGATTGGATGACCCGCCTTCGCTGGGAAGCTTTTTTTGGGTTGCGGATCTTTTTGGCTCAAAAAAGAATCTTCCACAACGCGCCGAATGCGAATTTTTAGAGGTTCCCAGAATTTACTGGACTTTCTCCTCCTTTTAGGATAAGATTAACTTCGTTGCGAAAGCGGTAATTCAATCCTCTCTGGAGGGAATATGATTACTTCATGGGGTTCACGGCTCCAAACGGCCATCGCCGGACTCATCCTATTCTCAATATTCGCATCAGCCCAGGCAAGCGACACGCTCGGGGCATGGACAGCGAAAAATCCCGGGCTCAGCCTTGACGGGAATTACCAGATTTATGGCATGGCATACGGCAACAACACCTATGTGATTGTCGGAAAAAGCAACAGCACAGGCAAGGCTTTCACAGCCAATTCCACTGATGGGACGCACTGGACCCTGAGAGGTGTTGCAAGCGAATCTGAGATCTTCAACTCGGTTATTTTCTCCAAGGGCCGTTTCATTGCAGTATGCACAAAACCGGCTACCGGCAGCGCCCGGATCTGGACGTCCGACAACAATGGCGGCACCTGGACGCCCAGGAGTTCCGACCTTCTTGTGGACGGCAGTTTGAATGGAGTCGCCGGTGACGGCAACGGCAAACTGGTTGCCGTCGGTGAAATCACCGATGTCTGGAATGGATGGATCACTTGTTCATCGGACAATGGCAACACCTGGAGCGTTGTCCGCGACGGAGCAGTCTACAAGACGTTTCCAACGAAATTCTTTGGCGTAGGATATGCACTCGGCAATTGGTATGTGCTTGGATCAAACGGAGTTTATAAGTCGAATGGGATCGACTGCACGGCTTGGACCGACCCGGTGCCTGATTCCTCGCAGTTCTATACGCAGAGCGACGACCTGCCGGGTTATAAGTTCGCTTCGAACCAGACAACGATTGTCGCGGCTTCGCTGTCCGGCCCCAAATGGTCGGACGACAATGGCGCCAACTGGAGCGATGGCGCACCGGCGCCGGGTTTCGAAGCAGTAGCCTCCCTGTACAGCTGGACTTCAAGCGTGGTTTATGCGGAAGGCCTGTTCGTCGTTGCGACACGCCGCGACGGGGATGTCTGGACTTCCGAGGATGGCCGGACATGGGAGAGGCGGACGCTGCCGACGGCGGATGAGACAAACGCGCTCTGCTACGGGAATAAATCATTCTGGTGCGGCGGCCTGTCGGAGACAATTGCAGTATCCGGGCCATGGCTCAAGGCCCGGATCGGCGGCAGTACGGATTTCCCATATACGCTGTTTGACGCCCAGGACGCCCCTCCGAACCACATCGGCCTTCCACAGTACCGGGTCAATACCGCATCACTGAACCTTGTCATGGAAGGCACTCTTTTCCATATGAAGACCTTGGGCGCGTCGATCAACCTCAAGCTGGTCTATAATTCGCAGCCCTGTGCGGACGATGCGACAGACATCGGGCCGTTCGGCAAGAACTGGCGGTTCCGTTACGAGTCAGTTGTCGGACGCTCCGGCAAGAATGCCAGGCTGGTCAATGGCGGCGGCAGAAGCATGACATTCACCACTCCCAACGGTGAGGATCTCGGAACTTATGCAGGTCCTGAAACAGCATTGACCCTGAAATCTCCGGAAGGCATCTATGACAAGCTTGTCTACAAATATGCGGTTCCGAGCTTCGAACTTACCTTGAAAGCCTCCCATCTGAAATACACTTATGCCGTAACGGACAGCAACTCAGGCGGCAGCCAGTTCCATCTCTCCAGCATCTCGGATCAGTTCGGCAATACGACGACTCTCAATATCGACCCAACCAGCGGCGCCGTCACCAAGATAACAGATTCATCCTTACGGGAAATCAACTTTACCTACAATCCCAACCCTGCAACGGGACTTTGCACCGGAATGACAATGCCGGGACGATCGGTCAGTTTCAGTTATACCGGAAAAAATCTCGCTGGCATTACTGACGCAGAGGAATTTTCAGGCACGTATGCCTACGACTCCAACGGATTTATCACCTCGATGACGACAGCAGGCAAAACCACCACGTTCACATACAAGGACAGGGTCGGCGTCAGCAATGGCGATAAATCCCTTGCCACGGTCACGCGTCCCGGTGCATACGGCACGATCAAATACGAAATCCTGGAGGACGGCAAGACCGTAAAACGCACGGATCCGCTTGGTCAGTCGACGATTATTTCCAGTTCGGGAGGCCAGACGACATCAGTCAAGGATCCGCTGGGGAATGTGCGGAGCATCGCCTTCAGCGGAGCGAAGCTTCCGGAAACTTTCACGGATGAGAAAGGCGGCGTCTGCAGATACGAATACGATTCCCGCGGCAACATGACCAGGAAGACCGACGCCCTCGGAAATATTACAAATTATTATTACGATCCTGCGACTGACGATATGACCAGGATGGAAGACGCCTTCGGCTATCCATGGGTCTATGCCTATTCTAATTGCCAGCCGACAAGTATAACTACACCCGTAGGAAACATCACCTATTTCGCCTATGATGGACAGGGTCGTCTTACAACCCTCACCGACGCACGCGGCACTGACACGGATTTCACCTATGACAAGGGAGAGGTGGCTACAGTTACAAGCCCTGCTTCAGGCACGACAACTTTTGCATACGATGTTGCATCACGCTGCATCTCAATCCAGGACGCAAATCTCAAGACAAAATCCCTCTCCTGGGACAATAACGACCGTCTGGAAACCGTAACCTATAATTCCGTTGCTGGACCACCGTCATACTTGAACGGCTACTCCGCTTTTGGACAGACCTCCTTCCAGGACGAACTTGGCGAATGGACATATGCCACCCGCGACGACCTGGGATCCATCACAACAATCCGCGATCCCCTTAACAACGTCAACCAGATGGAATACGATCTTGACAACCGGCTGACCAAGACCATCGATCCCCTGCTGCACTCGAGAGCGACTTCCTACGACAGCGCAGGACGACCGACAATATTCACGGACGCCAGAAGCTACAAGGTCGTGCGCGAATACGACAGCACCGGCAACCTAGTATCCTTCAGGGATTCGAATAATTCCACCACGACCTATAAATACGATGCGAACGGCCGTCTGCTGAGTGTCATGGATCCGCTCCTGAAGTATAACACCATGACCCGGACGAAGACAGGTCAGATCGCCTCCACCAAAAACGCACGCAGCCATACTATAAACTATACATATGATTTTGATGGACGGCTCCAGGAAAAAGCACCGGCGGCACCAGCACCGGCGACCAAGGTCGCGTATGTGCGGGATCCCAACGGCAACGTCACAACACGGACCGACACATCGGAGGGAACTGATTTCATCACAGGCTATGTATATGATTCAAGCAATCGTATCACGAAAATCACCTATCCGGACGGCAAAGTGGTTGATTTGACATGGCTTGCAGGCGGACAGCTCGCCAGCATCGCCTATCCCGACGGCCTCGCCGTCACCTACAGCTATGACAACTTCAACCGTATTCCAATACCTTCGGTGCTGAAGAACAATCCCGGAACCGATCTTGTGGGCGAAAGACGTTCCACGAATGCAATTACCAAGGTCGCTGTCACGGGCGCCGTCAACGATGATTATGATTTCACTTACAATGACCGTGGGCAGATCACCCAGATGCTGCGGCCGAACGGGACACAGTCCGATTATGCCTATGACAATGCTGGACGCCTCATCCAGATCAAGCACAGCGTGACAGCGGACGGCACAAGCCTTTTCCTTGCCGACTACGGCATGGATGCCGCGGGAAATGTCATAAGGGAACAATCTGTCGGAACCGCATACTATCAGGGCAATGATCTGCCGGAAAAGATGGCGATGCTCTACAACACGGCCGGGGAACTCACCAAGAAGGGTGCCAAGGCCTGTACGAGCGATGCCGACGGAAATCTCACGGATCTCGGAGCCGGAACGACGAAATGCACATATGACGCCGAGAACAGGCTCACGGCAATTGTCAGGAAAATAAATGCGACAACGACAGAGACCATTGTCAACACGTTCGATTCAGACGGCTACCGCATCAGGCGAGTCAACGGCGCCGAGACGATCAATTATCACTACCTGCCATCCGGCATCCTGCTATTCACTACAGATGATGCAGGTGTCATCATTGATCGCCATATCTATGCCGGAAATTCACTTCTCTCGACCTATAAGGCCAATGGGGATTGGCTTGACTACTACGGGGACCGGCAGGCGAATGTGAGATTCATCGCCGATGCCACAGGCGCCGTGCTTGTGGAATATGGATACCTTCCCTACGGGCAGTTTGACAGCCTCATGACGGGGGTGAACGATGGAGCAATAGACAAGAATCCCTTCACCTTCAACGGCATGCTGGGCGTCCAGGATGAAGGAAGCGGCCTGTTCTACATGCAGCAGCGCTTCTATGACGCCTCCACCGCCCGGTTCCTTGGCAGGGATCCTCTCGGGTTCTCGGCGGGCAACAACCTTTACGCTTTCGGCAAGAACAACCCCATTATCTATGCCGATCCGACCGGAAGGATTCCGGTATTCATCGTAATTCTTGGACTAGTATCATTTGCCCACTATGGCCTGGGAATCTTTGAAAGCCATGACAATGCAAATGCGAATGCTGCGGAAATCAACGCCAAATATCGTCAGAAGGAGCTGGAAGCAAAAAAGAAATTCAATGAGACATTTAAAAGCAATCCCAAGGATTTCAATCAGAAATTGGCCAATGCTCAAAAAACAAGCAACATGTATGAGCGCGGATTGAGCAGTTTGTTTGAAACTACCGAACAGGTCGGCAACCGCGCCGGCGAAGCGGCCGAGATTGCCGGGAGTACGGCTGAAAACGTGGCTCTGGGCGATTATCTTGGCACAGCCTGGGATGCCATCAAGGCCACCTACACCGACTTTACAAATGAAAGCGCAGAAACGGGTAAATAAGAGGAAGCATCGATGACGTCAAAGTCTTTTATATGGAGTATGTTAAATTGATGTTAAACTATACAACACAGCTGGATTTTTCCATCCCGGATGGTAGTGTTATCCACAGTGTTTCAAAATCAATTTATCATGCTAGGGGGTCGGTATGAAAATGTTTCGTCATCCGCGCATCTCGTCGCTGCTTTCAGCGCTTTTTTTCTTCTCCTTATTAACTTCAGTCCAGGCCGCCAGCGACAGCCTCGGGACGTTTACGGCGAAAAATCCCGGGCTCAGCACCACGGAAATCTATGATATCTACGGCATGGCCTACGGCAACAACACCTATGTAATTGTCGGGCAGAACTACATCACAGGAAAGGCTTTTACTGCCAATTCAACTGATGGCAAGACATGGACAATAAGATCATCAGGAAGCACATCTGCACTTTTCCATTCCGTAATTTTTTCAAATGGCCGTTTCATTGCCGTGTGCAAGCAGCCTGACTCGGGGAATGCCCGTATCTGGACATCCGATACCAATGGCAACTCCTGGGTGACCCGTAATACCGACAATGCCGGACTCATTGTTCCAGGTGGATTGCACGGCGTTGCTTCTAATGGCAATGGAAAACTCGTTGCCGTTGGAGGAACACCTTATCTGAGTGGATGGATGACCGTTTCAAACGACAACGGGACCACCTGGAGAGTTGTCCGCAACGGAGCCGGGACCGATTACGAGTCATTCCTCAATAAGTTATACGCTGTTGGCTATGCACTCGGAAACTGGTATGCTTTTTCCACATCAGGAACCTATCGATCAGACGATCCGGCTACGGCATCCTCCTGGATCAGCGGCGGTCCGGCAGTTGACAATATCCAGATGCTGGGATATAAAGTCGCTTCAAATCAATCAACCATTGTTGTCGCCTCATCCACTGGTCCGAAATGGACGATAGACAATGGACTGACCTGGCATACCGGCACGCAGGCAAAAGGCTATGAAAGTGTAAGTTCCCTGACCGATGCCGCATCAAGCGTAGTTTACGCGGATGGTTATTTTGTCCTGGCAACCCGGGAACCCTATTACAACGGTGACGACTTCAAATATTACGCAGATATCTGGATCTCCGAAACCGGACGCCAATGGAAACGGTGGAGAACTGCACAATTAATGCACGACGCCGATTACACTTTTTCACTCTGCTATGCTAAAAGGGCATTCTGGTGTGGTGCATTGAGAGAAAGACTTTCGAAATCTCCTTCCTGGTTCAAGGCGCGTAACGGGTGCAGCTCCGATTATCCATACACAGTTTTTGATACCGAGGACGGCCCGCCGAACCGTATCGGGCTTCCGCAGTACCGTGTCAACACCGCATCGTTGAATCTGGTTCTTGAAGCCACTCTCTTCTATGCAAAAACACCTGCCGCACCTCTCAACTTCAAGCTCGTCTACAATTCCAAGCCCTGCGCAAACGGCGACACGTCGATCGGCCCGTTCGGCAAGAACTGGCGGTTCAGGTATGAGTCGGCAGTCGGCCGTTTCGGACAGGAGGCGCAGGTCATCGCCGGAGGCGGACGCAGCCACACTTTCGCGACGCCCAACGGAGAGGATCTTGAAACTGTCACCACCGACGTCACACTCAAGGCACCGGACGGAATATTCGACGAGCTGAAGTACTATTACAACGGCGGAGTTTCAAGGTTCGAGCTGTCCCTGAAGTCATCGCATCTCACCTACATATATGGCACCGCCGGCACAGGCCCCGACAATACCGGTCTTTTCTATCTCACCGGGATCACGGATCAGTTTGGCAAGACGACGACTCTGAACGTCAGCGCCGCCACCGGACTGATCAACTGGATAGATGATCCTTCAACCCCGGCCCGCTCATTCACCTTCGCCTACAACGGCGAGAACCTTTGCACAGGAATTTCTATTTCCGGCGGACGCTCCGTAGGTTTCTCGTACGATGCCGACAAGAATCTCATCGGCATCGATGACATGATGGACTACCACGGTTCGTACGCATATGATGAATATGGGTTCATGACCTCGATGACTACGGCAGGAAAGACCAATACTTTCACATATGTTGACAGGCCCGGCTACGAGACCGATCCGATTGAAACCCGCGACAAATATCTCTCTTCCATCACCAGGCCCGGCGGAAAGAAGATCAAGTATGAGCTTCAGGACGAAGGTGAAACTGTCAAGCGCACTGATGCCGCCGGCGAGATAACCCTTTTTTCCAACAAGGACGGACAAACCACCAAAATAACCGACCCTCTGGGCAATATCCGCACGATCGAATATAATGGCGCCAAGCTGCCGGAAACTGTGACAGACGAAAAAGGCGGGGTGTTCACCTATAAATATGACGAAAAGGGAAACATGACCGAAAAGAAGGACGCCATGGACAACGTCACGGCCTGCGAATATGATTCCGACAGCAACGTCACTAAAGTCACAAACGCCCTGGGCAAGTTCTGGGACTACACTTATAACACGAAGTACCAGCCCCTGACCATCACCACACCTCTCGGCAACGACACTACCTTTACCTATGTTGGCAAGAATCTTACCAACATCAACGATTCCAGAGGCAATGATACTTCCTTTGGATATGACACCTACGGCAATCTCATTTCGATATCACCGTCCACGTCATTCACGTACACCGACAAATTCCACTGCGATTTCATCACGGACGCCAATGGCAAGATTAAGGCAATCGCCTGGGACAACAACGACCGCATTACGACGGTAACCTATACCTCCGCCGGCGGCGCTTCGTATACCAACACCTATAACGCCTTCGGCCAGATTAATTTCACGGATGAACTTGGTCAGGAAACTGCGATTGTCCGCGACGAACTCGGCTACATCACATCGATCACCGACCCGCTTGGAAACATAAGCCAGACCGAATACGATGCAGAAAGCCGTCCTATCAAGAAAACCGATCCTCTGGGCAGGATTACCTCGACAACCTACGACAAGGATGGGCGTCCGATAGTATTCACCGACTCCAAGGGCTATACAATCACCCGCAGCTATGATGGAGGCGGGAACCTCATTTCCTTCAAGGACAAGAACAGTTCGGAAACGACATTCTCATATGACGCGAACAACAGGCTTGTCGGCACAACCGACCCCCTCAAGAAAATCTCCTCCATAACTCGTGATGCGATTGGACGGGAAGCGACCATCACAAATGCGCGCGGACAGACCGTCACCTGCTCCTATGATGACGACGGAAGGCTTTCCGGCAAAACCTCCAGCGTCGCCGGTTCCACGCCGATCGCATATACCCGCGATGGCAACGGCAACATACTTACTCAGACAGATGCCTGGGGCACGACAACATACACATATGACGACTACAACCGAATCCTGTCCATAACCTATCCTGACACGACAGCTGTAGCTCTGACATGGAAAGCCGGTGGACAAATCGATACCATAACCTATCCGGGCATTACCGCCCTTGCCGTATCCTATACCTACGACAACTTCAACCGATATCCTGTCCCCAGCATCCTCAAAAACAATCCCGGCACCGAACTTTTCGGCGAAAGCCGCACCACAAATGCCGTTACGGGAATTGCAGTGACCCTTGGCGGAGCACCGCATGGCAACTATGCCATGACCTATAACAGCCGTGGTCAAATCACCCAGATGACCCGTCCAAACGCAACACAGTCGGACTACGCATATGACAGTTGTGGGCGTGTCACACAGATCAAGCACAGCGGTGGTAACAATGTCGACTTCACTGCCGACTATGCCTTCAATGCCGTTTCCAACGTCACTTCTGAAACCTTCTCCGGCGACTCCTATTATCAGGACACAGAGCTTCCCCTCAAGATGGCTTTGACCTACAACATCGCGGGGCAGCTCACCAAAAAGGGCGCACAGTCCTGTATCAGCGATGCTGACGGGAACATAACCGACATCGGCGCCGGGACAATCAAGAACACGTATGATGCCGAGAACAGGCTCATTCAGACCGTCCGGAAAATCGATGCCACAACAACAGAGACCATAAACAACACCTACAATGCGGCCGGACTCCGCGTAAAGAAGGAGATTGTAGGCGGAGACACGATAGTATATCACTATCTGCCCTCCGGAATCCTTCTTTACACCACCAACGGGCTCGGAACGCTCATCGACCAGCATGTCTATGCAGGCAATGCGCTCGTCGCAACATATGATCCGCCTAATAATAAAGCCATCCAATATTATGCCGACCGTCAGGCGCATGTCCGCCTGATAGCAGACGTCAATGGTGAAGTACTGGTAAAATACGATTACCTGCCCTACGGCCAGGTGGCCACATACAAGCTCGGTGTCAAAGATGAGGAGATCGACAAGAATCCCTTCACCTTCAATGGTGTCCTTGGAGTTCAGGACGAAGGGAACGGCGGATTCTACATGCAGCAGCGCTTCTATGATTCCTTGAGTGCGCGATTCCTTTCAAGAGATCCTCTGGGTTTGAATGCCGGAAACAATCTCTACGCCTTCGGAGGCAACAACCCAATGTCGAATGCCGACCCCACAGGAAAATTCATAGATCCCCTTTCCCTCGTTGTCTATGGCCTCGCAATAACGGCCGTAGTGGGGGCAACGTCTTATGCCGTTGATGCGGTGAAATCCTCCATGGCTGATGTCAAAAAAGCTTCTGATGCCCGAGGTGACATGATTGAGTCATTCAAGAAGAACGGAGATACAGCTGAAAGCTGGCAGAAGCATGACAAGTCTGTTGACTTGACGCTGGATGCGAACGAAAATACAATGAGAAGGACTGGACAGGTCATAGTAAACACCGGCATAGAAGTCGGAAAGGCCCTGATTCCTGGAGCGAACACGCCTGCCGGGAAGATTGTCCAAGACATCGTTACAGACCAGATCGTGGACAATGCTATAAAAGAGCCACTCCTGGATTCCATGGAAGCGCCGCAGCCACAACAAACCGAGGGAGGAGAATGACCATGAAAACATTCAATACAATCTCGCTACTTATCGCAGTTGCAGCCACCGCATTTCTGTCGTTTGCAACCCAGGCGGCCGCCCCTTCTGAAAAGGCAACGTACACCTATGATGAGAACAATTGCCTGACAAAAGTCATATATTCGAATGGACGGACTGCAAACTTCAGCTATGACAAGAATGGTAATCTTACAAATGTGACCACCGACGGAGGGGCTGCTGAAATTTCCCTCAAGAGCGGTACCGCCATCACAGCCATATCCGGATTGAAAGGAGCAAACAAGCTTTACACTATTGATGTCATCGATGGGCAGGATCTCCTTGAAATCAAGGTCTCCAAAGGAACCGGAGAATGTGATCTTGAGGTAAGGAATTCCAATGGGACTGTCAAAAAATATTCCTTGAACACCGGAAACTCCGAAACAATCAGGATAAGCGATCCGGCACAAGGCAAATGGACTATAACCCTACTCTGCAGGACTGATGTCTCAGGTCTTTCACTTGTGGCAAAATATTACAGCGGCATCCCGGCGGCTCCGGCAGGACTCAAGGCCACAGACGGAACATTTACTGACAAGATCGTGCTTACATGGACTGAAAGTGCAGGAACTTCAAGCTATGTGATTTACAGGAATGATACCGGTAAGACCAGCGGTGGAGCAAACCCTATCGCCGAGGTTGAAGACACCACCTATACCGATGTAGGCACAGTTGCAACCCCACTTGATGCAGCTAAGACCTACACTTATTTCCTCAAGGCCAAAAGATCTGCCACTGCAAGCACCCTCTTCAGCGCCGGAGACGCCGGGTATATAACTAAAAAGCCACTGCCTCCAGCGACAGTTACTGCTTCTGACGGAACTTACTTCGACAAGATCCGCGTGACATGGACTGCCTCGCTAGGTGCATCTTCCTATGATGTGGAAAGATATACGGATGCAGCATTGTCCGCGCTGGACGATACTTTTGCCGATATCACAGGCTTGTCATATGACGACGTAAGCTGCGAAATAGGCACGACATATTATTACGCCGTGATAGCGAAGAATGCCAATGATTCAAGTTTAAAGAGCAAGGGTAATGCCGGTATCCTTTCCAAAAAGGGTCCCGCGAGCATAAAAGCTACCTCCGGAACTATCTATAACAATGTCCGCGTGTCATGGGCCGCAGTTCCCGGCGCAACATCGTATAAAGTCTATATCGACCTGGATCCTGCGATTGACACAGGTTCTTCCCTTACTGCATATGAACATGTACCGGGAGATCTCATCGCCCATAAATACAAGGTCACGGCAGCTTATCTTGCTAACGAGAGCGATCCCAGTCCTATCGCCACAGGTAAGGCCGGAACACATCCGGCAAAACCTGCTGCACCTGTCCTAAAGTCTGCAAGCATGGATCTTTATAAGTATGTCAGGCTTACATGGGGTGAAGTCGGACTTGCTGAACAATACAAGATATACAGGCAACCAAGCACTGTGACAACGTTCACTGGAGCAACATTGATTGCCACAGTGGATATTCCCACATTGTCCTATGACAATCTTCCTACAGGCCCGAATAGCGTGACGCCTGGCACCAAATACAATTACTGGGTGACAGCTGTCAACTCAGCTTCTGCTACTCAGGAAAGCTTGCCCAGCGCAATGAAGTCAGGCAGGGCGGCTGCAGATATTGAAGGTGGAGTCCCTCTCACCAGCGGAATTCCTGTCACCTCAATATCTGGCGGGCAGGGTGAATCCAAATATTATTCGATAGTTGTGCCGGCAGGGACCACTCGCCTTGTGGCCAGATTGACCGGCACGACAAATGCCGTCGCAAACGACTGCAACCTTTTCCTGAAATACGGATGCTATCCTACAACGACCTCATATAATGCAAAAGGAACTGAATCCACATCCGGCGAAACCGCCATAGTGACAAATCCGGCGACCGGCACATGGTACATCATGCTCTATGGGGTTACGGTTTATTCCGACGTCACGCTTAAGGTGGACTGCTATTCGGCCGCCGACATAATTCTTACTCAGGTGCCTCTGAACAACCAGGCAGTCCCGTTACTACTTGCGAACTTCAAAGGAAGAGTCGTGGACGAGGTCGGAACCGGGATACCAGGCCTCTACATCAAAGTCAGGGATCCGATCAAAGGAACAGTGACCACGCTTGCGACAAAGACTGATGCAACCGGCTACTTCACCTACAGCACCACGGTAAATTTGGAAGGAGAGCACACATACGACTTCTTCTTCGCGAATTTCCCGGATACTGCAAAGGGGACTGCAAGCCATACCGTCAGCACAAAAATTGGTGCCTCCGCAGCATATTCCGAACTCTTTGATGCTCCTTCATATCTGCCCGCGACACCTGTTGCGCTTGCAAACCTGGCTGACACGACCGGGATGCAGACATTCCTGAACATCCGCAACGGATGGAGCTCAACCGGCCCCATCGATACCACTTATGAGGACATGTGGGTGAACAGCACCATCATCAAGACCAGTACTGATTCAGCAATTGCTGACAGATGCACGGACGGACTGTTCATCGTGTTCTACGGCGTTGAAGGTGCAGGAGCAGGCAATGACACTACAGCCACTTCGGCTCTCTCGACAGTTCCGCTGGTGGTCCATATCACGCCAGCCAACTTGATAGATGTTCTCAACACTCTGGAAGGAATGTCAGTCATAAGCGCTGCCCAGGAGACCGAAATACTTGCG
The DNA here is from genome assembly GCA_001804815.1 of Lentisphaerae bacterium GWF2_50_93. GTDB lineage: Bacteria > Verrucomicrobiota > Lentisphaeria > Victivallales > GWF2-50-93 > GWF2-50-93. Next base: position 58,886 of record MHBI01000088.1, read on the forward strand.
GGTGGAATAGGAATTATCGCCGTTGCAGTTCTGAAAGATCCGGACGAGGCGGCTTTGACTCCATCAGACCTGTCACTGCTTCCTGCTGATCAGCTATCGCTGATATCGGATTTCATCAGCAACACAAATACTGTGCCTGCAGTGCCGGCCACTGCCGACTATTCAGGAATCACGACGCATGTCTTCACGATCTCGCTGAACGGCGGCTCAAGGAAGATCAGCATAGTGACTGTCGCATATTGACAACATATAGTCATCGGCAACCGGAGGGAATTGCGACCTTCGCAGCCGGTCTGCGCAGATGAGTTGATCAAAAATGTGATACAGCCGTCTCGGCTGTAATTGAAGCCACAGGCGGGACGCCTGTTTCACATTCTTGAAGAAACCAACACAGGCCATCAAACATCCTTCGAAACGCTAGAGTAAATTATAAAATGCTTCTCCTAAAGGAATGCCGACCTCCAGGTCGGCATGGAAGAAGCCCCGAGGCCGTAAGGAGCTCGGGGCGCTCCTTTATAAAAAATCTTCAAAATTCTTTCTTTCCCGGCTTGACGTTCTAATATATAGAACTATTTTATCATTAGTTCTATTATATGATATCACTTGAAGGAGCCGATATGAATAACACGCTGCAGAATGGAATGAGCATCATGGAGTTCCTCTCTGGAAGCACTGAAGCCCACTCGGTGAAGGAGCTTTCCGACAGGATGAAACTCCCGAAAAGCCATATCTGCCGCCTCCTTAAAACCCTCAAGGACATTGGTTACGTCGAACAGAATGATGACAGGAAATATTTCATAAGCCTCAAGATCCTCTGCCTCTCGAATGGCTGCCTCAGGAGAATGGGGACCAGGACGAGGGTCCGTCCTTTCCTCTATAAGCTTGCAAACGAGCTTGGACGCGAAATCTATCTCCAGATCCCGCATGACTGCCAGTCCATGGTCGTGGACGTGGTTTCGCCGGAAGGAGTAAAACGGGATCTTGGCCTTGATATTGGAAGCATCAATCCGATCAACTATACGGCGGGCGGAAAAGTCTGCGCCGCTTATTCATCACCAAAGGAGCTGGAAGCCCATGTGAAGAAATATGGCCTCAGGAAGATGACGGACAAGACGATTACTGATCTCTCGAAGTTAAAGATCGAGCTTGAAAAGGTAAGGAAGGAAAAAGTGGCGGTGATGGATTCCGAAAGGACTCCAGGAGTAGCGGCGATTGCCTCGCCGGTTTTCGACTGCAACGGAGCGCTGGCTGCTGTAATCGGCACTATGCTCCCTGAAGGCGAGCACACTGAAAAAGATTGGAACAAGTACAAGAAAAGCATCTATGACGCGGCTGAATCCGCGTCGTATGCGCTCGGATATGCATTATATAAAATGAAATAATGGATGATTGGATTGATGGATTGATGGGTTTTTGAAATTAAATCCAACAATCCAAAGATCCAGTAATCCAATAATCCAAATGAAAAGGAGTTAAGAAATGAATGCCAACGAACTTAAGAACTTTGCGAAGTCAAAGGGTGCTGACCTTATCGGTATCGCACCAGTCGAAAGATTCGCCGGACTGCCGGCCAACAAGAATCCGCTGTCGATCTTCCCGGAATGCAAGTCTGTGATCGTAGTCGGACGCCGCATCCTGAGAGGCGCGCTCCGCGGAGTGGAAGAAGGGACTAACTTCCATTCGACCTATTCCACCTTCGGCTACAAATGGCTTGAGGATAACTTCCTCGCCAGGACAACCTACGATCTCACCTGCCACATTGAAACCCAGGGATTCGAGGCCGTTCCACTTTTCGGTTATACGGAGGAGGGAATGCCTACCGGAGCGCCTGTCGCCCCTGGGAAACCGGCACCTAACGTCCTGGTCGACCTTGATTTCGCCGCGTATGCGGCCGGACTCGGCGAGCTTGGACTCGGTGGATTCTTCATCACGCCTGAATTCGGGATAAGGCAGCGTTTCGCCATGATCCTCACAGATGCAAAGCTCGTGACTGACACGGTTGTCTCCCAGAATATCTGCGGCAGCTGCGAAGCCTGCGCGAAGGTATGTCCGTTCGGCGCAATTGACAAGACTAAAATGAAGAAGACCGGTGATTCTGAAATATCCGTCTCATCGGCGACGATAGATTATTCCATATGCGCATCATGTCCGAACGGCGCGATGCAGGGGCCAGGAAGAGGCAGCAGGCCGGACAGGATCGCGGCGATCTGCGGCAGGACATGCATGGTGAAGCTCGAGGAGGCCGGAAAATCCTCGAACAAATTCGAGAACAAGTTCCGCAAGCGTTCAGTCTGGCTGCTGGACGGTTTCAAAAACCCGGTCGCGGCGGAAGACATGCCGGACGCCTCGGATCTAGGTTGCTCGAAGCAGTATGCAAAATAAAAATTCTCCTCCAGGAGAATTTTTATAACATAGAATAAGGAGAAGTAAGAATGAAACTCACATCACAGATGATCAAGCAGGCGGCTTTCAATGCCGGCTGCGGGGATATAGGCATAGCGAACATAGAACGTTTCAAGAACGCACCGCAGATGATGCATCCGTCGAATATCTTTCCGGACTGCAAGTCCGTCATAACAATTGTCCAGCCGATCCCCCGTGGCTCCTACAGGGGAATCACGGAAGGGACGCACTGGGCGAACTATACATATTATTCATATAACAAACTGAACACTTTATTCCGTCCCTTTGTGACCTATGAAACCGCATGTTTCATTGAAGACCATGGATTCGAGGCAGTACCTCTTTATCCCGGAGTACCGGAAAGACCCGGACTCCAGAAGCCTGTCGCCGAAGGGCGTCCGCCGGCAGAGATCAACATAAACGTCCGTATCGCCGGAGTCGCCTGCGGGATGGGCGAAATGGGATGGTCGAAAGTGTTCATCCACCCGAAATTCGGTCCGCGTGTCAGACTTGGCACAATCCTGACAGATGTCGAACTCGAACCCGATCCCCTTGTAAAGCCCGGCACCTTCTGCAACAAGTGCATGCGCTGCGCGAAGGATTGCCCCGGAGGAGCGATACCCAAGCCTGGAGACCGTCCATCCATCAAGATCAAAATCGACGATACTGAATACGAGTGGGGTGATGTCCACATGGGCCGCTGCACGCTGACCCATCACGGATTGAACTGGGAGGCGTCGCCGTTCCTGAAGAAGGACATGCCCGGGTTCAATCTGGATGTGAGGAAGTCAACGATGTCTGAGGAGGAAGCCTACAGGATGACATATCCCATGGCATTGGCGAAGTGGCAGCCTTCACCGGAATCGCCTTCGAACAGTGTCATGACCTACTACAACCAGATCATCAGCCATACCAGCTATTTTGCGATATGCGGCGCGAAAGGCTGCATAAGGGGATGCATGGACAGTCTGGAAAAGAGGAAAAAGGTCGGTCAGTGCGAATTCCACACGAAAGTCTCCCCTCGCCCGGCTTGGAAGCTTGAGCATCCTGAGACCGACAAGACCGGGGGCATAGCCGAAGGCAAGTTCCCCGAGATGTACAATAATCCTGAGCCAAATCCCGGAGCGTGGAAGTGATGGGAAGGGGATTGGATGAGTGGATTGATGGATGGTTGGATTATTGGGGAATGAATTAGAGGAGCTCCGGTCTCCAGGCCGGCTCTTGATGCCGACCTGGAGGTCGGCGTTCCTTTTCAATATAAAACGCTGAAGAACGCGCAAACATGCGCTACTACGAACAAATGCAGCCATTGCTGAATTCATTCAAAGTCATCCCACAGGATGACTGATGGATGGATTGTTGGATGAATGGATTATTGGGATTGATGTAGGGTTGTCCGTCTCGGACAAGAAAAGAAAAGCTTCGCCGAGACCCCAGTCATCCGACGGGGCATACGGCGAACTCTACATCCAATATGCAGATATTTACGTTTGACAGATCATGCATGGAAATATATGTTCCACAATGATGAATCATTTCCATATGGAGGAACTGCATTATGCCTGACGTGCCGGTGAAGTCGGTAAGGAAAGCATTGGACCTGCTGTCCATGCTGATTTTTGATGATCCTGAATTAAAAGGGATCAAGCTGACCGATCTGGCCCAGCGGCTCAAGCTTCCCGCCAACACCACCCATAATCTGCTCAAGACCATGGTTGTCTGCGGATATGTCGTCCAGAACGAGTCGGGACGCTATTGTCCCGGCCCGCAATGCCGGCGGATCGGGCTGATCAACAAGGTTGAAGGCGGCGATTTCAAGCAGAAGCTTGCTGAAGTGCTCAAACGACATACAGCACAAGTCAATGAAGCGATGGTTTTTGCCGCGCTGCATGGCGGAAAAAGAGTGGTACTCGCCAGTTCCGAACCGGTCAGCCAGGTCATCAGAATTGACCGCCAGATTGTTGAAAGCAACAATATCTATCGTCTTCCTACAGGCCGAATCCTGACTGCGTTCGCGACTCCGGGCGACTATCGCCGGATTCTTGACAATTACGGCGAGCCGGGCAAAAGCTGGCCTGGTTTCGAATCGGATCTGAAGCGCATCCAGAAGGAAGGCCGGTGTCTGATGCTGCCGGACGCCAGCGGTGTCAACTCCTTTGCTCTCCCGGTGAGGAACAAGGACGGACGGCTCCTCGGTGCGATCGGCTGCTATGCCCCGCCTTTCCGCTGCGGTCCGCCGATCCAGAAAATGATCCTGGCCGTCCTACGCCTGGCGGCAGATGAGCTTTCTGCACAGTGATAACGTAGCACAGGCATCCTTCGATAAACTCAGGACAGATCTCGCCTATGATTTAGCCATGAGAATCTCTTGACATAATATTCATATGCATATATCTTATGCACAAAGGATGCATATAACTATGAGAACAACATTAGATCTGCCGGAATCGCTCCTGGAAAAGCTGATGAGGCTCTCCGGGGAGAAGAACAAGACGCGGCTGATAACCAACGCCCTTATCGAATACGACAGGCAGCTCAGGCGTGAAAAACTGCTTTCCTGCCAGGGGAAAGGGATTATTTCCGAGGATTTCTCACCCTATAAGATCAGGAATGCCGAAAAAGATGAGAGTAATGGTTGACACATGTTGCTGGGTGGATTTTTTCCGCTCGGGAAAAGGCAGGACGTCCCAGTCTGTCAATGAATTCGTCAGAAACGACAATGCCTGCGTGTCCGGAATAATAATATCCGAACTTGTCTACGGGGCCATTTCCAACAAGGAGGCGGACCTGATAAAGAACGTCCTGCTGGGCGTGCATGTAATGCCGATCGACAATTCGATCCTCATGAAGGCGGGTGACATGGGTTTCTCCCTCCGCAGAAAAGGATTCACCATTCCACTGACAGATCTGGTGATCGCCGTACAATGCCTGGAAAACAATCTGGAACTCATGACCTCGGACAAGCATTTCAGCATCATTTCAGAACATACACCGCTGAAGACACACGGAATATAAGTCAAGGCGATACTTTAGAAGAAGATCCTGTCCGTCTCCGCCTTGCCGCCGACCAGCTCACGCATCCTGATTCCGAAATTATGAAGAATCACATTCAAAATAAGGAATCGATTTTCTTATACATCGGCTTGCATGCTACCTTGCATGGCATTATAGTAATCTCCATGATCAAGACCAATCTTTCATATTACGAAAACTGGATAGTTCAGGCCCGCAAGGGACTCCTGGAGCTGATGATACTGAACCGTCTCAACAAGAAGGGGGAGTGCTACGGCTACGAGCTTGTCAAGGAACTTATTGCGATACCTGGCTCCGGGCTCAGCGAGGGAACGGTCTATCCGCTCCTCTCCCGTCTTCGTGTCCAGGGGCTTGTGAAGACTTCCCTGAAGGAATCGGACGAGGGGCCTGCAAGAAAATATTATTCCCTGACCGGATCGGGGGAGGAGACGTTGAATCTTATGAATGAATACTGGAAGACTTTAATATCGGCAGAATAAAAAGGGGATTAAGTTATGGAATGGACTCCACAGGCCGAAGAAACGTTCGAGATACATCTTTCCGCCCATCTTCTTGAGATAAAGGACGCTGGCGCGGATCCCGAGGAGGTAAGGAGCGATCTGCGTGCGCATGTCGAGGAGACGATTGCCGAATGCGGCCGCAAGGTTGTGACCGAGGATGATGTCAGGAGGATATTCCCTGCAACCGGTAGAAAAAGCGAAAAGGCCACATCTGGAAGTACGGATGGATGCCGAAACAAGGAGACAGGCAGGAGTGAACCTGCCGAAAGAAAGAATTCAAGTGGAAAAATCCTTTCCGACATCTCTAATATTTTTGTTGTCTGCTGCGGGATATTCCTGCCGGTAGCCGCTCTTCTCCTGGAACTGTCCACCGGAATATGCGGAGAAATGTTCTTCAATCCGATTCCGACATTCTGGCATGTGATCATGGTCGCTTCAGTACCTATATTGAACTCCTGCATACTGTGGAGACATTTCAGAGGGACAACTCGTTCTCTCCTCTTCGATGGAATCGCCAATGGAGCAGTGATTGGTGTGAGTTTCTTCTATTCCCTCATATTTATCCCGTTGATACCGCTGGGGCTGATAGGCCTGCTAATCTTCGGTATCGGGATTCTGCCTCTGTGTCCGCTTCTCTCCTTGCTTGCCGCCATAAAGATCAGGCTGATGCTCAGGTTGAAGTCAGTCGAAAAGACCTTGAGCTTGTCAGGAGTACTGCTTCCCGCGGTCTGCGCCTTTCTGCTGTTTTTTATAATTGACCTGCCTTCATCCATAACATATTACAGTCTGGGCAAGATGAGTTCTGATGATGCAACTGCAAGGGAAAGGGAAAGAGCGCTAAGGCTTCTGAGAAATTACGGGGACGATGACATAATGCTGCGTCTCTGCTATCAGAGGGCTTCTTCGAACTTGAACATATATTCGGCCATATACAATTATTCCGGTAAAAACCTCTCGTCGGACCAGATGAGAAAGGTCTATTATCTGGTCACAGGAATACCTTTCAACGCTGTTAATCCTCCTAGGCTTAAGGGTTTGGCGAGGAGAGGTGACCGCGATTTCGACGAATGGGATCCGAATGTCGGAGGAGACTCGGTGGAACAAAGGCTATCCAAGCTGAGTCTCGACAGTTCGCGCATAGACTCCTCGATAGATTCCGATGCAGGCGTGTCTTATACCGAGTGGACCATGGAGTTCAAGAACGCGTCAAAATGGCAGCAGCACGAGGCGCGTGCGCAAATCGTCCTGCCTGAAGGCGGAATCGTATCGAGGCTCACGCTCTGGATTGACGGCGAGGAGAGGGAGGCCGCATTTGCAGGAAGGAATGATGTAAAGGCCGCATATAAGAAAGTCGTGAGCAGGAAACGGGATCCGGCGCTTATCACCACTAGCGGAAAGGACAAGATATTGTTCCAGTGCTTCCCAGTTCCACAGAACGGCATGATGAAGGTCAGGATCGGGATCACCTCGCCTGTGAGGATAAGCTCCGGCTCCAGGAACAAGGCTATTGTGCAGACGCCATATTTTGCCGAAAGGAACTTTGTCGTATCCAAAGATTTTTCCTCGAGCCTATGGGCCGAGTCGAAGAATCCCCTTGAACCTCCCGAAGGGTTCGAGATGAAAAAGGAGAAGATGCAGGACGGCACCTGCGCTCTCAGAGGGAATGTAAAAATCGATATGATGGAGAATTTCACACTCGCGGTATCGCGCAATCCCGAGATTGCCGGGGGCCTGGTGGAGAACAGCAAGGCCGGCACCTTTGTCATACAGGGCATCAAGGATGTTGAAAAGGTCAGGCGCGATAAGTTTGTGGTGGTTGTAGACTGCTCCGGCGTCGTCGCGGGAAAGCTGCCCGAGATCAAGGCTGCACTTGAGGCATGCCCCGGACTCTGCTCCCTGGTTCTTGCGGGGGACAATGTATCTGTTGCCGAGAATGGCAAGGCGGTCGAATTGGCGAACAGTCTATCAAAGGGGGATTTCAACGGCGGATGCGACAATGTCCCCGCACTGGAGCGTGCCTGGGAAATCGCGGCTGAGGCCGGCAATTGCCCGATAATATGGATACACGGTCCGGCGCCTGTGGAGATTAGTTCGACCGCACCCTTGCTGCAGAGATGGGAAAGACGTCCAAACGGCCCCGACCTTTATGACGTACAGGTGCAGTCGGGTCCGAACCGCATCGCCAACCAGCTGGGTGAATCGGTGAAATATCACCATCTTCGGGGCCAGACGGATCTGAAGGCGGTCTTGGAAAACATCATTGACGGCGGCCATGTTCTGGACTGGTCCTGGAATGAAGAGGCTTCCTTCCCGGGGTCAGGAAAGTTAAAGAAGAGTTCGGACCACATCCTGCGCCTCTGGGCCGCCAGCAGGATCGATGGGCTCCTTAAAGGCAATGCAGCCGGGGCAAGGGAGAAGGCGATTAAAATAGCCGGGGACTATCACATTGTTACGCCGGTGTCCGGAGCCGTCGTACTAGAGAATGCCGCACAATACAGGGAGAGCAACCTGGAACCGGCTTCAGAGGATTCCATCCCAACAATCCCTGAGCCCGAGACTTGGATGCTTCTGGCCGCGGCCGCAATATTCCTGTTCATCATTTACCGCATGAGGAAATGTGGGCTGGTTAAGAAAAACATTTTCGGATGACTGCGTGGCCGCATTGCTCCTAGCCGCGTTTTATCCTGTCTGGAAATACTGCGGGAGCCGCTGGATCGCAAATGATGAAACGGCCGCCTGCCTGCCTCTGCTGCTGATCCTTTTCATGTGGATCAGGAGGATGTACGGCATTGGGCGCCTTGGAGCTGGTGAGGACGCTGCGCACAGACTGGGAAGAGCGGACTTTCTAGCCATGTCGGCCATGCTCGGGATATATATTCTGGCATATCACCATACCTTCATGCTGCTGCGCGCGATTATCGCCTTGACGGTTCTGGGCATAGTATTCAGCAGGAGGCTCAAGGGCAGGATTATCGATGTATCAGTCTTCGGACTGCTTTTTCTGTCGCTGCCTGCGATACCCACCGCCCAGTTCTACTTCGGATATCCGCTGCGCGTGATAGTTGCCAAATCCTCGTCGGCGCTGCTCGGGATGCTCAGTTATGACGTATCTTCATCAGGAACTTCGATCTTCTGGGACGGGAAATGCATTTCCGTCGATGCCCCGTGCAGCGGGATACGAATGCTTTATGCCGGAGTTCTCCTTGTCCTTCTGCTAGGCTATTTCCGCAATCTTTCATTAAAGGGATTGTGCCTGCTGGCGCTTGCCGGGACAGTGGCTGTCATCTTCGGCAATGTCGTCCGCGCCACAGTCCTTTTCTTCACGGAGACAGGCATTGTCGCATTTGGCAGGGATTTCCTGCACACAGCCATAGGCATATCGGTCTTCATCTGGATTGCAGCTGGAATCTACGTCATTTCAGAATGGCTCGTAAAAAGGAGAGAAACGTGCATTGCCGTATGACATTTGTCTTTTTCTGCATCATCGCGGCCGTCATTCCGCTGCTAGATGACGGAAGAAACCTGGAAAATCCAGCGGTAGATGGCGATATTGTCTTCCCCGAAGGAATTGAGATTGGAACGATGTCGGAAATAGGGCTTTCGTCGAAGGAAAAGATTTTCTTCAGCAAATTTCCCGGGAAAGCCGCCAAATTCAGCGATGGAACACGCACGATGATATTGAGGACCGTCAACACTCCCACTCGCCTCCTTCATCCCGCAATGGAGTGCTTCAGGGGAATGGGATATTCGACCTCCGGAAACGGAATCCAGCTGGACTCGCGGAAAAGGATGTGGGGGGTGTTTTCTGCTTCACATCCAGATGGCGGAGCATATAGGGTCAGGGAGATAGTCTTTGATTCCGAAGGGAAGTCATGGAGCGACATCTCTGCCTGGTACTGGAATGCCGAGTTTTCTCTCAGTACCGGTCCGTGGACTTCGGTTTTAACGGTTGAAAAGGTCGAATGACCGCTCCACCTGAGCCAGGAAACCCCTGGGTCTTTCAGGTATTATTCCCGGCTCCAGACTGGATTCCGGCTTTTAGCGTCGGAACAACGAAACGGATCCTCGGAGACCAGCAATTGCAGGACATGCCAATCAATTTCCACAATATGGAAATTATTGCCTTATATTTCCATACCGTGTTGACCACAGCTCCTTATAGGCGTATAATTTCCTTATTAAAGAATTATTTCCACAATATGGAATAAAGTATGTCGGGTTTTAACCCGGCGATTAATTGGCGGTTTAAAAACCGCCATACTAAAGGAGAAATGCCATGAACAGGATACTGACAGAGAAGATAAAGGCTGAAATGCTGAACTTTGGAATGGATCTTGTAGGATTCGGCCCGGTCGACAGATGGAAGAACGCCCCTTATCTGCTCAGCCCGCAGGCCATCCTGCCTGAGGCGAAGACGGTGGTCGTCGGGGCGATCCATATTACCGACACCTGGTCTGAGATGGGGGGCGAACCCGAACCCCAGGACCGCAGTCCCGGCGGCTGGATGGACCAGAACGGCCTGCTTGACAGGACCGCCTACCGGATCGTCCGCATGCTGAACGACCACGGGCAGCAGGCGATCGGCGTGGCAAGCTCAAATATCTGGCGCTACCGCCAGTACGAAGGGATTCCCAGCCTCTTTGCTCCGGATCTTTCGCACATTCACGCGGCGACGGCAGCCGGTCTTGCTGAAATCGGCTGGTGCGGCCTGGCGATCACCCCGGAATTCGGCAGCCGCTGCCGTTTCATCTCGATAGTAACCGATGCCGAACTTGTGCCGACCCCGATGTACGACGGACCTAAGCTCTGCGACATGTGCGGCGAATGCATAAGCCACTGTCCGTCACTCGCAATGAAAAAGGACATGAACACCAAGGCACCCCATGTAGTCGAGATCGGCGGCAAGACCTACAAATACGCGAACAAGAACATCTGGCGCTGCGCCTGGGCTGAACACTTCAATCTGGACCTGAACTCCGATACCTTGAAGAAGGAAGCCCATATTGACGAAAAGACCATCATAAATGAACTCCATACCAAAGGGGTGCGTGGACATGAACGCGGCGTCTGCCAGAAATACTGCGTCCCTCCGCACCTGCGGACAGACAAGAAGAGTTTCGGACGCGACAAGATGATTGCGCAGAACCGCATCAACCAGCGCTATCCTGATTCAATGCCTACTCTCAGGAAAATGCGCGACGACGTGATCGCACGTGCAGTGGAGCTTGGGATTGACATTGCCGCTGTGGCGCCGCTCCAGCCGGATACCGATGCCGGACGGCTTGCGCTGAAGGATGCGCCCGGAGTACGCACAGTATTTTCGTTCGCATACCGGATCCCGCCGGAAGCCAGGAGGAAAGACCTTCCCCAGAAGTGCGGAGAGGCATACGGTTATCCTGTTTCCTTGAAAATGCATCAGGCGCTCCTGCGTCTTGCCAGGATGATCGAAGATTATGGCTACAGTGCCGCATCATATACCGAATCATGGCAGGAAAGCGCCCCTGCCCTGGCCGCGATGACCGATCTCGGTAAAATCGAAAACGGCGAGTTCATCACACCGGAATTCGGACGCAACCAGTTCATCGGCGCAATAACGACCAGCGCGCCAGTGGATGCGTCGAACCGTCTTTCCGGCAAGCTTGAAATAGACCGTCCTTCAAAACTTGAGGGCAAAGCGCTACGACGGAAACTCGAGGTTATAGCTGAAAACAATCTTATCAGCATGTTCGGAGTTTCTCCTGCCGTCCGCCTTGATCCGGTGGCGGATCAGCTGAAGAAGTCTGTTGATGAAAAACAGCTTGGCAAACGGATCATCGACGGCAACCGCAAACTTTCCTATCACGGGGCATTCATTCCGGAAATTACCGAGGAAGATGTAAAAATCAGGAAACCTTCGGACTTGATGAAAGGGGCGAAGTCGGTCATCGTTATGGGAATGCATTACCCCGACGAGTTGATCCGCAACGCAGGTCTTGAAAAAAGCCAGCAGATCGGATGTTATAACTTCCACCAGTACCAGACACGCTGGGAACTGTCTTTTGCCGCACTTGAACTTGCCAACTACCTTGACAAGATGGGCTACAAGTCCATGATCACCGAAAACCTGCTCGGGATAGGATCCTATACCGACTCGCCGCGCGGTCCGTTGCCGGACATGCGGTGCAATGCTCTTGAAGCGGTTGCGGCTGGATTGGGCGAGATAGGCGGCAGCGGAGCTCTTCTGACGAAGGCGCATGGCCCGCATCAGCGCTGCATCTGCATCGTCACCGATGCGGAATTGAATTACGATGAGCCGTTGGAAGCCGCCGGCGTCTGCCGCAAATGCAAGGTCTGCGCGGAGAAATGCCCGATGGACGCCATCACCGGCAAGAGCATGAAGCTTGATGTAGGCGGGTTGACGGTGGATTATCCGTTGATTCCGCGCCATCGCTGCGACTGGGCGAAGCGCTACAGCCTCCATCCGGATGAAGGTCCGGCGCTGATCGGCAACAATACCCGTGCGGAAATCCCTAAGGGTGAAATCAGCATCGAACAGCTGGCAGAAGGATGCAAGGCCAAGGATCCGATCATGAAGTCCAGGACCTGCATACTGGAGCCCTGCCTGCGGAACTGTCCGGCGGGAATGCGCGCCGGCAAGTAGGCAAAGTTATAGGAAAACAACGCCGGACGGACCTGATGGTCCGTCCGGCGTTTTCACATTTGCATCTTTGGATTACTCTGGAGAGATTGAGTAAATAACACAGCCAATAATAGCTTACTAATAATCCCATAATTATATTGACATCTTGGTGGGGACGGCTCGTCGAGCCGTCCGCGGCGCTCTCGGCGAGAGCGCCCTACCTTTTTTGTAAATACTATTTCGAGACTATTAGTAACTACAAACAAAAGACAAGAGATAAATTATAACTATATTCCATGTATCCAATCTACTGGCGGGCTCAGTCGGCATCCAGGATTTTCTGGCAGATCTGGCTGATCTGCTGGACGGGGAACGGGGAATACAAGACGGAAGAGGAGATGTCTCTGCGGTATAATGATTTCCAGTTGTCCTTTTCCCTGATGAATGAATTGAAGTCTATGATCTTCTCGATGCCGTAGTCCCTTTTCAGGTCGTTCCTTATCCCCTTTACGAGTTCGTTCTCAACCGGATTATTCTCAAGGGAAGGATAAGGTGTGGCGAGGATGATGTTCCTGACTTTCTTATTGGCTTGTGCGGTCTGGATGATCGCCGACAATGTCCGCATCTGCAGTCTGGCCGGAACGCCCATGTCGGTGTCCCACACAGACGGTATGATCAGCACACCGTCCGCATCGGAGCCGGCGATGCTGCGGATCACGTTTCCGAGGTTTGCGGCCATCGTGGGAACCTCGTCCTTTTTCCCCCAGGCCACGAATTCCATGTTTATACTGCTGCTCTTGAAAAGCCTTTCGAGCTGATTGCCGAACGTATTTCCATTCTCTCCGAAATCATCGGCAACCACCAGCATTTTCCTGGTGGGGGTCACCTCCTTCAAAAGAGACTGCGCGAAAGACCATGTCCGTTTCTCCGACAGGGAGAGCCGATGAAGGACCGGAACCACTTTCCCGCCCTGCGGATCCAGGAATGACTCGCTGACAGCGTCATATTTCAGCAGGGGGCAGTCCGCAAGCGGGATAAAACGAATTATCTCCTCGGAGATCTGAAGCGGCGGCACGCTGGCGCTGAATTTCAGTTTAAGAGGATCCTTGGCGAAGGATTCCCCTTTGAGCTCAATCTTCCTTTTAAAGACAAACGGCTGGGCGAAAGGATCCGTTTCGATGTTTTTACGTGGTTCAAGTTCAAGCCATGTCGTGTTCTGCTTGAGAGTCTGGTTCTCATGGTCCGGCCTGATCTTCAGAAGGATCCGGCTCTCCAGAGGGAGGTTTGAGATGATCTCCATGGTCATTTCAAGGGTTTCGTCGTCGAATATCAACGGAGGCGCCATGAGCCTCATGAATATGTCGGGCTCTATATGCTTGCTGTCGCTTTCCTTGAGAAGCTCGCCGGGTATCTCGATTTTTATGTCGGTGAACGCCTTCTCCTTTGAAGAGAGGAAAATCTGGGATTCCGACTTCCTGAGCGGCGCGAATGAAACCTGGCTGTTCTCCGAGACAACTTCTCCATCCACCTTCCATAGCGGAGTGAAACTGCTGCCGGCCTTCTCCACCTCGCAGTCCAGCCAGTCGGCCTTGTTGTCGCGGTCTATGAAGAAATATCCGTTGACCTTGTATCTGACGATGGGACTTCTCACGCCATCCTTGTCGGAACAGCTTATTATCGAGGCCCGGTACGCGGGAGTGAAATCCTTCTCTTCCAGGACGTTGAATTCCTGTTCTCCAGGCTTCTTCCAGGCGGCGGAAGCATACGGCCCCCCCCTTCCCTTCTGGAAATAGAAGTACATGGGATGCAGGCCCGGCTCGAGATAGATTTCACCCGTCCTGTCCCAGCCATCCGACTTTTCGTGCCTGTACGGCCAGCCGACTATGGGAGTATCGCCAATCACCAGATTGCTTGCATCGCGCGAATTTATCGCGAAGACATATATTCCAGGTTCGGAGATCAGGAGGCTGCCGGAGAACTGCGCCGAGAAATTCTTGATCTTAGTGGATGGATTCTGGTCTATGAATACTTTTTTCACGGCCGTACTTTCCAGCGCCCTGGCATCAGGCCTGAAGAATTTTTCAATCTCCCGTTCCCTGTCCCTGAATTTTTTCAGGTCTCCGGGAGGAACGCCCTTAGCCTTGTTGCTGGCAGCTGTCCTCCTCTCCTCTATATCCATCTTCTCAGCATCGATCTGTTTCTTCATCTCCACTGCTTTCTCATCCTTCAGGGATTCCAGCTTTTTCAACAGGAAGTTGAGCCTCTGCTCCCGGCCGAAGACTTCCTTCTCGGCCTTCTTCACCTCAAGGTATTTCCTGTAGTTGCTGTTCGCAAGCATGTCGGCTTCCGGAGGAGTGGATACCCTGTCGTTTGCGATACGGAGCCTGAGCTTCTGGGTTTCCGGCACTTTTCCAAGCTCCGACTCGTTCCAGCTGTCAAAGGGGTGCAGTTCATCGTATCCGAAATAAATATGAAGCTTTTCGTCGCTTGCGGCCCCGCCGGTGAAAAGCACGAGGCTTTCCTTGTCGAGCAGATGCGGGACCTTCCTGCCTCCGTCGGTATAGACTGCGACACCTTTGTCCAGGCTGGATGGGAAAATCATGCCATGCAGATCGATATACAGGATTACATTCGGCTTCTCCGGCTTCACTTCAAGACGGAATTTCGCGCTGTTGTCATTCCATTCCGCAAGAAGCGGGAGTCCGGACAATAGCAGCAGCAGGCAAAGGATTTTCCTAGCGGTGATTGCAAACTTACCTATAGGAAATGCAAAAATAAAGGAGGGCGGACTTTCCAGTCCGCCATTTGAACTGGATTTCCGCGGGTAAGAAAACCCGCGCTCCTTTAAATATTGAATATTTCGGCTGTCTCTTATCATTTTGTTTCCAGCCCCCCGGTAACGGCGGCATTATTCCCCGCACTTGGGTTTTCCGGTTTTATTTTCATTGCGATGTCTATCTTGAACGGAGGGAGTTCTACTTTCAGGTCTCCGTTTTCAGCCACAGCGGCAATGTCCGTCTTGATGGTCTCACCCGTCATCGTGTCGAGGAAATCGACCTTGAAACCGGAATTCTGCGGGAATCCCTTCAATACGATCATGTGATCCTCGAGCGGTTCGACCGAGGAGACGTCCTCGGGATAGTTCTCCAGGCAGGATTTCTTGAACGCCCATGCGTAGTATTCCTTGTGGTTCCCGGCCGACATGCAGCGATATAAGGCGTTGTTGACGGCCCCCTCCTTTGAAACGACCTGCAGTTCGGGGAAGGTGAAATTTTTGTTCCTCGGATCGATGTCCTTCATGAAAAGGGAGAATCCGCGGAAATGCTGGTATTTGCCCTTGTCGTGTATGAAGTCGTGCCACCAGAGGAAGGGCGAGCCCGCCTGTTCGCAGAAGAACGAGGACCATAATCCGGCGTGCAGGTCGGCCTCGAGGGCGCTGAAAGCGCTGCCGTGGGGGTTGCCTCCGTATTCCGTTATGAGAAGGGGCTTCTTCAGCTCCCTCAGTTTTTCGGTATGCTTGACCATGTGGTCGACGAATGGAGTATTGTCGCGGTATGCGTCGCCGACGACATAGGAGATCTCGGGGAGCTCATAGAATTTCCGGTGCTTGATGGGATTGTTGTATTCTCCGCATGTATGGGTCGTAAGGATGTGCCTCCCGGAATCCAGTGCCATGAAATGATCCGCCGCCATCTTGTGCCATTCGACGCTCCTGCCGCTGTTGTATACCTCATCATGCTTGGTGATCAGGTCTATCTCGCTCCAGAACTCGAATCCGAAGATGTTCGTATAGGCGCCCCATCGCGCGGCAACGTACCGGTTCCGGTTCAGATAATATCTTTCGGCTTCCTTGTCGGTGAAGAAGTCCTTGGGCAGATCGAGCATGGCGCCGTCGGCCGCCGCGAACGGCGTCTTCTTGTTGTGCGGTGAATTGTCCCATTCAGGATCGGTGCTGCTTGAGAGCTTTCCGTGGTTGTCGAGGACGAGATGGACATAAATCCCCTTCTGCCTGGCGTCGTCAAGGACATGGTCGAGCCGCCAGGCGTTGAACAGGTTGTAGCGTCCGAGTCCATAGTAGTCGGTCCTGGAGCTTGTCCATTCAAGCGCGAACGACCAGGCCGCCATCCATATCTCCACGGCGTTGACGCCGTTCTTCGACATGGCGGAAAAATATTCCTCATAGGAGTAGGTGCCCCTGTCCGGACGGTATCCAAGCTTAAGTTCCGTTTCGCTCCTGACATCCTTGACCGAATGTATGTTGAAGCCTATCGGATAGAAGAATTCCCCGGTGCTTAATTCGAAATAGCGCTTATCGTCCTGGCATACGCGTACGACGCCCGGATTTCCAGCGGGTTCGACCTCCAGCTTGAAATAAGGGGTCGTGATTTCATTTTTAACGGCATCGGTGAAGTCCGTGGCGACAATCCGGTATTTGTATGTGCCTGAATCCGAGGGCGTGAAACGGAAGGCCCAGTGCGCCTTGCCTGCAGGAGTCCTCATCTCACGGTTGAAATGAAGCTGTCTGACGTAGTCCATCGTGAAATATGCCGGAACAGTGATCTCCTTTGAATCCGGAGTCAGGACCTGCACGTCGACCTTGATCTCATCGGCGTTGAACGGATTGAAATATTCCCTGGAAAGTTCGAAATGCCCTTCGACCATCTTGTTTATCTGGGTCTTGTCGGGATGTTCGAGATTCATGAAGTGGAACTCGGGGGGGATCCTTTCCCCGGAAAGCTTGAGATCACGGCATGACAACCTGATCTGCCTGTTCTCCGCACCGAAGACCTTGAAGCCCATTGTATGAATTATTGCCGCGTTGAGACAGCTCCATGAGGCGGAATGGCCTTCCGGCACGAGATCGTAGGACGAGGACTTGAGATCGACTTCAACTTTCTGCCAGCTTCCGGGAGGGATGCCGTATGTCTTCCGGCTCTGGAACCACAGGCCGTCCTTGTCCTTTATGAAGATGTTGCCGGACACGGCCTTTCCTTCGGTGCATTCAACCTTCACCTCCATGGACAGCTTGTCCTTCTGGAAGACTTCAGGCTGCGGGCGGAAGGTCTCCCTCTTCCTCTCGAAGTAGATCATGGCATTGTCCTGGAGCCTGAACGAGGATGAAACCGTCCCGTCGTCGTCCCCTTCTATTTCCTCAGGGAGATTCGTGTTCTTCTGGAAATACCATGATCCTTCGAAATCCCTTATCTCCTTCTGCTCCTCCTCGATGGAGAATACATTTCCTGCGCTTCCAAGCAGGACAATGGCCGCGGCGAATATTGCAAGAGTTCCGTTCTTAACGATTGTCATATTTTTTTGATGTGGCCAAAGGCCGCAATTTAAGTAGGGGCGGGCTTTAGCCTGTCCCCAGAATTTAACAGAATTTAAGAAATGGTACATGCTAAAGCACGTACCTACTTTTTAGAAAACCTAGAAATCCCTAAACCTTAACTCAACCGGCTGCGCCAGGAATTAGAACATATCGCTATAATTTTCCGTACGGGAGCAATGCCAGCACAATAAACAGAATAATTAAAACGTTAAATATAACTTTACGGGTTTAATAACGCAAGATTGGATGGAATATTGTGCTTATTAAGAATAATGTACCATGAAGAATTCAACTGAAATCCCATGGATGATTGGATGAATGGATGGTTGCTTATCAAAGACATAAGAATGAAAATAATACAAAATGACTTTTCAGACATTTATAAGCAAGAGGGCATTTCTATTTTTCTATTGAGTTCAAACCCAGTCATCCACTCATCCAACAATCCATTCATCCGTCATCCTGCGGGATGACCTTGGAAGAAATATAATGAAGCTTGATGAAGTAACGAAAGAATTCATAGCTGAACACGGCAGATACTGCTCCGTTGTCACCTTCAAATGGTGGCAGACAGCCTTCTACTTCCTGATCGCGGCGGTCCTCCTGTTCCTGCTCGCCTACCGCTGGGATGTCGCAGTCTGCCTCGTAACACTGTATGTATCGTTCTGGTATTTCAGCGCGGCCTTCTTCAGGAGCCTCGCCGTCTTCATCTCGCTGACCGGACGCGGGGAAAGGAAGATCTCGCACGAGCAGATAAACGCCCTCAGGGACGAGGATCTGCCTATATATACCATTCTCATACCTCTATATAAGGAAGCAAGCATAGCCGACAAGATCATAACACATGTCGACCGCCTGCACTACCCGAAGGACAAGCTCGACGTCAAGCTCCTCCTTGAACAGGACGACAAGGAGACGCTTTCGGCGATCCACCAGTCATCCCTTCCGTCATACTACGAGGTCATCGTAGTCCCGGATTTCCTTCCCAAGACAAAACCCAGGGCGTGCAATTTCGGTTTGAAGAGGGCCAGGGGCGAATACTGCGTCATCTTCGACGCCGAAGACAGGCCGGAGCCGGACCAGCTGAAAAAGGCGGTGGTGATCTTCCGCCAGCTTCCAGAAAAATACGCCTGCATCCAGGCCAAGCTCAACTACTACAATCCGCGGCAGAACATCCTGACCCGCTGGTTCACGATCGAATACAGCACGACCTTCGACCTGCTGCTGCCGGGCATGGAGATGCTCAATATTCCAATCCCGCTCGGCGGCACGTCCAACCATTTCAGGACAAGCATCCTGGGGAAGATAGGCGGATGGGATCCTTTCAACGTGACAGAGGACTGCGACCTGGGCATAAGGATCTACACGAAGGGATACAGGACCTGCATGTTCGACTCGACTACCTGGGAGGAGGCGAACTCAAAAGTCTGGAACTGGATACGGCAGCGCTCAAGATGGATCAAGGGGTTCATGCAGACGCATCTGACCCATATGAGAAATCCATTCAGGACCTTGAAGGATCTCGGACCCTGGGGGCTTTTCGGCTTCTACATGTGCGTCGGCGCCAGCTCGTTCATGATGGTGGTCAACGTCCTCTACTGGATTGCCGGTTCGTTCTACCTCCTGCTTCTGGCCCATGGTTTTGCAAAAGGACAGACTTTCTGGGGAATGATAAGGAACTCGGTCGTGGAGAATTACGAGGGATTCGAACTCTTCGGCAGGCACTTCAAGGCCTGGCCCCTGCTCTACACGGGAATCGACCAGGACCGTTTCTGGTCAGTATTATCCATATGCTTCTTTACAATTGGAATCGCCCTCGTACTGGCGAATTTCTTCTTCGTCCTCTGCCATTGTCTGGCCTGCCTGAAAAGAAAGAACTACTATCTGCTGCCATATGCACTCCTCATGCCCATCTACTGGGTGCTGATCTCAATAGGCGCCTGGAAAGGGCTCATACAGCTGTTCACCAAGCCGTTCTACTGGGAGAAGACCATCCACGGCCTTGCCAAGAAGGAAGAGACAATACCAGAGGAAGAGGGATGAACAGTCGAATATCGAATGACGAACAACCGAATTACGAAGTGAAAAAATCAAATCCAGTGTAGGATGAAATATCGAAGCAAGATGGAGCGCCCTGAGGCCTGAGCGCTCGGGGCATTTTTTTAATGTAGGGTTCGCCGTCTCGGTGAAGAATCTTAATTCTCTTTGTCCGTGACGGACAACGCTACATTATAGAACTGTAAATTAATTTTGATTCAAATGGTTTTAAGATGAGCGAAGCGAGATGCCCATCACCTTTTCTAAAAACCATGCAAACGGCGAAATCCTGGCATTTCAGCAAATTTCATTTTAAACTGTATTTAATGCAATAATTTGCTATGTAAACACGTTATGCTATAATGTATCAATTACGAAGTAATTGGAAAGTTCCGTCTTCATAAGCAAGATATATCGGGGAAAATTAATGAATAAAAGCAAGAAATTCACATTAATTGAGCTGTTGGTCGTAATCGCGATAATCGCCATCATCGCAGGGCTTCTGCTTCCGGCTTTGAGCAAATCCAGGGAAAAGGCCAGGCAGACCCACTGTCTGAACAACCTTAAGCAGCTCGGACTCTCATTCATAATCTACAAGACTGACAACAAGGACTTCGATGTCGGCTGGATTTCCCTTCTCTATCCGGACATGATAAAGACCACGCAGGTCTACCTCTGCCCTTCCGACGGCAATCCGTCTGACACTCCGGCCAACGCCTGGCTTGCCAGGAAGGACAACGATCATTCCACTACCTATGACAGGATCGGGAACACGGGTCTTAATGTGAATCCCAACCCTGCGGCAGGGAGTGTCAGCTACTTCTATGAGTTCTCCGACGCGAAATGCGCCTGGAACCTGACCGGTTCCGGGCTTACCGGGGACTATACCTGGGCCCAGCTGAAGAACTTCCAGCTCAAGAACGGGGATGACACCCATCCAGGTGCATATGATCAGACTCTTTTCCCTGTCCTCCGCTGCTTCTGGCATATCAAGAGCATAAAAGATTATTCCCCTTCGAGGCCGATCCCCAATACTGCGGCACCCGTCCTGAACGTAAGTTTTGGCGGCAACTATTTCCTGAGCAGGCTGCATTGGGAAGAAGGGGTCTGGGAGCCGTAGGAACAATCGAACAGGCGAATGACGAACAATCGAACAATCGAACAATCGAACAATCGAACAGGCGAACAGGCGAACAATCGAACAGGCGAACAATCGAATATCGAAGTGTTGGAAGGAAAAATAGACTTAAGTTCGAAAATGCGGAATTTCGAAAATCTTGTTGGAGTTCACAGCGTGTCTTTATATTAATGTGATAAAACTTTAAAATTCCTTAACCTGAACTTCAACTTACACAATCAGCTATAAACAATCTTTTGAAAAACAGTTATGTTCTTGAAGAATAAAATACGCAGGGGGGTCGGACTCGACATAGGTTCCAACTCCATCAAGGCCGTCGAACTCTCCTGCTCGAAGGACGGCGGTGTCAGCCTTGTCTCCCACAAGCAGCTGATGCTCCGCGCGGAAGGAATCCTCGATGAAGCTGAGCTGAAGCAGAGCCTTTCGCACTGGCTCGACCAGTCAGCCTGGAAGAAAAGGGAGATATGCACCGGACTCCCTCAATACCTCGCCACAGTGCAGGTGATGGACTTCCCCGAGGCCCCTGAAGCCAAGCTGGACGAGATGATCTCCTACGAAACACACCAGCTGTCCGGAATCTCCGAGGAAAAATTCATACACGACTACCACGTCATGCCTCCCAGATACGGCAGGAAGAATCCGGCGCTCATAGGCATTTCCCGTCTCTCCGCCGTAACTGAAAAACTCAACATCATGGAATCGGCCGGCTTCACGCCGTCCGACATGACAATGAACAGCATGGGGCTCATAAACACCCTCCTCAGCCTGCATCCGGAGGTGAAGGATGTCAGCGACCCCCAGATGATCCTCGAGATCGGGGCGGAGAATTCAACAGTCGTCATTTTCGGCGGTCCGCAGATCCTCTTCATAAGCACGCTGATGTTCGGCTCGGACAAGTATACCAGGGCTCTTGCGGATTTCCTCAGTCTTGACGAGGAGAAGGCCGAAGAGGAGAAATTCAAGACAAGGATCGATCTGGAAAACAGCGAACATCCGTTCTACCACGTCTCCATAAAACTGATATCCGAACTGGAAAATGCCATAGAGCAGTGGAAGGCCCATGAGAACTCCGAGATGGCGGGCCTTGACTTCGTCAAGATCTGGCTTTGCGGCGGAGGCGCGATGCTCGGCGGGCTCCCCGAAGTCCTGGAGGGGAATTTCGAGCACTGCCAGGTGGAGATATACGGTCCGAAGGACTCCGAAGGAAAAGTGCTTCCTGAACTTTCCACCGCCTACGGACTGGCCCTGCAGGCCCTTGAGATCGAGGATGTGCGCATCTCTCTTGCGCCTCCGGAAATAAGCTGGGTTTCCCTGAGGAAAAGAAACTTCGCGTTCCTGTCAGCCGCTGTCTTCCTCGTCATCGTCGCGTTGTTCATCTATCTTGCCGACTTCTACATCAAGCTGAGCAATGAAGACGTCGCCAACGCGAAAATAATCTCCCGCCTGAAGGCATGCGAGGGGGTCATACCCGAGTTGGAAAAACTGGGGGAGGACATCAGGCATTATGAAAAGACGCTCGTACCACTGGCGATAAAGGGAGACAACATACCGAGATTCATTTCGGCGATCAATGAGATCGGGAAGATAAAGGGCGACAATTTCGTCTTCGTGAATCTTGCCGACGAGAAAAGCTTCAAGGGCCTGAAACTGGAGAGGAACGCCGCGAAGGATGCCCAGAGCAGGATATTCTTCGGCAATCTCACCGCCAAGGATCCCGCCGGTTCCTCAAAAAAAATCAGGAGCGAGTCGGTATCCCTGACCAATATGACAGAAAACCGCTCCCTTGTCCTCATTGGATTCACGATCGTGTCCAGCAAGAAGGAACACTACGACGTCGTGCGGCTGATCCAGACAAAGCTGAGCCAGTCCACCCTTTTCAGCACCCAGAGCGAGGAGGTCGACATCCTGTCGGACGAGGAAAGGATGGGAAGGGAGGACATCATGTCCTCTCCGTGGATATCGCAGGTCGCGAACAACAGGGACATCAACTCCCAGCTGAACGGCAGGAGATTCCGTGATTTCGCCATCAAACTTCCTTTTGCCGACACCATCGTCAACCAGGCGGAGCTCAAGGAAACCAAGACCAAGGAAAAGAAAAAATGAGGAAATGGCCTAAACAGCATGCCAACCTTTTCGCCATCGGGGCGTTCCTCCTGCTTGCCGTTGTCGCCACGCATCTCTTCTTTATCAGGCCCATGGCGGTCAAGGTCCGGGCAGACCGCTCCTATATCAGCACCACCCTGGCTGAACTGACAAGTACAGGCTGGCCCCTTGATCCGGGACGCCTGGCGACTTACCTCCAGTTGAAAAAGGCCGAACTGAATGGAGGAAAGCTCGAAGGCGCCGTGAAGGACACAATCGGAATGAGGAGGAAATCACAGGATGTCATCAACCGCTGCACCTCGATGCTCAACAACAAGATCCAGAAGATGTTCGGAAACACGACCGATTTCACGCACGACGTGACCAGGCTTGATTTCCAGGAGGAATACAACGACCTCGAACAGAGGCTCGCCGGGAAAAACATCTTCCTTACCGAGGAAATGCTGGGACTCGGCGAAAACACGCAGGCGCAATACACGTACCAGCTGATGCTGCAGGTATGGATGCTCGACAGGATAACTTCCCTCATAATGGACAACAATCTCACCATACAGACCGACGACAAGGTGGTCTACCAGGACGAGAAGGGCCGTAAAAAGGCTGCGGCAAAACTTCAGTTCATGCCCATCATCGAGTACCGTCTCTATGATGATGACAAGACCCCCTACCTCTACGAGATCCCGCTCCGTTTCGCCATCCAGGGGAACACCGAGACCGTCTGTAAATTCCTCAGGATCCTCCAGTCAGGCGGTAATTTCCTGCCGGTATCGCAGATACAGGTATCGTCGATCCCGGACGTCAGGAACGATGACACGCAGCTGTCGATGGAGACAAGGAATATAAGGATTGAAATAGAATGTTCCGCGTTTTTCTGCCCGCTGGACAGGCCTGCAGGCGAACCTGCCGACAGGAAATCGACGGCGCCGAAAATCCTCCCGAAAGGAGCATGAGAGCATGAACCTTAACAATATTGATGTAGGACAGATAAAGGAGAAGCTCCAGAAGGACTGGGAAAAGACTTTCTTCTGGCTGTCCCTGCTCATGCTGCTTATGGCCCTGGCCTTCCTGCTGTTCAACCTTTTCGGAACAAGGGAGGAAAAATTCTCGCTGTCGACCTCTGCCCCGAAGCCGCACACGCTGCTCAATGAGAATGCACTTGTCTTTTTGGATGATCCTCCGGTACTTGCGAAGGGCGGGAATCCCTTCTATTTCCAGAAGCTGTTCGCCACGAAACAGCCGAAAAAGCCCCCGGAGAACAAGAACGTCAAGCCTCCCCCGGAAAAGAAGGTGGCTGTAGTGCCGCCCCCCCCTCCTCCGCCGCCTGCCGCACCTCCGCCGCCTGTGAAAGTCATGACAATGCGCTATCGGGATTTCAAGACGATAGAGTACAGGGGATCCACCAAGTCCGCTTCGGGGGAAACACTGGCGCTCATATCGGTGTTCGACAGCAAGACGAAGGAGACAAAGGATCTGACTATCGCGCAGGGAGACACGATCGACGACCTTGCCGTAGCCGTCGTCACTTCCGACATGATCGTGATCCTCGACAAAAAGAACCAGGAGCAGAGCATAATGCTCCAGACCAGTGAAAAGGTGGTGGAGGAATGAGCGAACAAGGCACCATTGTCAAAGGCGATATCTTCGACATACTCCAGAGCCGCGGCAAAATATCGAAGCAGCAGGCCGAGACAGCGCAGAAACGCATGAAACGGGAGGGCATCCCCTCACACCAGTCCCTCATCGAACTTGACTGCTGTCCGCAGGAGGAGATATACAGGGCTCTCAGCGAAAACACCGGAATACCACTGATATCGCTGAACAAGATTGAAATACCGGACGAGGCGAAAAAATGCATTCCAGCCAAGACCGCGATCCATTACAAGGTCGTCCCCATATCCCTCAGGCAGGGGAC
Organism: Lentisphaerae bacterium GWF2_50_93; assembly: GCA_001804815.1. Taxonomy (GTDB): domain Bacteria; phylum Verrucomicrobiota; class Lentisphaeria; order Victivallales; family GWF2-50-93; genus GWF2-50-93. The sequence continues at coordinate 83,960 of MHBI01000088.1, forward strand.
ACTTGAGGCGGCATTCTCCTCCCCTCCTCCAATGCGCATACTGGAAAACCTGCGCCTCCTCGTCGGGAAACGCATCGAACCCCGGCTCGCCACATCGCTTGAAATCAGCATTACGCTTAAAAGCATGTACGGGCTCGGCGCCGAAACCGTGATCAAGATCCGCGAATCCAAGATCGGCGAAAGATTGAGCGCGGCAAGGGAGATCCGGTACAAGTCCGCCGACGGAGACATCAAGATCGACGATGAATCCGTGCCTATCATCAGCCTGGTCAACCAGATCCTCACAGACGCCCTCGAAATGAGCGCCACCGACATCCATATCGAACCTTTCCAGGACAGCGTAAGGCTCCGCTACAGGATTGACGGGATGCTCCAGGAGATCCCCGTGCCTGATGGCGTCCGCAAATTCCACGAGGCCATAACTTCAAGGCTCAAGATCATGGCCGACCTCAACATCGCCGAGAGGAGGCTTCCACATGACGGACGCATATCGGTGCGCGCCGGCGAAGACGAATTCGACCTCCGCGTGTCCATCATGCCAAGCCGTTTCGGCGAAACCATCTGCCTCAGGATACTCAACCGCAAGACTGTCTTCCTCTCGATGACCGATCTCGGCCTTGAAGACTCCGACTTCAAGATCGTCCAGAAGCTCATAGACCTGCCGCACGGGATTGTACTTGTGACAGGCCCCACCGGAAGCGGAAAGACGACGACTCTTTACGCCGCCCTTGCGAAACTCGCGGAGACAAGGAAGGACAGGAAGATAATCACAGTCGAGGATCCCGTCGAATATGAGATGCCGGGCATCAGCCAGATACAGATGCACAGCCAGATCGGACTTACTTTCGCCAGCGGGCTCCGTTCGATCCTCCGCCATGATCCTGACATCATTCTTGTAGGTGAGATACGCGATGCCGAGACTGCGGAGATCGCAATCAGATCCTCGCTCACCGGCCATCTGGTCTTCAGCACGCTCCACACGAACGACTCCGTCGGGGCGGTCAACAGGCTCATCGACATGGGCGTTGAGCCTTATCTGCTGGCTTCCTCCCTGGTGGCCTGCATCGCCCAGCGCCTTGTCAGGAGAATATGCACCCACTGCAAGGTGAAGGACGAGAACATCACCCCCCAGATCCGTTCTGAAATTTCGCGTCTTCTCGGGATCAAGCCTGAAGAAGTGCAGGCCTGGAAGGGCAGTGGATGCACAAAATGCAACCATACCGGCTACAAGGGAAGGGTCGCCATATATGAGCTGTTCCTTCTCGACGAGGAGATCCAGGACCTCACCGCGGCCCATGCCGCATCCAGCGAGCTCAGGAGAGCCGCCAGGCAGAAGGGGATGAAGACCCTGCGCGAGGACGGCTGGCTCAAACTCAACCGCGGACTCACCAGCGTCGAGGAAATCAGCAGGATTACAGGAAACTTCCTGATAAGCTACAGCATGGGTTCCGATTCGTAGGGGCTAGGACACATCTATAATTCTTCGGCCTAAAGGCGGTACTCCAAATGGTCTTATCATGACAGCATCACGTAATCTGCAAAAATAACACGCACGAGTACCGGCTTCGCCAGAACTTCTATGGAACGCCACCACTCCCGACGCACTCAGTGGCCGGGATCTTGAGACTTTGTGGCACAATATTTGATTACACTGCCGTCCCATGGATGATTGGATGACTGGATTGATGGATGGTTGGGTATCAAAGACATAAGACCAAAAACATCCTAGATAAATTATCCGAAATGCCTTTCTAATAATTCTCGTGTATCTCCATGACTTCTGTGTTATCTTGAACTCAAACCCAATCATCCATTCATCCAACAATCCATCCATCCGTCATCCTGTGGGATGACTCTGATTTGATTAGACAAAGCGGAGAGGGAAAAAGATGCCGGCAGGTTGCCAGCGATCCGACAATACAATTTCCTATACAGTGGTTAATTTTCCATGCGGTAGATTTTTTGGCCGTACACAAAAAAAAAACGGAGCCGTTATTGTCCGGCTCCGCTTTTGAAAAAGTATCGGGTACTCAGGAAAGGTGCTTGCTTACCAACTTGGTCATGTCAAACATCGTTACCTGATCCTTCTTGAAGATAGGCTTGAGTTTGTCATCGGCGTTGATGTTGCGCTTGTTCTTCTTGTCCTGGAGACCGTTCTTCTTGATGTAGGCCCAGAGTTTCTTCGTGACTTCTGTCCTCGGAATCGGCTTTGATCCTACGATCGCTGCCAGTGCTTCGCTTGGTGTCACGGGGGCCATGAACTTCGAGTTTGCTGTCTTCGCCATGCTTGTCTTCCTCCTGTTTATTGTTTTAACTGGCTCAAAAATAGCAGTGGATACGGGAAAATGCAAAGGGAAATATCCTTTCTATCCATATGAATTTGCAAATCATTCGATATTTTTTCAGCAGAGGAAGAGAGGAAAACATGATTTACTTTTGCCCTCCACATGCTAATTTTTGATTTTCCAAATGAATAATTCCAACTTTGAGGAGTGCCTGCATATGAAGATAAAACCCGGAAGCAAGCTCATAATGATCGGTGATTCAATTACGGACTGCGGACGTGCCCAGCCTGTGGCAGAAGGACTTTTCGACCCCCTCGGCAGAGGCTATGTGAACATCGTTTCAGCGTTGATAGGCGCGACCTATCCGGAATACAGGACGAGGATCGTCAACGTCGGATGCAGCGGAAACAACGTGAAGAGCCTCAAGGACCGCTGGCGGCGCGATGTCATAGATCTGAAACCCGACTGGGTTTCAATCATGATCGGGATCAACGATGTCTGGCGCCAGTTCGATTTGCCTCTGATGAAGGAACAGCATGTCATGCTCGACGAATACGAGGAAACACTTGACAGGCTCGTGGCGACGACTCTACGTTCTGCAAAAGGCGTTGTTCTCATGGCACCATACTATATCGAACCGAACCGCAATGACGCAATGCGCGCCAGAATGGATGAATATGGCGCTGTAGTAAAAAAGGTCGCGATAAAGCGGAAGACATTGTTTGCCGACACCCAGGCCGCATTTGACACCATCCTGGAAACCTGCCATCCTGCCGCCCTTGCCTGGGACCGTGTCCATCCGAACCAGATCGGACATGCAGTTATAGCCCGTGCGTTCCTGGACGCAGTCGGGTTCGAGTGGAACAGGCATGTGGGCTGACGCCGGCACGATGAAGAATGTTTTTCAGATGCAGGGTTCGCCGTCCCGGAGAAGATTCAAAATCTCTTGTCCGAGACGGACAACTCTACATTACTGCAAAATCTACTGAGGCAGTTAAAAAAGCCTCCCGGCTTTTTTCAGCTGACGAATCTCAGGGTCCTGATCTGGAACGGCCTGAAATCCAGCCTGCACGCACCTGATGAAGTCTTCACTTCGCGTTTCACGTTCTCCAGCATGTCGGTCTCAACGAGCTTCTTGAATGGAAGACTTGTGCGAAGTTCGCAGGAGGTTGCCGTGCGCGCCGCCTCATAAAGACGGACGATGACATCTCCGGAACCATCCTCGGCAGGCTTCACCGTTTCAATTATCACGTTCTCCTCGTCGATGCTGAACAGGCTCTTCTTCTCGGCTCCGCCTTCCACGGCAAATGCAGGAATATTCAGTTCATAAGCTGAACGGATCAGTCCGCTGTGCTTGAACGTTTTATTCCAACAGTAGAATGAATACGTGAACTCCTGAATCCCCTTGTCGGCATTCATGTCCGGCGCCAGCGGGGATTTCAGAAGGGTCAGGTTGATGCTGTTCTCTTCGACGCTCACTCCGTATTTGCAGTCGTTGAGCACGGCGGCTCCGCGCTCCTCTTCGACAAGGGCGGCCCACTTGTGGTTGCATACTTCAAACCTGGTCGCATCGTAAGGGCGGGTCAAATGCGTCGGCCTGCGAGTATGGCCGAACTGGATCTCGTGGAGCGCGTCCTCGGCCTTCACGGACACAGGGAAATTAGCCTTGAGCATCTTGTGGCTCTCCTTCCAGTCGACAACGGTCTTGAAGTCGATCCTGCGGCTTCCAGCATAGATTATTATTTCCTGGACCAGCTTTGAAATGTTCAGCATCCGTTCAACTCGCACTGACGCGAACACCGGTCCTCCGGCGATGACTTCGATCTTCGCCTTCCTGTCGAGAGCAACAGGCTGCAGCTTGTAGATGCTGTCGATGTCCCAGGCGTCATATGAGCTAGGAACGTCCTTGTACATCCTTATGCTGTTGCAGGCGCCAGCCGCGAAATCGCGGCCGCTCTCCTTGTCGAGTATCTCCGTGATCTCGCCTGAAGCGTCAATGCTTATCTTGAGGAATTCGTTCTCGAGGCATTTCGCCGACGCCTTCAGGGAAGACTCGGCTTTTGCAGGCGCGGATTTCCTTACCGGCATCCAGCCGGCCGACGGAATGTCTTCGACGAGTGCGAAATTCTTTCCGTCATGTTTCTGGACGGACAGTTTCTTTCCGTCAATAGTTTCAGCACCCGTAAAAGCGGATGGCAGTTCGACGACCGCATCGCGATCCCATGACAGCGAGTTGAACACCGTGACCTGATCCTTCCTGCTGTCGAGAAGTTTCCTGCAGGCCTTTCCGGCAATCTCCCGGGTCTGTGATATCACATTTGCGTATGACGCCTCGGCCTCCTCGTAGACGCGCTGGATCGATGATCCCGGTATGATGTCATGGAACTGGTTGAGGAGGATGTCCTTCCAGAGGCTGTCAACTTCCTGCAGCGGATACTTGAATCCCGCAAGCACTCCCGCGACCGCGCTCCAGAGTTCGGCTTCGCGCAGGAAATTCTCGCTCATCCTGTTGCCTTTTTTCGTCTTGGCCTGGGAAGTGTAGGTGCCGCGGTGCGCCTGGAAATAAAGTTCTCCGACCCATGTCGGGAGCTTGTCGGTCCTGATGTCTTCGAAATATGAGACCGGCACATCAATCTGGCAGCGTGGAAGCCCTTCAAGGTTCTTTTCACGGCGCAGGAATTCGAGGTGCTCGCGGGTCGGCCCCCCTCCTCCATCGCCATAGCCGAACGGCATCATCCTGCCGGAGTGTATTGCATCCTTCTGTACGCGTTCATTCCAGCGGTTCATCACGTGCGTAGGCTTCGTCTCGGAGTTGTAGTCGTTGTGCAGATACGAGAGGACGCGGGTGCCGTCAATACCTTCCCACCAGAAGATGTTGTAGGGGAACGGATCGCCGCCGTTGTATGTCCAGAAGATCTTCTGCGTCGAGAAATATTTTATGCCGCATCCCTCCATGATCTGAGGAAGGGCGCCGCTGTATCCGAAGACGTCGGGCAGCCACATGAGCTCGCTTTCTACTCCGAACTCATCCTTGAAGAAGCGCTTGCCGTGCATGAACTGGCGGATCAGGCTTTCGCCGCCGGTCACATTGGTATCCGGCTCAACCCACATTCCACCGTCCGGGATCCACTGTCCTTTCCTGACGGACTTTTTGACTCTCTCGTAGAGTTCGGGATATTTTCTTTTCACCATCCTGTAGAGGTGTGCCTGGCTCTGTAGGAACTTGTACTCGGGATATTCCTCCATAAGCGCCAGCTGTGATGAGAATGTGCGGCAGCATTTGCGTTCGGTCTCCTGCAGCGGCCAGAGCCATGCCACGTCGATATGCGAATGTCCGAAACATTTCATCAGCGGAGATGTCGGCCCGTTCTTGAGATCAAGCATGGGCTTGAGTATTTTACGTCCGGCCCTGACAGTCGCGAGCATCTCCTTCCTCGGCAGTTCGACATCGACCACGAGAGTCATTTCCTTGAGGGCATCGTCAATCTGTGCGACTCTCAGCGATTCCGTGTCGAGCATGGCGTCACGCAGCAGTACAAGTGTCTCAACATCGAACCAGAGCTGGTAGAGTTCCTCCTCCCAGATCCCGAAGGAGTTGACACCGACCTTCACCTGGGTCGGACCCGGCTCCGGAACTGTCTGTTGCCCGTATGGAAGGGGTCCGCCTCCGGATGTGCGCGTACCGTGTCCTGCATACGACTCGACAAGCATCTCGAATTTCTCACCGCCCTTCGCCTTGCGCGAAAGGGTGATCTCCTTATGTCCGATATCATTTGCGCCGTAATTCATGCCGTTGACGGATATGGCTGCCTCTCCTCCGACGTTTATGCGTGCGGCGATGCGTTCACCAGCGGCGGATTTCGGGATTGACATCCTGCCCTTGAACCAGCCGTACTCCCATTTTGCGCCCCATTCGGCGCCGGGCTGCATCTTTTTGAACTGCTTCTTGAGCGCTTCCTTTGCGGTAAGCTGTTCCTTTGTCACAAAGCCTTCAAAATCGATCGTCCCAAGCTGCAAGTAGAAAAGGCTTGGCATCTTCCAGCGCCAGTTGTCCACCCTGCGGCGCCATTCGGGATTCATTGACATATTAAATCTGCTCCTTTGAATTGTTTTGAAAGGGGAAATCTAATATATGCCAGCGGGAAGAAAATGCACGGTTCCGCTATTCCATATGCACTTTTTTGCGGTGCGTCATGCGGTACTTGTTCGCCGTCATCCCGGTCTTGCGGCGGAACTGGCGGTAGAAGAAGTAAGGACTTTCGTATCCGAGCTCCTCGGCGATCCTCATCGCAGTCTTGTCGGTCGTCTCAAGAAGCCTCTTGGCCATCTCTATGCGTCCGCGGATGAGGAAATGCTTCGGGCTTTCGCCGGTCTTCTCCTTGAAGGTGTGCGAGAAATGCGAGACGCTCATGAACGCGCTGCCTGCGATCTTCTCCAGGTCGAGGCTGCCTGTGAGGTTCTTCTCCATCAGGTCCATGGCGCGGCTGACCCTCAGCTGTACGGAATCCACTCCTTCTGAAATCTGGTTCTTCAGCATCTCGTTGATCGCACGCCGCAGCTTGATGACGAATTCAACGAGGTAGGCGCCAAGGATGAGTTCAGAGCCCTCGCCAGGATTCTCAAACTCCTCGATCATGCTGTTGAACATATCATAGAACATTTCCTTCCTAGGAAGCGAAATTACGGGTCCAACCTTCTCTATCCTGGGAAATTCGATGCCCGCTTCTGCAAGCTCTTCGGGCTTGAACCGGAAAACGAAGTATGAGACCGTGTCAGTCCCCGCAAATTCGATATGCGCATCACCTGGACGGAAGATCATGAGGTCACCGGCATCCGCGCTGTATTGGCGGCCGTTCAACTCCAGCTTCCTTGTCCCCCGCGTTATATAGAGCAATTCGAAATGCGGATGGAAATGAGGCTTCAAGCCCCTGGACGGGCCCTGCTTCAGGTTGATGCGCGCCTCGATCTTCCCGCCTGTCAGATCCATATAGACGGGATCGCTCCACAGGTTTTTATTTTTCAAAGCTCCAGCCATAATTCCCCTGATGCATGGATATTTTTACGCTGCCGTCCCGTGGATAATTGGATTTATTCGCCTGTGGCGAATAAATCCATCAATCCGTCATCCTGTGGGATGACATTGAAGACAAGAGAAAAATCTTAACTAGTGTCATGTATCGCAAATAAGTGGAATAAAATCATGCCTATTTTCGATGCGGATTCGGCTTGGCGGGAATAAGGCGATACAGCAGTATCGTTATTTCCCGACAGGACGAAGGCCGCGAGGAAAGATGCATGACCGCTTTGCGGCGTGAGTCTTTGGCGTTCGGACCGTCTGTTTGCGCTCGACGATGGCTCAGCATCGCCTCCTAGGAGTTAATTTTATTGCTTGCCTTCCTTGCCATGGGATTGGCAACCTCAAAATTAAATCTCCGAATGCAATCTTTGCAAGCCTTCAAGAAGCTTATTTTTAAATAATAATGTCGGATGCTACTTGGCAAAATACTTCCGAACCTTGGCGGCGATCTGGCGGTCCGTCATCTTGTCGACGGTTTCAACACCTGCCACGAGTCCACCGAGTTTATTTTTTTCAAGACGTTCCTTCAGCTCATTCTTTGCCGAGCCAGGACCGAATATCAGGACGGATCCTGAATTGCGGATACTGGCAATGACCTCATCATAATAAATGTTGAGATGTCCCGCAAGGGCTCTCGAGCGGCTGTCATCGGGCGGGACCTGGCTTGGTTCAAAGGATCCCTTGAGAGGTGAATCACCGGAACGCCGGAGCTGCTTTTCCACCTCAGATATTATCAGTGCGATCTCCTCCGCTTTCTCCTTGAGTGTCACTACAACAGCCTTCCTATGGTCAATCCACAGACCCGCTTTTGTCTTCATCGATGTCTCCTTTGTTTGAAAATTCCAATTCTAAATTGTCCGCATCCAAGTTTATGTCAGGATATAATTTTCTTGTCTGGAGGGGTAATCTGTGCGACATTCATCTCCAGCGCCTCGACTTCAGTAAAGCCGTACATTTTTTCCGCACCTCTGTTCCAGGCCGTTATTTTCCCATGCAGATCTTGAACAGTGATGGCGTCATGCGAATCCCTCAGGACAATAGCCAGCCGACGGATAACTGCTTCTGTGTCAATTTCCATGTTTCATCCAAATTTATTTATTAGTTAATGAACAGGCAAGATGCCTGTCCTACATTATTAAATTCAAGTCAAGGATTCACCTGCATCGGCTGTATCTCTCAGGCATCAGGGTGCATAAAGATCCGGGCCAGCGGGCGTCTCCAGAGAAACCCGAAAACAACAAATACGGCAGCAAAGAACAAAGCCCAGAGCGCACATGCAATACGCAGCCCCTTGGCCAGCGTCAAATCTTCCCTTCCCAGACGCAGTTCCAGGATGCCTGCATTGATCCGCCTTTCTCCGACCTCGACATTCGCCTCCCCTTCGGCAATCTGCCTGTCTCCTTCGGCGATCCGCTCCCTGGCCTCCCTGAAGCCCCTTCCGCCTTTCAGCAGCGTATCCGCCCACGACATGAATATGTTGTCCTCGGCCTCCTCATACTCCTTCTTGCCGTCCGACAGATCTCGCTTTCCGGCCTCCAGATTGGCTTTTCCGGCCTCGAACACCGGACCTCCTATGTCGATCTCCTTTTGACCATCGGCTATTTGTTTTTCACCTAAAGCAATCTTCTCGGAGAGAAACAGATAAAATCCCACTGACGCAAGCGCCAATAGAATTAAACACAGCATTACAAGCACCTTGACCATTATATTTCCCTTTGTTTATCATCTGAAGTTGTCCTGCGGCCACCCATAGGACATCTCTGCATGCCCGTCCAGGCATGCAACTGTCAACCCCGTCGCCTGCCTGTACATGTGCGGAAACGGCGCCCCCTGGCGGAAAAAATCCGTCAGTATCCAGCGCTGGCTTGGAGGCAGGTCAGGATATGGGAGAATCACGTTCTTCTTCGCATCGTAGTCGAAGTTCGCGGCAGGATAGGCATAGCAGGAGGACTTCTTGATTTTATCGCCCCTGAGCGTGCGTGGCCAGAAGGATTCCTTGTTGATCGCAACCCATGTGGCGCCACCGAACATCTTCGGCATCTCGAAGCTCCAGTAATTGTACGAGATGTTGCCGGCCTTCCAGTTCGCGTCCGTGTTGACCACCGAGGTGGAGTCTCCCGTTGCGGGATACCGGACAGTCTCCCGCGCATACTCCTCCATCATGTTCGACCGCGGGCAGTAGAAGGACTCCCTAAGCCCGTTGGAACTCGCTTCAAGGGCGCCAATAAGTCCAAGGTGCCCATTGCTCTCTGTGGGTTCCAGGGGATAATAGCCCCTGTTGTCCCCGCTGTATCCAGCCAGTGCAAGATGTATCTGATGCATGTTCGACATGCACGTCCTCTCAATCGCCATGGATTTCGACTTCATCAAAGCCGGCAGCAGCAGTCCGGCCAGAATCATGATGATCGTAATTACGATCATTAGTTCGACAACTGTGAAATTTTTCCTAGTCATAAATTTATCCCTGCACCTACTTCGCCTTCACATTGTTCATGGCATATTTCTTGTCAATTTCTATTCCTGAAACGTAGAAGCTTTTTCCCGAAGGAGTCAGATAGATGATCACGGCCTCGGCACCTTTCGGACATGTCGCCTTCAGGACCAGGCATCTATTGCCGTCATTCCCGATGACGACGACGCTTGAAGCCGGAACCCCATTGAATGGAGGAATCAGCCCGGCCGCACTTTTCTTCAGGGATTCAGCTTTTTCAGGCATGAAGCAATCCTGATCCATGAAACTGCCGGACAGGAACCTGTTGACGAAAGTCTCGGCCCTTTTAAAATCCCCCTGCCTGACATACCAGGAAGTATAGTTCGGATCCGAAGCGAAGACATTCTGGTATACGCTGTAGAATAAAAACAGGCTGGCTATCAACAATAGGACATAGCTGGCCGCCACATTGGAAATCAGGAAGAACGGGATATCCGGCCTGGAAGACTTGCTGAGAACTTTGCTTCTTGCTTGTGCCGTCTTTATCGAACGGCTCACATCCTGGCCTGACTTCGTCCTGTCAGACTCCTGTTTCCTCAGCACCGCCTCCTCCACGAATTTCCTCGTGTTCCTGATTTCATCAAGACTGCCCATGCCGCGCCTCCTTTTTCCATCCCCTGCAATACTCGATATTTCCTATTTCTCCGATGGTCCTGTCGAAGGCGCCAATCGCCTGCACCGATTTAGCTCCCTTCATTGTCTCCTCCTTCTCCAGCAGTGGGAAAAAGCTTGTTGGAGCCGCCGGAATCAAAGGCTCCCTTTCTCAGAACCTCCAGTTGACGAAGATCATCGCCGGGGCCAGACTGTCTGGCAAATCACTGAACCAGCTTTTGTTCCTGCCGACGATGTTGATGAGCCCGATCTGGACGCCGTATGCATCATCCGTATAGTTGACGATTCCGAGTTCCAGTCCTGACAGGTTGCCCGAGTAGTTCACTACGCCGGTATACAATCCCTTCATGGTCCCTACGGTATAGTTCACTCCGCTGGCAAGGAAGCCAAAGATGAAACCACCTGCAAAGCCGGTGGAATCCTGCTTCGTGTAGTTTACCAGCCCCCACTGGAGTCCAGTATAGTTGTCCGCATAATTCAGGATGCCCAGGCTCACGCCGTAGCTCTGGGCTGCGGTGCCGTTTGCAAGCCCAATGGCGAACGACTTCTGCTGGTTTTCGCCCCAGACACTGAGAGTCACTCCCTCGATCATGTCAGTCCGGGGATAAATCGCCACATCCGGAGTGAGACTGAGGTTGAAGGGCCTGGTCTCCGCCATGGCGCTGATCGAAATCAGTATCGTGGCGATACATGCGATTAGCTTTTTCATTGTTTATCCCTCCTTCTTTTATTTACTCTTCTTGAATCCATTCAGTCACCGATCGTGAACAGACGGCAGCCAGTTAGAAAAAATGCCCCGAGAACAGGAAGAATTAGAATGCTCCACTTCACCAGTCTGATGAGAATGCCCTTTCTTCCGTTCACGCATTTTACGGCCGCTGCCACATAATGTTCCCTCGAAACGGTATTTTCCTGTCGTTGAAATCTGTTGTAATTCATAATCTCCCTCCATATTTTATTTTTGATCAATTCCTGCGAAATCCGCGTCATCTCCATTCTCTAAATCCGGCCCATGAGAACCAGTATGAGCAGGATCATGACAACGAGCCCAATACCTCCACTGGGATAATAACCCCAGTTCCTGCTGTGGGGCCAGGCCGGGAATGCGCCCGCGAGAACGAGAATCAGGACGATAATCAGTATAGTTCCGACATTCATGCTGCTACTCCTTTAAGTTTGTCAGAATCGCCGCCGGCGGGTGCGGGGGATGCACCCGCCGGCAACAACCCATCAAACTACTTGGTCTTCACCTCTGATATAGTCATCTGGTTCTTCACGCCTGCCACTCCCTGGATATCGGTGACGAGCTTGGTAACCAGTGATTTTTCAGCATCGTTATTGGCAATTCCGGTCAGCGTGACCTCGCCATTACGTGTCTCAACCTTGGTCTTCAGCAGGCTGGTCGAACGATGGGTCAGCAACGCCGTCTTGACCTGTGCGGTGACAGACGCATCATCAATTTTCTGGCCTTCCGTACGTTCGGCCTTTTCCGGAGCCGCCGCCACTGTCATCTCATTCTTCACCTCTTTGACGCCTTCGATATCCCTGGCGTATTCGGCGGTCAGTTCCTTCTGGGCCAGGCTTGAAGCCTCGCCTTTCAGCGTAACTACCTTGTCCTTCACTTCGACAGTGGTCTTGGTGTAGTTGACGTTGCGATGGAACAGCAGGGCCAGTTTCACTTTCCTGCCAATCCAAGTATCCGCGCTTTCAGCCGCGACCTCGGCTTTGGTCGCGAGTTTATTGTCCACGCTGGTCACACCCGGCAGGCCCGCCGCCGTATCCTGGGCCAGCGCCTTGTGGGATTCTTCTGACACGGAGCCGGTAAGCGTTACGACTCCGTCCTTGGCATCGGCCTTGAGGGCATCGTCCTTGAGATACGTCTTGTAGACATAAGTATTCTTGAAGGACGACTCTATCTTGTCGTCGACATCCGATGCACGCAGCGGTGAAGCGGTTACGAACATTGCCGCTGAAGCCGCCATAAACGCCAACTGACATATTGATTTCTGTTTCATTCTTCTACCTTTGTTCTTTACGTTGTTGATGGGTATGCCCCATTGAATTTCCTGTGTCCTGAATCCATTCCTCTGAACGCCTCTTTGGCGATTCCAGCTCCTTTCTTATATCATTTTCCTTGCCTACTTCAGTATAGACCCTGGGCGGCTTTCTACCATGGGGTGGATACCTGCCTTACCATGGGGTGTTTACCTACCCCTAGGGCAATTGACTTTCTGCCTTTTCCTGTTATGTTACTGGCATGGCGACTAGTTAATATTTGATAAAATGTACGACCCTGCAATAGCGCTTAGTTTCGAACTGCTGTAAACACCGAAGATGGAGTCTTCCAAATGAACACGAAGTCGCGCAGATTGGCCTCAGCCCGGGCCAAAGTTAAAATGGTGAAACCGAATGCGACAGCGCGTCCGAACACAACTAGGCTGGCCGCCACAAAAGAACGCCTGCAATGGGAAATAGTCCGTCGCAAGGCGGCTGAAGAGTCCCTCAGGAAAAGCAAGCATCACTACGATCAGCTGCTGGCGCATTCGCGCCTCATGCAGGAGCAGATGAGGCATCTTTCCCACCAGATCCTGCTGGCGCAGGAGGAGGAGCGGAAGCACATCAGCCGAGAACTGCATGACGACATCAGCCAGATCCTGACGGGCATCAATGTCAGGCTGGCCACCCTGAAAATGGAGGTCACCAGCAATACCGGAAACCTCAAGAAGAAGATTTCCACCACCCAGCGCCTTGTGGAGAAGTCAGTGGCGGCCGTCCACCGCTTCGCACGCGAACTGCGCCCTGCCATGCTGGATGACCTCGGACTGATTCCAGCCCTCATCGCCTTCATGAAGGAGTTCGGGAGGCGGACCGGCCTCCAGATTCGCTTCACCGCCCTCGCAGCCGACAAGATTGAAAAGTTGAACAACATCAAGCGGACCGTGCTCTACCGCGTCGCCCAGGAAGCTCTCACCAATGTCACCAAGCATGCCAAGGCCAGCCAGGCCAAGGTGTCCATCCAGGTACAGTCAGAAGCCATCTGCATGACGATAAGCGACAATGGCAAGTCCTTTGATGTGCATCGCGCACTGGGCGCAAGAAGGTTCAAACGCCTGGGGATTCTCGGCATGCGCGAACGGGTAGAAATGGTCGGTGGTACTTTCTCCATTGAATCAGCAAAAGGAAAAGGTACCAAAGTCGGCGTACATATGCCGTTGCAGAACGGCAACGGCCAAAAACAAACCCTGGGTGCCTGATGTAATGGCAGCCTTAAAGAAAGATACCATGAAAAAAATAACTGTTCTGCTGGCTGACGATCACGCGGTTGTCCGCGAAGGTCTCAGGTCCCTCCTGGAATTATCAGGCAATTTCGAGGTAGTGGGAGAGGCGGCGAATGGACTGGAAGCCGTGGAAATGGCACGGGAGCTCCGTCCCAACGTCGTCGTCATGGATCTTGCGATGCCGAAACTCAATGGCATGGAGGCCGCCAGGAGGATACTCCAGCAGGTCACCCCCACTCCTCCGAAGGTGCTTATTCTTTCAGCCCACGCTGATGATGCCTACATCGAGCAGGTGGCCGCGATGGGCGTCCAGGCATATCTCCTCAAACAAAGTTCCACCAGTATCCTGTGCAAGGCGATCAGGGAAATCCACAAGGGAAATGTATTCTTCAGTCCTTCCATTGACAAACGCATGCGCGATCACCACTGGGGGAAGCTGGGTCAGACCCACAGGTTCAACCGCGCGGACCACAGGATAAAGACGGATTTGAATCTGACTTCAAGAGAGAAGGAAGTGCTGCAGCTGGTCGCCGAAGGCCGTGCCAACAAGGAGGTCGCGGAAGACCTCGGCATCAGCATAAAGACCGTGGAAAAGCACCGGCAGGGTGTCATGCGCAAACTGAACATCCATGATACTTCCGGCCTGACCCGGTACGCGATTTCGGCGGGAATCATCGAGAACAGCGTCCAGTGCACCATCATAAAATAAAACCGGCACGACAGTGTCGGATTCGATTTGAGATACCCTTGGAATCTGCTTTCAAGAAGTATGTCGGTTTCGCCGAAACCGGCACAAGGCGGTTTTGTCATGCCACTCGTTTATACGCATTTTCCAGTACTGTCTACATCATGATTACCTACTGTGTGTGTTTACGTCAGGCGCTTCGGCCTGACTTTGGACTGCGGTGATTATTCACCGCTTTGTTTTTACAGCTGTTCTTCACACCATAGCTTTAGCAAAGGCGAAAGCTGTTGCCTTCTCCACGCATCAATCGGAATCCAAAGCGCAGAATGATCTGCGCACTCCAAAGATTCGCTTTGCTCATCAAAACAGATTCAAGATACGCATATGGTAGATAGTCCTAAACCCGGCCCATGAAAATCAGCACGAACAGGATCAGGAAAACGATTCCAATACCGCCGCCGGCGATCAGCTCCCGCCTGGTTGACTTCCTTCGCTTCCGCAGGTGTTTCAGAGGATTTATCTTTATGGTCTTCTCATCCTGTTCCATGTCAGGCAGGCGAGACGGGTCGATTACCTGCACTTCAGCCACACTGCCCCATGCGGACAGGCCATTCTTAAAACATGGAACATGGAGCACGCTGTTCTGTGAACCGTATGCGTTCGGAACCCGGCCAGTGTACCTCGGATCCATGAACCAGGCGCCATTGACAACGAATTTATACTCATACATTCCTGCCGGAATACACATGACCGTCTTATAATTCCCTGCGCCCTGGCTGTCCATCAGGGGATTTGCCGTCGGGCTCCATTTGTTGAACGTTCCGGCAACGGACACCTGGTTTCCCGGTTCCGCAGAAAACTTGAAACGCACTCTTCTTCCTATGTCCGGCTGCAGCAGTTTCATCCCGTACTACCCTCATTCTATTTGGTTTTCGGCTCTCCAACCGTCATCATGTTCTTCACGCTTGAGACTCCCTGGATGTCGTTGACGAGTTTGGTCACCAGGGCCTTTTCAGCCTCGTTCATTGCTATTCCGGTCAACGTGACATCGCCGTCCCGCACCTCGGTCTTCGTCCTGACAGCGCTTGTCGACCGGTGTGTCAGAAGCGCAGTCTTGACCTGGGCGGCTACGGACGCATCGTCGATTTTCTGGCCCTCCGTCCGCTCTGTCTGTTCCTGGACTGCCGTCACAGTCATCTCATTCCTAACCTCTACCACACCTTCAATATCCCTGGCATATTCAGAGGTAAGCTCCTTCTGGGCGGTGCTTGAAGCCTCGCCTTTCAGCGTCACGACTTTATCCTTCACTTCGACAATAGTTTTGCCGTAGTTAACGTTGCGGTAGAACAACAGGGCGAGCTTCACCTTCCTGCCGATCCACGTATCTTCATTTTCGGCCGCGACTTCGGCTGCGGTCGCAAGCTGATTATCTACACTTGTGACCCCGGGCAGATTAGCCATGGTCTCATGGGCCAATGCCTTGTATGATTCGTCGGGCACGCTCCCGGTCAGCGTAACGGCACCATAGTTGGCCTCGGCTCTTAAGGCATAGTCCTTGAGATACGTCTTGTAGACATAGGTCTGCATGAACATAAATTCGATATCGTTTTTCATAACAATCTCCTCATTCAATATTTCAGGATTGCAACCGGATGGTGCGGGGGTGGCACCATCCGGCAACAAACCATCAGACTACTTGTTTCCGGCCTCTTCGACCGTCATCATGTTCTTGACGGTGGCCACTCCATGTATGTCGTTTACGAGCTTGGTGACAAGCACCTTCTCAGCATCGTTCCTGGCTATCCCGGTCAATGTGACATCGCCATCACGCACCACTATCTTCGTCCTGACAGCGCTTGTCGACCGATGTGTCTGCAATGCAGTCCTTACCTGGGCTGTAACGGACGCATCATCAATTTTCTGCTCCTCTGTCCGTTCCTTCGGCTCCGGCGCCGCCACAACCGCCATTTCATTCTTCACCTCTTTTACGCCCTCGATATCCCTGGCATATTCGGCCGCCAGTTCCTTCTGGGCCATGCTTGAAGCTTCGCCCTTCAGCGTCACCACTCCATCCTTCACCTCGACGGCAGTCTTATTGAAATTGACGTTGCGATTGAAAAGGAGGGCTAGATTCACTTTTCTCCGGATGCGGATATCCGGGCTTTCGGGGGAATCCCCGGCTTTTATCGCCAGCTTGTTGTCCACGCGGATTACACCTGGCAGACACTCAAGGATGTCCTGAGCCATAAGTTTATGGGATTCTTCGATCACGCTCCCCTCCAGCGTGACGACGCCATCTCTGGCGTCGGCCTTTATGGCATCATCCTTGAGATACGTCCTATATACATGGGTTTTCTGGAACAATGACTCAATTATCCTGTCATCGGACTCCGACGCGCCCGGCTGCGGACCAATTGCGAATATCGCAGCCACGGCCGCCGCAAATACAATTCGATATATTGCTTTCTGTTTCATCCGTTCCCCTCTATTGTCCTTTATTTCAAGACCAAGCCTATTATGTCTGCTGATTTTAGGATAGACCGAGCCTGAATCACTTGCAATGGGGTGGACACCTACTTTAGCATGGGGTGAAACCCCTAGGGGAAGGACGAATATCGAATGACGAACATTTGAACTCCGAAGGAATAACACTGCCGTTCCATGGATGATTGGATGAATGAATTTCTGGATGGTTGCCTGTCAAAGACATAAGAATAAAACAATCCGAGGCAATTTCAAAATTGCCTCATTTGAGCTGATTTCTAAAGTTGGAGTGCGCTGCTTTAGCGCGTGTAACCTGTTGAATACCAAGACACGCTGAAGCCGTGAACTCCAACAAGCGTTTTTCCCACAACAACCGTTTTTCGTATTTTTGAAATCAGCTCAATCCTGCTAAAAAATCCGAAATGGCTTTTTCAAGATTTGTCTACAAGATAGCATTCCTTGTTTCTCTTTGAATTCAAACCCAATCATCCATTCATCCAACAATCCATCCATCCGTCATCCTGTGGGATGACTGCGAAGTGATAGCTCATCTCACTTGCTTCCAGCACCGTATTGAATCGGAAAGAGGATTTTGAATTTTGTGCCGACACCGGCTTTGCTTTCAACTTCGAGCTTGGCATTCAACAATTCGCATAACCTCTTGACGATGGACAAGCCTACGCCCTCGCCATGGGTATGTCCAAGCACGTCCGGGATGTCATTTTCCAGTCCGGGCCCGGAATCCTGCACGCAGAGCAGATATTTCTTGCCTTCAAAGGCCTTCCAAGTAATTGTAACTCCACCCCTATCCGTGTATTTAAGCGCATTGAGCAATAAGTTCTGGGCAATGCGCCTCGTTTTTACAAGGTCGCCTTCAACAAGAAAACTGGCTGGTCCGTCCGTCTTGATAAATAAACCCTTCTCCACAGCAATAGGCTGCGAGATTGCACATAATTCAGTGAAAACTTTCCCGGCGTCAAACGGGGCAATGCAGCGGGGATCCTGTGCTGATTCGAGCCGCGCCATGTCCATCAGCTCCTCAAGCATCTCATGGAGCGTCGAAACCCCCCGGTTTAAAATATGGCTCAACTGTCCGCGGTCTTCCTGGCTTATCTCCTCTTTTCCAATCAGATCGGCAGTGCCCATCAGCATGCCCAGGCTGCCCCTGAGGTCATGTGTCGCTGTGCGCAGCACTTTTCCGCGCATCAGCTCCATCTCGTGCATGTGCACCAGCAAGGTTTCCAGATGGTTCAGCCGCGCGACCGCTTCAATCTGCAGCAAATCGTGATATTCAAGGGCGCTCTGCGATATGCTGTCATTGAAGATCTTCACCCATATCTGACGCGCTTTCGGCAGGACGAACTCCTGCAATTCGGGATGGCTCCGTCCGTAGTCGTCAAGCTCCAGCAGCAGGCAGATGTTCAAATGGCCCCAGTCACGGGTGAGGGCCTGCATGTTGTAGCCCATCTGCCAGCGATGATGCGAATGGGATTTCACGGCATCAAGTTCCAGCTGCCGCTGTTTCGGGGTATCATCCTTGGGCCACGAATTAAGCCGGATGCAAAAGGCGACCAGTATCCGTGGAATATGGTTGATGAACTCCGTCCGCGAAAGATGCAGGTAGGAAGCAAGCCCATCATCACCCTCCGCGCTGGCGCGCCATGTATCCAGGAGTTTTTCCTGGATCTGCGCCAAATGCTCCGATAGCGCATTCAACTGTGCCTGCATTTTTTTTATGTTGACGCCCATAGGTGCCTTTCAGCGCAGGAAGCAGCCGAGTCAAGCGCTAAATATATTATCCTGTGGCTAGTTATGGAATCCCCGCCTCCATATCTGACAATATATCAAATAAAAATTATAAATCAAGATTGCCGGTGTGATAAAGGCTGGGCGGTAATTTGCCAGGTTGTTTGTAACCGTCAAGATGTGAATGTCAGCCTCATTTGACGCAATCAAGTATGGCACTTTCGGCGAAAGTGGCATACTCCAAGAACGTATGCTCGATTGCTGACGGTTACGGTTGTTCTACTCCTGCTATTCCTTTTTAAGGATATCATCCAGCATTTCTGTTGCTTTTGACATGTCGAGCCAGGATTTTTCCGAGCATATATCCTTCAGGATGAAATAGGCGATGATGCCATAGAAGACCCCGAGGATCAAAACAAGAAATCCCTTGGTTTCCAGACTGACGGGAAGAATGATCAGGACGCCCACATGCACCATTGCGAACGCAATGATCCCGAGCAGAAGCGCGGAAATGGCGGTCAGCATCCAGATGCCTAATTTCCTGGCAATGCCAACCGCCCTGATATAATTCTTCAGCGCTTCAATCTTGACGGTGCAGATCACTGTTCCCTTCAAAGTTTTCATCAGGCCTGAAGCCAACGAGTAAATCATCCCATTTACGAAATTCATCATTGTGTCACTTCGCTGATTTACGGCCCAGGATGAAACCGAGCATTAGCGCGCCAACTGCGACTCCGGCAACATAAGGCCATGGATTCTTACGGACATTCTGGTCGATGGCTCCGGCTATTTCCCTGGTCTTTTCGGCTGCGGCATCCTTTATGTCCGCTGCGATCTCCGCAGCTTTATGCGCTGCAAGAGCGAGCCTCTCCTTCAAACCCTTCTCGTCAAGGATGGCACCTTTGAGATTCTCGAATTTCCCGCTTGTCGCGCTGAGGAACTGATCCTTGTTTTCCTTTGCGGCGTCTTCAAGGAGCTTCAAGGCCTCGTTGATTTTTTCCATTGCAATAGCCATGGTTCTTTCCCTTCGTTTATTGTTGCCTACTACTATCCACATTAGATGCAAGTCATCCAGATGCCATGGGTTCCAACCCTACCTTGGCATGGGGTGTGAACCTACCTTTGCAGGCTTCCCCCGCTCGTTCCCTGGCGGCCCGGGCCCAAGCAGGATGGTAATCCAGCGGGTTTCATCTTTCGCCTCCAGGGCGATCCTCAGAATGACGGTTTCGGAGATGTCGGCCCGGATTCGGATTTACTTGAGGACCTCATCATGGTTGAGATCCTTTTGGAGTGTCTGCATAGTGTCATGTATCGCAAATACGCCGAATAAAATTATGTCTATTTTTGATGCGGATTTGGCTTGGATGGAACAAGGCGATACATGACACTAGGAGCCGTACAGAGATCCCCTGAATCATATTGCTCCTTAATGGCGAGTATCTCGTCCTGGATGGCGAAGAAAGCATCGACCACGTCAGGATCAAAGTGGTTTCCCCTGCCTTCCCTGACAATCATCAGAGACTTCTCCACGGAAAATGGTTCCTTGTAGGGTCGTTTGGAGGTCAGGGCATCGAATACGTCTGCGATAGCCGTAATACGGCCGGAAACCGGTATCTCCAGGCCGCTGAGCCCAATTGGATAACCGCTTCCATCCCACTTCTCGTGATGGCACATGGCTATTGTTTCACCCATCCTGATGAATTCGGAATCCGAACCTTTTAGGATTTTGGCGCCGATGACAGTATGCTGCTTCATAATATCCCACTCTTCCGGATCAAGACTGCCTGGTTTCATCAGTATCACGTCGGGTATCCCTATCTTTCCCAGATCATGCATTGGCGATGCATAAAGAATGGTCTCAACAGCACATTCATCCAACCCCATGCCACGGGCAACTGCGGCCGCGTAATGGCTCATGCGCTTGATATGCGCACCCGTGCCCCTGTCCTTGTACTCCGAGGCCATGGACAACCGGTAAATGGAGTCGAGCGAATCTGCTTTTATCCTCTCAAAGGCTCGCTTCAATTCCTCTGTCCTCCTGCCTACCTCCAATTCCAGATCTTTCCGGTAATTACTTAACAGATCATTGTAGCCCTTGACCTTTAGCAGGGACCGGACCCTGGCTAATAGCTCAATCCTGTCATAGGGTTTTGAAAGAAAATCATCGCAGCCTGCTTCAATTCCCTTTAAGCGATATTCCTTTTCCCGCAATGAGGTAACCAGTATTATAGGAAGCAGCCTGTGCGTTTTATCCTGCCTGACCCTGCGGGCGACTTCAAAGCCATCAATTCCAGGCATCATTACATCCAGCAAAATCAGATCGACGAGGTTGTCAGACAGCTTCCTCAGAGCTTCTTCACCGTCTGCCGCATGGACAACTTCATAACCCTGCGGAACCAGATTCGCTTCGAGCAGCTTGACGTTTGGAAGCTCGTCATCGACAACCAATATTACCGGTCTGTCATTCATCTTCCATGTCCTCGGATATTTGGAATCCAATAGGTTCTAACTGGATGTTGCTCGAAAAGGTAGTCTCAAAATGAAATTTGTCTAAAAAGTAGCACAGACATTCTTGTCTGTGGGTTCAAATTTAATTTTCCGTCACAGACAGGAATGTCTGTGCTACCCCCTTTTCGAGCAGGTTCTCACTAGTGAACATCCGACTGCTCTCCCGTCCCGTGCAGCATTGCCTTATGCCCCAGGGTCCCCATCAGCTTGTCGAACGGCTTCTTGAATTTTTCGATTCCTTCATCCTCGAGCTGCCGCGTCACATTGTCGATATTGATATCCAGTTCCGGCAGCCTGGCCATCACCCAGCGGGCTTCCTTGAGCTCCTGTTCGAGGCTGGACTTCGGCACGCCGTGTTCGCGGTAGTGTTCGAGGGTCTCTACTGGAACAGTATTGACCGTTTCAGGCCCTATGAGCGATTCGATGTATTTCACGTAGCTGTAGTCGGGATTCTTGGTGCCGGTGCTGGCCCAGAGCAGCCGCTGCACACGCGCGCCTTGCCCGGCAAGTGCCGTAAACCGGGTACTGCCAAAGATATTCTTGTAGCTCCGATAAGCCGTCTTGGCGCTGGCGACGGCAACCTGCCCGCGCACCTTCCTGGCGATGTCCTCGTTCTTGCCGCCCTGCATGATGATATTGTCCAGCATCGGATCCACCAGGGCGTCAATACGGCTTACAAAGAAGCTTGCCACCGAGGCCACATGCTTCAATGGCTTCCCTTTGGCTGCCAGCTCTTCGATGCCGCAAAGGTAGGCTTCCGCCACTTGCCGGTAGCGCGACAGTCCGAAGAGCAGCGTGACGTTGACATTTATCCCCTCGCTGATGAGCTGCTGTATGGCGGGCAGCCCTTCGAGCGTGGCGGGAATCTTGATGAAGACGTTGGGACGGTCCAGCAGACCCCAGAAGCGCCGGGCTTCCTCTATCGTGCCGTTTGTGTCGTGCGCCAGATGCGGATTGACCTCCAGGCTGACATAACCATTTTTACCGTCTGAACTTTCGTACATCGCACGAAATTCATCGGCAGCGCCTTGCACATCGCTCCTGATGATGGTTTCATAGACATCCTTGGCGCCCTTTCCTCCAAGGGTCATGGACCGGATGTCCTCATCATAGACGTGGCTCTCCAGAATCGCCTTCTCAAAGATCGATGGATTCGAGGTCAACCCCCGCAGTCCATCCTCCTCGATCATGCGCCTGAGCCCGCCGCCGGTGATCAGATCGCGCCTGATGTAGTCCAGCCAGATGGACTGCCCGAGCGTTTCCAATTGTTTCAGTGAATTGTTTTTCATGATGCTGCCTGCTATTTCTTCTGCTTCTTGCTGTACTGATCCGTGTCCTTTTCCGGCTTCTTATAGTCCCCTATGACGGTCTTCAGGGGACAGATTGCAAATACCGAACACTTCTTGCAGCCCACCATCAATGCAATTGGACATAAAGTCATAAGTAATTCTCCTTTAAAGAATCATTCTGCATGAATTCACCTGTCTTTCCAGTTAAACCTGTTTCCTTTAAATCACCTCTATGATTCCAGCAGCGCCGCCCGTTTCCGCGGACGACGCCGCTTTGAACTTATTGAACCTGAATTTACGGAGCTACAACCTTGACCTTGAATTCCGTAGAGGTTGCCTTCCCGCTTGCCGGCGTTCCTTTTACATTTACAGGATACTCGCCAATAGCAGCATTTTTCGCAGCAGCAATCTTGACTTTCACTTCAGGCTTGTCGCTCGCTTTTACCAGAACGTACTTAGGCGTTACACTGATGCCATCCGCCTTGATGTCGAGCTGCACGTCCTGCTTGAAGGCGGCGCCCCTGTTGAGCGTGACGTCAACAGTTGCATCCTCGCCCTGCTTGATTGTGCTGGATGACGGTACGGTGATGCTGAATTCTTCATTCACAGGCGCGATACCGCCCTGGCTGCTGTTCTGCGTGCTCCAACATCCTGACACCGTGATCAGAGCCGCCATCATAGAAACTGCGATTAGAGTTTTCATTTTTTCCTTTTCCTTCTTCGTAATTGTTTATCTGTTATTGACTGTTCACTTATCATCTCACCTGGCGATATCTTCTCGATTCCTGCGCCTCCTTTCTTTCGGCCTTTGTTTTAAAACTTGTTCTTATCCGTCAAAAGCAAGATAGTATTTTGACAGGCTGTTTGCTATGGGGTGGAAACCTACTTGCCCATGGGGTGAATACCCCAGGGGAATGACGAATTACGAATGACGAACAACCGAACTCCGAACCACAAAATTACATGCGCTATCCGCCTTCTCATTTATTTACCCTGCATCTGCCCCTGTTGCAGACCACTGGCAGATCCAGGAGGGAATTGATCATGCCCAGAAGAACCAGTCCGTTGGCCCTGGCGTTCCTCAGAGTCTCCAGCTGATCGCCGGTCAGCTTTTTCCCAGGATCCATTTCCAGTTTTTCCAGATATCCTGTAATGCCATTCAAGGGCAGGCTCATATCGTGGACAAGCATGTGGGTCAGCCTGTCCTGCAATTCCTCCAGCTTTCCGAGATGATCATAGTTGTCCTTCAACTGGCGGTTCTGTTTCTCGAGTTGAATCTGAAGCCGGCGAAGCTCCAGGTGCGTGCGTACTCTTGCCTCAACTTCTTCCAGCTGGAATGGCTTCGTCACATAGTCGACTCCTCCTGCGGCAAAGGCCTTGATCTTGTCAATCGTCTCGCTCATGGCGCTGATGAAAATGACGGGGATGTTTTTCAGCCTCTCATCGGCCTTCAGCTGCTCGCAGACCTCGTATCCGCTCATTTCCGGCATGTTGACATCAAGCAGAATCAGGTCTGGCGGTTCAGCGCGGGCGGCCTGGAGCGCCAGCTCGCCACTGAGAAACGAACGCGGCTTGCAGCCTCGGTCCGTGAGCATTTTCACCAGCAGCAGCAAATTTGCCGGCGTGTCGTCCACGATCAGTATGTCCGTAAATGGTTCTATGGCTGAAAGTTTCTTTTCTGGCATGTCTTTCATTCTTCCCTGTCGTTCATCCTGGCTGTTTTATTAAGCTGGAGTCTCCCTTGATCACGTTGACACGTGGAACGTGACTCACGTGGCACGCTTTAGCTTGTCTATATTTCCCAAGGCCTGAAATTCAGGGACAAATTAAAGTTTGAACTCCAACGAATCGTATCTCCGCACAAACCTTTTCTATTGTTTTGCAATCAACCCTCCTGGCCACTGCGCCACTATTTTTCCATTACCCATCCACTAATCCAAAAATCCATTAATCCGTCATCCTGTGGGAGGACACTGATCTTTTTCCGCATGTTCAAGCGCCGCGTTCGGACGTGGCAGGACAAACCAGAAGGTGCTGCCTTTTCCCAGCTCGCTTTCGACGCCTATGCGGCCGCCATGGGCTTCGACGGCCATTTTACAGAAGGTCAAACCCAGCCCGCTGCCCACGCGGTATTTGCTGTTGTCCACCTGTCCGAACTTTTCGAATATCCGCCGGTGGTATCTGGGCGCAATGCCGGGCCCGGTATCGGTCACTGCGACGCGGACCTCGCTGCTGGATGATGTAATGAAAATGCGGATGTCACCTCCGGGACGGGTGTATTTGATGGCATTGCCGAGAAGATTCTGGAGCACCCTCCGGATAAGAACAATGTCGGCCGTGATGTTGAGGGAGGATTCCGGCGCGGTGAACATGACCGTGCGGTTCTCAGGAAAGGGTTTATTTGTCGCCAGCACATCACGGATTATGGCATCGAGGTCGCACGAATCGTGGTTCAGCTTCATCTCGCCCGCACCCATTTTGCTGACATCGAGTATTGAACTTATCATGTTCAGCAGTTCCTCGGAACTGCGGCGGGCCAGCGTGACGAGTTCCTGGTCGAGGGTGGACAGCTGCTGATCCTTCTTGCCTTCCAGTACCTGCAGTAAACCGAAGATGACTGTCATGGGGCTGCGCAGATCGTGGATGATCATGTATCCGAGATCGTCGCGGAGTTTTTCCAGCCGGCGCAGCTTCAGATGCGTCAGGACGCGGGCATAGACTTCC
Source organism: Lentisphaerae bacterium GWF2_50_93 (assembly GCA_001804815.1). GTDB lineage: Bacteria > Verrucomicrobiota > Lentisphaeria > Victivallales > GWF2-50-93 > GWF2-50-93. The sequence goes on from MHBI01000088.1 coordinate 109,139, forward strand.
TCGCACTGGAACGGCTTCGTAACGTAGTCGACACCGCCCGCATTGAACGCCTTCACCTTGTCGATCGTCCCATCCAGCGCGCTGATGAAAATGACTGGAATGTCCCTCAGCGACGCATCGGACTTCAGCTGCTCACAGACCTGATAACCGTTCATTTCCGGCATATTGATATCAAGCAGGATCAGGTCGGGCTGTTCTGCACGTGCGGCCTGCAGCGCCAGCTTGCCGCTGATGACCGATCGCGTCTTGTAGCCTCGTTCCGAGAGCATTTTCTCCAGCAGCAGCACGTTTGCCGGAGTGTCGTCAACGATCAGAATGTTAGGCGATGTTTTAGTATTTATACGCTGGTATTCCGATATGTCTTTCATTTTTCCATTCCTTCCTTGTTTTTATTCGCATATTCCGGTGACACTTTCAGCCGGGGCAGTGTAAACCAGAAGGTGCTGCCTTTGCCGACTTCGCTGATGACGCCGATTTGTCCGCCGTGGACCTCAACTGCAAGCTTGCAGAATGCCAGCCCAAGTCCGGTTGAATACATTTTCCTTTGCTGCCGGACTTCAACTTGCCCGAATTTCTCAAATATCTTCTGGTGATATTCACCGGGAATACCTTTGCCAGTATCTGCAACACAAAGCCTTGTCCCATCTTCATTACATTCTATGGAAATGGCGACAGCGCCCCCTTTTGGCGTAAATTTAACGGCATTGCCCACCAGGTTTGCGATGATACGGGTAACTATGGTCTCGTCGCAGTCGACCATTGCCGGCAGGACTTGCTTCACATGGTGCAGCGATATGTCCTTCGTGAGTGAACCCAGGGAGTTGACAGCATTCTGAATCAGGATATCAATGTCTGATTCCGTCACATCGAGCGGCATCTGCCCCTGTTCCAGACGACTGACATCCAAAAGGGAATTAATCATGTCCACAAGGATCACTCCGCTGCTTCTGGCGCCTCTCAGGAGCGCCATTTCGTCGATATCAAGCTTTTTCCCGGCATACATTTCCAGCAGTTCCATATTCCCTATGATGCCGGTCAAAGGCGACCGCATGTCGTGAACGACCATGTGGGTCAAATTATCCCGCAGATCCTCCAGTTTCCTGAGCTGATCATAGTTCTCCTGCAGCTGTAGATTCCGCATCTCAAGCTCAATCTGCAGCCGGCGAAGCTTCAAATGCGTATGGATCCTTGCCTCGACTTCCTCGAACTGAAACGGCTTCGTTACGTAGTCCACCCCTCCGACACTGAATGCTTTCACCTTGTCAATCTTTCCATCCAGCGCACTGATGAAAATTACCGGAATACCTTTGAGAGCCTCATCGGCCTTGAGATGCCCGCAGACTTCGTATCCGTTCATTTCATGCATGTTGATGTCCAGCAGAATCAGGTCGGGCGCTTCATCACGGGCGGCCTGCAGCGCCAGCTTTCCGCTGGGAACCGGACGCGCCTTGTAACCTCTCTCGGCGAGCATTTTCTCCAACAACAGCACATTGGCCGGCATGTCGTCCACGATCAGGATGTTCGGCAATGGTTTATGTTCTACCAATTTATTTTCCGATATGTTTTCCATTATTTCCACTTCTCCGCCGATGTCGGCAAGGGTGCCGGCGTTCCATGCAATTCCGTCTTACCGGACCGCCAGCCCTCCCGACGCACTCCGTGGCCGGGATCTGCGACCTG
>MHBI01000088.1:110843-125155 GCA_001804815.1 Lentisphaerae bacterium GWF2_50_93
CGGCGTTCCATGCAATTCCGTCTTCACACCTTGTTCTTCTCCGCATATTCCAGCGCCACATTCAGGGTTTCCATGAACTCCTTGACCTTGATGGGCTTGGTGATATATCGGAAGAATCCAGCCTCCAGTCCTTTCGCTATGTCGCGGGGCATGGCATTTGCGCTGATGGCAACGACGGGGATGTGCATGGTGTCCGGATCTTCCTGTAGGATTTTCAGGGCTTCCACGCCGCTGATGCCTGGCAGGTTGATGTCCATCAGGATTACCTTCGGCTTGGAAGAGCGGGCGAGCTTGATCCCGAGAGTTCCGTTGACAGCGGTCACCAGCCGAATGTCAGGATAACGCTCCATAAGTTGTTCGACCAGCTTCATGTTCGCCGGATTGTCCTCGACATAGAGCAGTGTACGCCGCGGCATGCCGTCCGGTAATTGCTGTGGAGCTGGAATCTCGCTTTCGCCGCCATGGACAGCAAGCTTTGGTGCCTCGGCCGAGACTAGTTCGCACCAGAACACGCTTCCCTCGCCGACCGTGCTTTCCACACCGAGAACGCCATCCATCAGTTCGGCCAGCCGCTTTGTCACAACCAGTCCAATGCCCGTGCCTGGCACGCCGGTCGCTTCCTGTCCGAGGCGGTTGAACGGCTGGAACAGCTGCGCCATCTTTTCCGGGTCCAGACCCTCTCCCGTGTCCGCTACGCTGATACGGATGCGTTCCGGCGCACTCACAGTGCAGTCAACGACCACCGTTCCTCTCTCCCTGTTATATTTGATCGCATTGGAAATCAGATTGATGATGATCTGCTTCAGCCTGGTCCGGTCGGCATGTACGAAGAACGGACCTTCAAACCGGGAAAATGTCATGCTGATGCCACGCTGCTGCGCCTGCGGTTCCATCATGGTCTGGCATTCGGACATGACCTCCGCCAACGAAACTGACTCCCGTGACATCGACACCTTGCCGGACTCAATCACGGCGAGGTCGAGAATTTCGTTGATTAACTTCAGTAGATGCCATCCCGCCTGGAGGATCTGTGCGATGTTCTCCTTCTGTGAGTCGGTCGGCGCCGGGGAACCTGAGGAATCCATCAGCTGGGCGAAACCCAGGATCGCGTTGAGCGGGCTCCTGAGCTCATGGCTCATGCTGGAAAGGAAATCCGATTTCGCGAGGTTTGCCTTTTCAGCCACCGACTTGGCGCTCTCCAGCTCGACGTTATATTTCTGCAGCACCAGATCCAGGCGTTTGCGCTCGGTGATGTCACGGGCAACGGCGACCACTCCCTGCAGCTTCCTGTCCCGATCATAGAAGGTGGTCGCATTGTATGACACCACGGTCTCCTTTCCGTCCCTGTCGTGCGCGGTAAGTTCGTAGTCGGTAACCTTCTTTTCGCTGAGTACCAGTTTGATGCTCGCTTCGGCCCTGGCCGGATCGGTGAAATAATTCTTGAACGGCGCGCCGATCAGTTCATCGCGAGTACAGCCGGTAAGTGTCTCGACCTGTTTGTTGACGTCAGTGATGATGCCGGACGGATCAGTGGTAATCAGGGCGTCGAGGTTGGACTCTATGAGGGAACGCGTGTAGAACTGCTGGTCGCGCAGACGCTGGTCGAGTTTCTTCTGCTCCGCCTCGATCTGCTTGCGGGCGGTGTTGTCGGTACCGATCAGCAGGTAGCCAATTACTGCATTATGATCATCGCGCAGTGCCGTGACAGATACGACCGCCGGAAAGCGGCTGCCGTCCTTCCGGATATAGGTGAGCTCGTAGATGTCCTCGATCCCGCGGGAGGCCTTGAACACCAACGCCTCGAACCCTGGCATAATCGGTGTTCCAAGCTCGACGCTCAGCGACTTGGCGCGCGTTATGACTTCCTGCGGATCGGAAATATCGGCAGGCGTTATCTTGTTCATCACTTCGGCGGCCGTGTAGCCAAGCATGCGTTCGGCGCCCACGTTGAAGATCTGGATGACACCCTTGGCGTCGGTGGCGATGCTCGAGAAGTTCGCGCTGTTGAATATTGCTGCCTGCAGGGCTCCCGCCTTCAGAAGAGCCTCTTCCGCCCTCTTGCGCGCGGTATTGTCCGTGCCGATCAGCAGGTAGCCGATGATGGCTTCATGATCATCGCGCAGTGCGGTGACAGATACGACCGCCGGGAAACGGCTGCCATCCTTCCGGATATAGGTGAGCTCGTAGATGTCCTCGATTCCGCGTGAAGCCTTGAACACCAATGCCTCGAAGCCAGGAGTAATCGGTGTTCCTAGCTCAACACTCAGCGCCTTGGCGCGCGTTATAACTTCCTGGGGATCGGAAATATCGGCAGGCGTTATCTTGTTCATCACTTCGGCGGCCGTGTAGCCAAGCATGCGTTCGGCGCCCACGTTGAAGATCTGGATGACACCCTTGGCGTCGGTGGCGATGCTCGAGAAGTTCGCGCTGTTGAATATTGCTGCCTGCAGGGCTCCACCCTTGAGAAGAGCCTCTTCAGCCTGCTTGCGCCCGGAGATATCACGCAGGATGCAGATGAAGTGGCGCAGGCCGCCCAGCCACATTTCACTCACGGTCACTTCCAACGGGAAAACACCTCCATCCTTGCGGTGCCCCTCAGTCTCGTGTACAAAACCGACTGCCCGCGCATCTTTGCCCGCCTCGAGGAAGATATTGCATTGCTCCCGGTCAAGCTCGGGTATCAGCAGACGGGGATTTTGTCCGGTGAGTTCCGCGGCTGTATAGCCAAACATCCGTTCAGCCGCCGCATTGACCGTCTCTACGATAGCCCCGCCGGTATGGAGAGTAATGATTCCGTCCACCACAGTATTGAGAATCTTCTGGATCACTGCAGTACTGTCGCGCAATGCCTGCTGCGTCGCATATTCCTCGGTGACATCGCGGAAGACCAGGACAACACCTACCATCTTGCCGTCACCGTCGCGAATCGGAGCACAGCTGTCGGCGATGGAGCATTCACTGCCATCGCGTGCAATAAGTATTGTATGGTTGGCCAGGCCCTGTATCGTGCCATGCGCCAAGGTTTCCTTTACGGGGATAGCGGATGGCTGACGGGTTTCCTGGTTGACAATGTGGAATATATCGTCTATCGGGCGGCCTGCGGCCTCAGCCTGTGTCCAGCCGGTAAGTTTCTCGGCAAGGGAATTCAGCATCGTCACACATCCACGGTCATCGGTGGTTATGACTGCATCTCCGATGGATTTGAGTGTAACTGCAAGCTTTTCCTCGCTGATACGCAAGTTTACATTGGACCACAGCAGCTTTTTATTCGTATCCTCCTGAATATCGAGTAAACGCCGTGTTTCGAGATGGACTAAATCATCCAGCCGATGCTGTGTTTCCCGATGTACCATATATGCGAACAACAGCGCACAGAGCAGCGTAAATAAACTGACGGCGACAATAATGGCAAACATATAGCTCATGTTCGACTGGAAAGCTGCGTCATGCTGCACCTGAGCCCCTTCCTCCACCTGGATGAAGCTGTCCATTTCGGCACGGATGGAATCCATCAGCTGCTTGCCCTTGCCGCCAGCCACGGCCACCTTTACGGCAGCCATGTCATTTTTACGGCGCAACTCAATGACACGCGACATTTCCGCCAATTTTGCATCAATCAATGGAGCCACTGCATCCAGATGCTTCTGGGCAGAGCCGATCAAGCTGCTTCGACGTAATTTCAGCAAATCGCCACGGACACTGTCGCGAACCGCCAAATACGGCTCCATAAAGGCTTCATCCCCTGTAAGCGCATAGCCGCGCTGGCCGGTCTCGGCGTCTTTCAGTGCGGACAGCAGAGCGTCCGCCTGCTGTATTACTTCGTAGGTATGCTTGCGCTCTCCGGCAGCTTCCTTGATTTGCCTGAAAGCCCAGAAAGACACAGCCACCAGCGCCGCCAACAGGAGCACTCCAGTAAACAAGGCAACAGTGATTCTAGAATTCTTAATCATGAATTAAACGTCCTTATCCTGCCAAAATTTCCAAGATCCAAAGAACAGCCAATAATGGCTTGACTACAAACGAATACCAATCCAAGAACATGCCTTGCGGCATTGGCTACGAACGAACTCACCTCGAATTCAGTGCTCATTGTTTGCAGCCAACCCCCCGCAAGGGGTGTTGTTCTGAATTTTCTCTCCACCCGCCAACAGCTACTTCTTCATGTCCTCGCCGGCCTTCTCCACCGCTGCACCCGCCTTCTCCACGGCTTCACCGGTCTTCTCGACCGCCTTTACCGCACCGTCCTTTGTAGCCGCAGCCGCATTTTTCACGGCCTCGCTGGTCTTCTCCGCAGCCTTATCCACCGCAGCTCCTGCCTTCTCCCCAGGCTTTTCGCCACAGCCTGCCAGAGACAAGGCCCCGGCAACCGCCACAGCTCCCATCACTTTTACTAAATCTATTTTCATAATCATTTCTCCTTTGATTGACCCATTCGCCAGAAGATCCATAAACCTATTCAGGCTTGAGTCTGTTTCCCTTCATCGTACCTGTTGTATTCTGGTCGGTGGTGTAGGTGCCTTCGAATTCATTATGGGACAGCAGCGCGGCGTTAAGATGGAAATTCCTCTTGTTGTCGTTGCGCCTGCCATCAATCATGAACTTAGGGCCGTTTTCCGAAATGGAACCCGACAGCTCGAACTCGCCGGAGGCGTCATTGCATTTGCCTTTCAGCTTGTAGGATTCCTGGGCTATGGTCATCGTCCCGTTATGGACTCCATCCTTGCCGGTTTCCTCGAACGTGTATTTCCAGTCGCCGGTCATGTTGTCATGTTTCGGGACCGATGAGCATCCGGCAAAGATTCCAACTGCGATGATTGCGACTGCGAGCATGATTAAATTTTTCATTATTCCCTCTGTTTTTTGTTTTCGCGGGGATATTCCCCATAACTTTGCTTGTTCATAAAACATTCAGATTTTCACTCGAATTGAGTTTTGAAAACTCCAGAACTTCCGAACTCCCTTGCCGGCTCCGCCTCCTTTCCTTTGTCATTTGTTTTGCCAATTTTAGATTATGACGTGAATGGCCTGCCCGCCATGGGGTGCACACCTACTTCAGCATGGGGTGGAAACCCCAGGGGAAGGACGAATATCGAATGACGAACATTCGAACTCCGAAGGTGATATTTTGGGGAACATAGAAAATTAAAGCCATAGGGGAAGGCCGAACAAGGATTACGAATCATGAAGCCTCGATCTACAAAATCGCATCAGGAATACGCAAAGAATTACATCTTACCGGACCGCCAGCCCTCCCGACGCACTCCGTGGCCGGGATCTGCGACCTGCTGGCAGATTTTTCTTTCTTTTTCCGCTCAGCCACCGATGCCGGCAGGTCCCAAGATCCCGGCCACGGCCCCAGTCATCCTACGGGGTGTAAGTGCGTCGGGAGGTCCGGCGTTCCATGCGGTGTACTCTCTTATGCGAAAAACAATCCATTCACAGTGCGGCTAATGCAGCGCGGGGTGTCAATAAAATGAAAAGAGGCCGGAAAAACCGGCCTCTTTTTGTTCATTCAATCAATCTGTAAATTTTATTCCTCCTGGGTAAGCGCTTCAAAAGCCGAGGTGATCACATTCATGTCCCTGCCGCCCACAGTCACCTTGAACTTCTTCGTGAGGACATCCGAGTATTTCCCGTCCTCGACAAATACCACCGAAACATCCTTGTCCGCAATATTCGAAAGAATACTCAGCTGTTCATATGCAGACAGTGAAATATCCTTGTCTGCGTCGGCACTGTCCAGGGAAGTAACCGTGACAACTACAATCCTGCCAGCTTCAACCGCGTCCATCTGCATGTCGTCGATTATGCCCAGCAGGTTCAGGTTCGTCGCAACAGCATCCTTCATCGATGCCTCGACATGTACGACAAGCGGAACCGGGGACAGTCCGGAAACAGGAAGATTCGCGGCAAGAGCCGTATCATTGCCTGCGCCGGCTCCTTCAACTCCGTAGAAGAACATGTACAGCCCGGAATCAAGCTTCCCTATGAGCGCCTTGCCTGCCTGGACCTTGCCAACCGTCTTTTCAATCCACATTGTCTTGTAGGTTGCACTTATGGCATTGTCATCCCATCCGTTGCTTGTGTTGAGGAACGCCTGCATTCCTGCAAGATCGTCAGGGGCGTTTGTGCTGAGGGGGACCGGCGTCGACTTCAGATAGGAGGTGAAGTCAAAGACGGATGTGTTGAGACTGGTATTCTTCGTGCATACGGTGTGGCTTGCCGTCCCCTTTGCGGGATCGGGCATGACTGTGAAGAAGAAGTCGAACGTGTGTTCGCCTTCTGTGCTGATGATGTCGGAATAGGTGAACATTCCTGAAGCATTGGTCTTCGCCGTCAGATATGAACTGATCCCGGTCATCGGGTTCCTGGCCATGAGGATCAGGCCGGGTATGCCTTTCCCGGACGCATCGACGACCTTGCCTTTGAATGTCGCCTTGAAAGGGGCATTCATGTCGTTCGGGGGGACCGTTGTCAGATAAATATCCACGGCGGCGTAGCAGGCGACCGTAAGAGTCCTTGCAGAATATCCGGCAGTCCCTGTTCCATACAGCATGACATACCATGTTCCTGCCGCAGGATTCGAAACAGTCAGCACTTCATCACTTGTTATTTTGTTCTCCACTCCCTTTTTATTAAAGGAAGCAGTTGTCGGATAAGAGCCCAGCTTTGCGTATACATCGCAGTCGTCTGCAGCTGTAGCCGCACCTGAAAGCGTCGCTATGAGACGCGTCGTGCCAGCAGGCACGACTATTGAGTAATACGTGGCAACTCCATGGGCTGCACCTGCAACAGCTACCGTCTGACCATCAGGATATCCTGCCGGATCGTCAAAGTTGGCAATTTCCAATACCGCCGCAGCCATGCCTGCCTTTGATGCGCTAGGTTTGCTTATAACAATACCATTCACTGCCGCGGCCCAGTAGTAATATTTCACGCCAGCAACTATTCCACCCGGCTTGACTATGTCTTCGTAGGTCAGGCCATCAACGTCTGCAATTCCTGCGTCATTGGGAAACACATTCGCCTCACTCCTGTAGAGCCTGTATGTCTGCGCCCTGGAAACTGCGCCCCAGCTGACCAGCACGTGGTCGTACAGATTCGTGCTCGCGCTCTTCAGTACCGGAGAAGCCAATATGCTTGGAGCGTCTGCCGCAAAACCTGTGGCAGTCGGACTGAATGCGCTCTCATAACCGTTATATTTCGCCTTGACATTGTACATATGCGGCAAGTTATTCCCGGGAGTCTCTTCAAATGTGGGGACGGCCGAGTTTGAAAGAAACGAACCATCCTTGTATACATCATAGGACGTGGCGCCAGAAACAACTTTCCAGTCCACCCTTATTTTCCCGTCTGAGAGGGTCCCCTTTGTCGCTGTAACAGTAGCCGGTCCTTTATTCGAGACATACCCGTAATCAGGCTTGATGCTGATGCTCGATTCGTTGTTCACATTATTTATCGCCTTGATCCAGTAATAATATTTCGTAGCCGGGAGAGTATTCAGCGGAACATTGACATCATCAATCACATTTGAAGCATGATTGCTGGCTTCAACGGATCCACCTACAAGTGTTGCTCCAACGAAAGTATCGCCTGCCGTCCTATAGACTTCATAACTCGTGACGTTCTTCTTTTTTGCCCAGGTTACGCGTATCTTGTCGAAGTAGGTTCCATTGGAAGCCGCAATAGTTCCGGCTGCTGCTGGAACTGGCATCAGGTTGCCGATGGCAGCAGGGGTTTCCTTGCTGAAACCATCCGAATTATGCGCCTTGAGCCAATAGTAATAGAGGTTGGGAGTAACGCCCGCACCGAAGACTACGTCCGTATCTTCGTATTCGGTACCGGATACTGTAGCTATGGAGGCACCTGGCATTGCAGGTTTGGCTGATGTGGTCTTCAGGGCCTTGTAGACATCATAGCTCGTCGCGCCGGAACTTGCCTTCCACGTGAGGACGATCCTGTCCGCGAATGTCCCTTTGCCTGCTGCAAACGTTGTCGGCGGCTTGGGCGCGCCCTGCATGTATTTCGCCATTAGGGTGACTTTTGCATAGGCCGTCTTTCCATAGATATTGATATAGTAGTTTCCAGCTTCAGGGCTCTCATACTGTATGTTTTCACTGGTTTCACTACGCACGGAATATCTCCTGCTTCCAGTTTCCCCGATGCCTACATTGATGTCGCAGTCCCCTGTTCCACCGGAAACTGTTATGTCAAGAACAGTCTGGCCGGCAGGCACCACCAGCCTGTAGGTCCTCATTGAACCAATTACTCCGGATATCCCTGTCTTTGCAACACCGTTTTTCAGATCCACGATTGAATTGTCCGCGATTGTCGTTCCATATGCATAGTCGCTGAAACCACCGGTATAACTGGCGTTTACAGCCCGTACCCAGTAATAATACTTGTATGAGCTCTTGGCTGTCAGCATGTCATCATAAGTCACCACCGGCGCATCGACGGTTTCAATTATCACCGCAAGCTCGATGTTGTTCACTTCCGAACTCCAGATCTCATATGCCGTGGCGCCGCCTACAGCTGTCCACGTGAGCCTTACCTTGTCCGCATAAGCTCCCTGCGTCGCATTCAGCAGCGTGACCTTGGCCGGCGCATCCGCCGTGTATGTGGCAGTGAGTGTCACTCCGGAAAAAGTCGCATACGCCTTCAGCATCACATACCAGTCGCCTGATGCCGGATCATGGATCGTTATCAGTTCCTCATTCCCTTCATTCGTGCTTTTAGCATCGTAGGAGGAAAGCGTCGGCAGCAGGCTGTGCCTCATATACATGTCGCAGTCGCCGGAAACTCCTGCGGTAGTCTCGACCGTGAGCAGAGTCTGTCCAGCAGGCAATGTGACCTTGAACATCCTTACACTTCCTTCGTCTCCGCCTATGTCAGTGACCGGAACACCGTTCAGCAGCGTGGTGATCGGCCCGGTTGTGAAGTTGGCGGTAACTGTCGCGTCACCTGACAGCGTCACTGTCGTGTCTGCCGCATTCTCATCGGCGACAACGGCGCTACCGCTTACCGACCAGCTCGTAAATGCAGTATCAATATTCCCAGGAGTCGCGGATATGGGGGTAATCGCCTCCTTGTCAACTGTATATTCTCCGGCTACTGGGCTGACTGTTCCGATTCCGTTGACAGCCATGGTCAAGTTGGCAGTTGTCACCGCAATTGCAAAGCTGCAGGAGATAGTGTGATTCGCGTCTACGCCTGTGAATGCATGGCTTGCGACAGCGCCAACTGACAAACCGTCGACAAGGACATCTTCAATATGATATCCGAGGGCGGATGTTATTGTAAAAGTCTTGCTTGTACCGTAATCCACGGTGGCACTGGGCGTGATTGAACCATTTGGACCGGCTGAAGACGTCAGTGTAAATGTGTCGACTGCGAAATTCGCAGTTACCGTCGCCGACGAACCGTCGGCTCCTGTCAGCTGGACATTTGTCGAAGCTGCACCGGCATCAGTGAAGGTCGCCGAACCGCTCGTAAGAGTCCATCCTGTAAAATTGTAATGTAGATCGGCAGCTGCCGTTACCGGAGTGTCTGTGTTTGTAGGTATTCCGGAAACAGAACCGGTTGTTGTTCCGTTTACGCCGACCACGACAACAAGATCAGCTGTGTCAACTGTAAAACTCGCGGTGACTGAAATGTCAGCCTGGACGCTTAAGTCTGTTCTTACAGCTGTCAGTACGCCATCGCTCCATTGTATGAAACCGTGGCCGCCATCTGGAACTGCCGTAACCTCAATGCCGTCTGCTCCATAATAGTCGACTGCCTGGGGCGAAGTGCCGGTAATGCTTCCATTCGCTCCTGCGGTATAGGTCAGGATCGGGAACAGGCTTATCCAAGTCGGATGAGCAGGCAGGAGATCCAGGAATATTGCATCTTCCACTACATAGGTCAATCCATAAATATCTGTCAATGTGACAACCGCTTTTGCCGGCTTGATACTGGCTTGCGCCGTCCATGCACCAAAATTCCAAGTGCTGCTGGTTGTATATGTCCCTGCCTTCACGATGAATGCGCTGCTGTAATGGGGGCCCTGCAATGTGTTGTTGACCTTTTCTGCTGATTTTGACGTGTTTTCCACAAGCTTGTTGTTTAGTGCGTCATACAGTTCAACTTTGGCGGAGGCTACGCTTCCTGCGTCAACGCCGCTCAACAAATAACCGACAGTCGCTCCGTAGTAGTCTGCACCCTTGTTTGTGTTGAAGTTCTCCGCTGTTACTGTGATATCCAGCGCCCCTGGAGGCAGACTGCCGCCAACGCCGTTGTATGTCACTGCCCCAGTCCGTGCCAGCGCCCTGCCTTCCATGACGGAATCAGTGTCCATCGAAACTGATATGTTGGCCATTATGGTTCCCTTGAAGATCGAGTAGGTTCCAAGAGTCGCTGAACTTCCAACCTGCCAGAAAATGTTTTTAGCCTGCGCGCTGCCTGCCAGTATGATCTGGCTTGCAGGAGAAGCGGGGGCGCCTGCTGCCGTGGTCAGTGTGGAGCCTACCTGGAATATCCATACGGCATCAGGATCGCCGCCGGCGTCAAGGGTCAGGTCTCCGGTTATCTCAACGGAGGACGCGGACCAATAAAGGCCAGGGGCGAGTGTCTGGCCTGCGATATTGCCTGACACCGTGATTTGATCCAGGGTCCGGCCTGCGGCGTCATTATACGCCGCTGTCAGGTCAGTCTGGGCCTGCAGTGCAATTGCATCACCGTTGTATACCGTACCATTGATCTGCGCCGGAGGGATTCCCTGCGAACCAGCCGGATAAAGTCCGACATCGCCGTTGATTGTTCCGCCTCCGGTTGTCGTTGTGGTAGTACCGGCGAGGACCGCGAAATGCGAACACGATCCCAGTGGGACCGTAGCCGGACTCGCCGCCATCATGGTTTGCGCCAGCATCATGCCTGCCGCAATGACAAGACCCAGGAAAATCCTTTTCGTTGCCTTCAATCCAGATGACCATGGAGGAGATTCATTAATCGAACGTGTCGATTCCTCTTTTTGAAGTGTGGCTTCATTTGTGTTTCTCATTTTCTGATTCCTTTTATTTTATTTGTCTTGTTGATAGAGTGTAGGTCGCGGGCGGATCGCTTACCATGGGGTATACACCTGCTTCTCCATGGGGTGGAAGCCCCAGGGGAAGGACGAATATCGAATGACGAACAATCGAATTACGAAGTGATGATCATGGGAGCAGGAAAGAAATGCCAGTGGAATCACGAACAATCCGCCGCCGCCAAGATACTATGGCGGACAACACGAACTGCGAAGTAATGATTACGGGAAACAGGAATTCAAGGATGGTACAAGCTAAAGCATGTACCTACTTAAGGAACGCTCGAACACGAGCTGCTGCTAACAAGCCAAGATTCTGATTTGTTTGTAGTTAAGCCATTATTGGCTGTGTTTTCTTTAGAGCTGATTTCAAAAATACAAAAAAACGGTTGTTGTGGGAAAAACGCTTGTTGGAGTTCACAGCTTCAGCGTGTCTTGGTATTAAACAGGTTATACACGCTAAAGCAGCGCACTCCAACTTTAGAAATCAGCTCAAATGAGGCAATTTTGAAATTGCCTCTTTAGTTAAGAAACATGAAGCGATGTCGAAAATTCGGCTAAGTCGGGTGATGGAGTCTTGTTGGAGTTCACAGCGTGCGTAATCTATTGAATACCTCGACAAAATAAAACGGGGAGGGATTTCTCCCTCCCCGTTTGTTATCTTTACCTATTTATTCAAGGGGCAGTCACAGTATTTGCATCCAACGTAACCGCTGTCTGCGCCAGCGCCCTGCCGCTCAGCGTTGCACCGGTCTGCATCTCAATCAGCGTCTGGCACAATATGATCCCCTTCATCTGCGACGTCGTTCCAAGGGTGGTCTGTCCGGAAATCTGCCAGAAGATGTTCTCGGCCTTTGCTCCGCCGCTCAATGTAATAATGGCACTGTTGGCCACGGTCAGATCCTGGGCTATCTGGAAAATCCAGACATCAGTCGCAGTTCCGGAGATAGTGACACCACCGGCTGATATCAGGAGACCAGTACCCCACTTATAGAGACCAGGTGTGAGGGTCTGCCCGGTAACATCGCCTGCGTAAAGTTCAGTGTAGTCCGGAAATGTCCTTCCAGCTGCGTCTGAGAACGCTGTTTCCATGTCGCTTACAGCCGTAGTCATTTTCACTGGAGTCGGTGGAGCATAGTCTGCTGCATACAGTTTTCCGCCGCCGACCACGTAAATCGATGTTGAAAACTGATTCGAGGGATCCATTGTCTCCGAGAATCCAGTAAGAGCAGTCTGGTCAATTGGACTGACCCCGATATCTCCGGTAATCGAGGTGACTCCCGTTCTTGAGATTCCTGCTTTTGACAGAATCACGAAATCGCCGGCTGTTCCAAGGTTGACAGCGGTTCTCACTTTCGGTGTTGCTTTTACCACTGCACCTTTTGCCGCACTAAGTTTTGCGCTGGTGTAGAAGCCTGAACCGGTTGCTTCAACCTTTATGAACTTGCCTGTATCCCCTGCAACCGGCGTGTATTTATTTGCCGTTGCACCGACAATATCAGAATATACGCCACCTACTGTGGCAGCACTCTTCCACTGATAGGTTGCTGTCGCGCCCACCGGCGTCAATGCACCTGCCGTCAGTAAATAGCCTACCTTGGCCGTCCCGACTATTGCACCCATCGCCGTGATCGGGGCTGTTGCCTGGAGCGTAGCCGCACTTGTCACCGTGCCGGAGAAGGCGAGCGTACCTGTTGCTTCCACCTTGATGTACTTGCCTGCATGGACTGGAAGCGGTTTGTATGTCTTTGCCCTTGCTCCAACAATGTCCGTATATGTTATGTCGTCTGCAGACATCATCCACTGGTATGTCGCCGTTGCGCCAGCCGGTGTCAATGCGCCGGCTGTCAATATCTGGCCTGCTGCAGGCGTGCCGGTTATTACTGCGATCGCCGTAAGCGGCGCCGTAGGCTTTACTGCCTTGGAAGCCACTGATGCAGGACCCTGTCCAATCGCATTCGTCGCCTTTACCGTGAAGGTATAGGCCTTGCCGTTTGTCAGACCAGTTATGGTTATAGGCCTTGAAGCCGAGGTTCCTACGATTATGCCTCCGGAATAGACCGTATACAATGTAATCGCACTGCCGCCGTTCGAGACCGGCGGATTGAAGTTAAGGAATACCTGCGTATCATCCCCGATCGCCAGGACTCCAGTAGGAGCGCCGGGAACTGTCGCTGTCGGGACTACTGCATTGCAGACGCCGGATGCAGCACTTGTTCCAAGCGCGTTCGTCGCCACTACTACGAAGGTATAGGAAGTTCCAGGTGTAAGCCCGGTGACAGTTATCGGGGTTGCCGCGCTGCCGGAACGTGTGACCGTGATGTTGCTGTCCGGAGTCACAGAAATTACGGTATACGATGTGATCGCACTGCCGCCGTTGAAGAGAGGTGCGGTGAAGGCGACAACCGCCTTTTCATTTCCTGCAGTTGCTGTTTTGATAGTCGGAGCGCCGGGTACTACGCCAGGCTTTACTGCCTTGGAAGCGAGCGATGCCGGTCCTGTCCCAAGCGCGTTCGTCGCCGTTACCTTGAAGGTGTAGGCTGTGCCGTTAGTCAGTCCGAGCACGGTTACCGTAGTCGTCGTCGATGTTCCAACTTTGCCGCCAGGAGCTGAAGTAGCCGTGTACAAAGTAATCGCGCTGCCGCCGTCGTCAGGAGCCACGAAATTAATATCCGCCTGTCCATTTCCAGGAGTTGCAACTACTGTTGTAGGAGCTCCGGGGACTGTGATTCCGGAGGTGGAGCATTTTGCCATGTACTTTGAAGCCTTCAGGCCCGCCGTGGTGAAACTTCCGCCTGCGTAGAGGACATCTGAAGAGTCAAAGGCAATGGCTCTGACGATGTTGTTAGTTCCCGAACCGAGGGCGTTCCAGGTGCTGCCGTCCCACTGGGCGATCCTGTTCGCCAGCACTCCGCTTGCAGAGGTGAACTGTCCGCCTGCGTATAGGTTTCCGTTAGAGTCGAAAGCAAGCGAGTCGACCTCATTGTTCATTCCATAGCCGAGGGCGTTCCATGAACCATCCCATTGGGCGATCTTGTTTACCGAGATTCCGTTTGCCGTGATGAAATTTCCGCCTGCGTACAGGCCTGTTCCATTGAAAACAAGTGCATTGACAGGACCATCAAATCCCAGGTCGAGTGCGCTCCAGGTCGTCGTGCCTATGGTGTATTGGGCAATGCAGTTCGCAGCGACACCGTCCGCGTCGGTGAACCATCCGCCCGCGTAGAGTATCGTCGCTCCGTCCAAG
>MHBI01000089.1 GCA_001804815.1 Lentisphaerae bacterium GWF2_50_93
GGTTCCAGTGGAATCCAAAGCGCAGAATGATCTGCGCAAAAGATTCGTCCTCCGTCTGGAGGACTCATCATAAAGAATTCTAAACAGAGCAAAAAAATGCGTATAGTAGACAGCCCTTCAGGGTGTACCATTATTGATTTCTCTTGAGAAGGAGATATACACAAAAAGAAGATTCATAAAATCCGAAAAGCCTCTTTTGGAATTCCTCTCCCAATCCTTCCCTTTTATCCTTACCTTGAATTCAACCCAAATAATCCATTCATCCAACAATCCATCAATCCGTCATCCTGTGGGATGACACGGTCTTTATCCTCACAACGGCTTGTCGGAACCAGTTTTCCATTTGAGGCATATGGCTTTCCTTTCCCCGTCAAAGAGGTCAGGATAAAGCTTCTTTGCGCACTCAGGACAGAGGCTGTGGGAGAAATCCGTCACGGAAAGGCTCTGGATGTATTCTTCTATGGAATGCCAGTACCCCTTTGGGTCGCGGATGTCCTTGCAGTTCGAGCATATCGGGAAAAAACCGTCAAAGGAGTCGGGCTTTATCGCCGCCTTCAGCTTTTCAATCTGGTTGAGCTGGTCGTAACAGGCATTTTCGACCTTGTGCTTGTCGATTTCAAGCTTGATGTTTCTTTCGGTTATCATATTGATTTCCTTCTTTAATTCTTCAGTGGTCTTCGTGAGATTGGCCTCTATTTCGGAGATCCTGGATTCTGCGGCTGTGAGTTTTGACTCCTTCTCGGCGAGCTTTTTCCTGGTCAGGAGAAATAAAAAGGCGGTAACCACTGCCATGGCGGAAGAAAGAACGAAAAGTATGACGAATAGATTGAGCATGGATTAACTTCAATTAATATTGCCTGTTATTTGATATACAGTAGTAAAAGAATGCATAATTCCAAAAAAATCAATATGGCGATTGAATTTCCCTTCAAATGAGGTAAGATAGAATCCGAAAACAGTTTTTAAAGGGAATTTTATGTACTTTATCCTGGAATATCCTCTTGTCGCTGTACGATGCCCGGCTGCGGATGCTGCCGAGCTTGCCGGCCTGTGACTCTCTGCCGGGAATTCCAGTACCGCCTCCGGGTTATCACCCCTCGCTAGAACTCAAGTAAAACATATCCAGCCAACTATTTCAGAAAGGTAATTATGAAAAATAAGAAAAATGAGCCTGAAAAGCCTATGAAGGGCGCGCATATCGCAGTCAAATGCCTTGAGCGCGCCAACGTCAAGACGTTGTTCGCATATCCCGGAGGCGCTTCACTTGAACTACATCAGGCTCTCCAGGATTCGAGCATGCGCGTCATATTGCCGCGCCATGAACAGGGCGGGGCTTTCGCCGCCGCAGGATTCGCCAGAATGACCGGAGAGACAGGCGTATGCATGGCGACCAGCGGTCCAGGTGCTACGAACCTTATTACCGGTATTGCCGACGCATACATGGATTCAATACCCCTTGTCGCGATAACCGGACAGGTCCATTCCAGTCTCATAGGAAAGAATGCGTTCCAGGAAATCGATATAATCGGCGTGACCAGGCCAATCGTCAAGCATAGCTATCTTGTTCTTGACGCAAGCGAGATACCAAAGATTTTTGCCGAGGCTTTCCTCATAGCAAACAGCGGCAGGCCTGGTCCGGTTGTCATTGACCTGCCCAAAAATGTGCAGCAGCAGATATGCACTCCTGTTTTTCCGGAAAAGACGACCATAAGATCGTACAGGGCGGATCATCAGGTTTCCTCTGAAGACATTGAGAAGATAAAAAATGCCATTGAAAAATGCAAGCGCCCGTGTATTTACGCCGGCGGCGGGATAATAACCTCAGGAGCAGCGGAATCCCTGAAAAAATTCGCCGAATCCTACAATATCCCCGTTACAACAACCCTCATGGGCATTGGGGCGTTTCCGGAGACGCATCCGCTTTCGCTCAAGTGGCTTGGCATGCACGGAACCGTATATGCAAATAATGCGGCCAATGAAGCCGACCTGCTTCTGGCCTTTGGTGCACGCTTTGACGACAGGGTGACCGGTCCTGCCAGTACGTTTGCCGTCAACGCCACCATAGTCCATGTCGACATCGACAGATCTGAAATAAACAAGAATGTCCCTGCCGATATAGGAGTTGTCGCCAATATCAAGGACGTACTTGACACACTTAACAGGAAACCTGTCAGGAAGAAGTATTCCGACTGGTTTGCCCAGATCAATGAATGGAGGCGGAAATTCCCTCTCACCTATAAGGAAACCGGGAAGATCCAGCCGCAGTATGTCATACAGACCCTGTGCCGTCTTACCAACGGTGAGGCCGTGATCGTCCCCGGAGTAGGCCAGCACCAGATGTGGTCTGCGCAATATTACACGTACAAGCATCCGAGGCAGCTTCTTGCTTCTGGCGGGCTTGGTGCCATGGGATTTGGTTTTCCGACCGCAATGGGTGCGAAGGTCGCAAGGCCTGACAAGCTCGTCGTCAATATTGACGGTGATGGAAGTTTCCAGATGAATATCCAGGAGCTTGGCACCTTGCACAACGAGGAGATTGAGGTAAAGACGATCATCCTCAACAACCAGCATCTTGGAATGGTCGCCCAGTGGGAGGACCGTTTCTATGGAAGCAGACGCGGAAACACAGTCCTGAAGAATGAGCGTGTTGACAGGCCATATCCTGATTTCGTCACGATTGCCAAGGGATATATGATTCCAGGGCGCGAAGTCTACCGTAAGGAAGATGTCGAGGATGCGATCAAGGAGATGCTTGAGACAAAGGGTTCATTTGTCCTGGATGTCCACGTGGAATACCACGAGCATGTTCTTCCGATGATACCGCCTGGCAAGACATACAAGGACATATTATACGAATGATAAAAAAGGAGGCGAAAGCCTCCTTTTTCTTTATTATTTACACCCTGCAGTTCCATGGATGATTGGATTTATTCGCCATAGGCGAATAAATAATCCAGCCATCCAGCTGCTGGTGGCTACGCCAGCATATCCCTGGAATTCATCCTCAATGAAGCAATCGTCAGGAATATGACTGCTATTGACAGGGAATACACTATGAGGGCGATTGAGACAAGGCCCGCTATCCTGTAGGTTAGAAAATAATATAGGAAGTTGGGCACTACGTAGTATATGAAATAAAGATATGTGGTTATCGAAATGCTTTTAGGGAGCATTTCAACCAGGAGTGGAATGACTGAGAGGAAGAGCGAGAAGATGAGATAGACCGACGAGATGATCATTGCGGTGATATCATTGAAGAAGCATGAGAACATCACTGTCATCGCCACGAACGGGAATATTGTGAAGATCAGGAGGAACTGCCTGATAATGGATGCGATCGGGTAGAGATGGCCTGTCTTTATGACATGCCCTACATTGGCGCTGACTGCTGCAACAGTGAAGAATGTGGCGCAGATAAGGCATACGCCAAGGTATTTGCCCAGCAGATACTCAACTCTCCTTATCGGTTTTCCCACAAGGACCGTTATCATCCTGGACTCTATGTCCCGGGGTATGTCGGTAGCTCCCGCAAATATTGCGAGGAGCAGTGTCATGCAGGTGATGAACAGGAAGCTTGTGAGCGGGGGGGAGCCGGAACCTGAGGATATGAGTTCGGCAAGGATGAGATTCTCCTTCTGGAAGGAGAGCGCCTCCATCTCGGACATCGCATAGGCGGCGGATGCTGCAAAGACAAAAAGAAGGAAGAAGGCTGGATCCTTCAGTTTCCTGAATGTCAGTTCCGCTATGGCAAATATCCTGTCCCTCATTACTTCACCTGTTTTTCATTTTTCTTTGCCAGTTCCTCGAATACTGGAGGCCTTTTGATTGCTTTTTCCATCAGCGCTCCAGCCTTTTCAAGCATGGCTGTATCGCCAAGCCTGAATGCGATATCGGTGATCTTCTCATATAGTGAAAGATAATCCCTGTATGGCGGCGGTTCGTTAAGCAGCGGTTTCAGGTATTCCTTTATTACATTTGCCGGCGCATTCTTGCTTTCCAGGGAATATAAGCCGTTGTTCCAGACATCGAAACGAGATTCCTTCGGGCATTTGCCTATGAACTTCTGATAGTCCTGCACGGTTATGGTCTGCTCTGGCCTGGCATCAAGCAGGAAGTAGGAATAGGCGGGATATGACTCAGGTATCTGGGGCAGCTTGATTATCTCCCTGTAAAGTCTCTCCTGTTCCTTCTTGTTGTCTATGGCCATTGCGAGGTTGACGATCGCCTTCACCTTCTCGGAGTCGTCGGAGGCATCCCTCACAGCATCCTTGAGCCTTCCTATTTCCAGGCTTTTCCTGGCGCTGTTCCTGATGGACGCAGGCAGTTTGGACAGAATCATTTCCGAGCTGAATTTAGGGGTCTTCAGCTTGCTCAGTGCGGCCTGCCTCAGGACAGACTCGCTGTAAAAATATAAAAAAAGAGCCGTAGCAAATATTATTGGTACGGCTCTTCCTGTATGTCTCATTTTACCTGACCGCTATTTCTTCTCCGCAGCCTTCGGAGCAGGCGCAGCCGCTGCGCCCTTGGGAGCGCCACAGGAGCTGCAATGTGCACCTTTCTTCACGGCACCGCAATCTTCGCATACGCCGAAGACGATGACCTTTGTTCCGCATGAAGAGCAGAATTTATCTCCAGGACCATAGACTGCAAGACATGCGTCGCAGAAATTCTGCCCTTTGAGATAGTTCGCCTTCAAGTAGGCTATCGTGTTGAGGACGTTCTGGTTGTCCGGATAATTCTTCTTGAGGTTTGCAGCCTGCTGAAGAATCTTCTGGTTCATATCCTTTACCGAGCTCACGACGATGGAATAGCCTGAATCATCAGTGCCCATTCTAACCTTTGAAGCGTTTAGGGCTTCATCGATCCATGCGCAGAGCAGGGCATGCTTTTCATTCACGATGGTGATGTTTTCCTTCCATTTCTTATTGAGGAGCTTTTCAGCCTTGGCTCTCATAAGGGAGGAAATCACATGCGGTTCCGGAGGAGAACTGCGTTTTGCAGCCGTCTCGAAGAACCAGTGAGAATCAGCCTTGATTTTTCCGATCAGGGCTCCGAGTTTGTCTTTCGGAACATTGTGGTTCATGACAAATCCTGCCAGGAACGGAATCTTCCAGTTCGTTGAAAGCCTTGGATTGTCCGTTCCCTGCTTGAGCAGTTCAACGGCCTTGTCGGAAGCCTTGATGGATATCATCAGCGCGCCGATTTCATAGGCCTTCTGGAAATCAGGATCGTTCTTGAGTATGGCCGCAAGCCTGTTGTAGACTTCATCCACGTTCTGGTCCTTGATTGAATCAATGGAACCGCAATAGTTGATGAAGAGCATCCACTGGACATCGGCGAGGAACTTATTGAAGCCGAACATTGCCTTGCTGGCGGTCTTGTTCCTGTTTACGCTGACTCTGCCCTGATCATTGACAAGCGCTGAGGCAATCATTGATCCGGCAGCGGCGGCTATTACAATAACCAATATATGTATTACTAGTGATTTTTTCATGATTATAAACCCCCTTATTTAAGATCCTTTTGGCTGAAGATGAGACTCGCTACGGCAGTTGCAAATACGCTGAACACTATTCCCCATATCATTACCATTATGATGTAGCCCCAGCCGATGTGCGCGCCGTATACAGCTTCAGAACGCAGGTTGAAGAGGTTCAGGTCGGGTATCACTCCCCCGTATAGGAACTTCACTTTGCTTATTGCAACAGTTGAGTGGGCGAACCATATCGCAATGACAGTGGCCGTGGCCGCAAGGAACTCGGGTATGAACACCGAGAAGAGTACGGCTATGGCGGACATGGGTATCACGCTTTCCATGATAAGTATGTGCCCTTTGATCATTGAACCGCTGACCTCGCCGAATGCCGAGTTGAACACGAATATGAATCCGGCTGTGATAAGCCCGGTGATTACAAAGCCGGTTATTGCTATGCCAACCAGCTTTCCAATCAGATACTGTGTCCTTCCAAGCGGCTTTGAAAGCAGCGTGGATGCCACACCCTCCTTCAACTCCTTCGGGATCTCAAACGTGATTGAGACCGTAACGAGAATTGCTGCGATTGTGTTTAGAACGAGTGAGATGTCCATCATCAACTGTTTGTGCATTCCCAGTGAGAGAATGTCGTAGTTGTAGGCGCTCCCGATCAGAATCAGAACGCAAATAATCAGGAAATAGACGACGCGCATTCTTAGAATCCTGCGCCATGTACCTCCAGCGATTGCCATTATTTCGTTCATTTTTTTATCCCCTTCCTTTTTTATTAATATATATCAAATTAAGGTTGCGTTAATCTATATAATTTGTTGCGCATTTTCAATCTTTCTGAAGAAAAAATCTTCAAGATTTTCTCTTGAGGGTGTGATCGTCAGCGCTTTTGGATTCTGTTCCGCCATGGATTTCAGGCGTTTTGAAAGCTCCGGCTTGTTCTGGAAGACAAGCTCCCAGCTTCCGTCGGAAAGACGTATCGTTCCCGTTGCCTCCGGCAGCAGATCCTTTATTATCTCGTCCTCCCCGTGTTTCACGTGGACCCTGGACCCCGTCTCCGAAAGAAGATCCTCGAGCTTGCCATAGCACAGCAGGTTGCCCTGGTAGAGAATGCTTATCCTGTCGCACATCTTTTCGACGTCGGAAAGGATGTGGCTGGAGAAGAAGACGTTCGTGCCCCTGTTCTTCTGGGCGAGGATGATGTCCTTCAGTTCCTGCCTGCCGTGCGGATCGAGGCCGACAAGCGGTTCGTCCAGGATGAGCAGCTTCGGCTTGTTCAGTATCGCCTGTGCAATTCCTATCCTCTGAGTCATTCCGCGGGAAAAGCCGCCGAGCTTGGAAAACAGGTGCTTTGACATCTTCACTGTGTCGACGACCTCCTCGATCCTCTTCTTCCTTTCAGTGGAGGGGATTCTCAGGAGCTTCGCGCAGATGTCGAGGAATTCATACGCCGTGAGGTAGGTGCTGAATACCGGATTGTCGGGAAGAAATCCCAGCACCCGCTTCATTTCAAGATTGTCGGGAGGCTGTCCGAAGAGCAGGGCTTCACCTGAGGAAGGCTTTATCAGATCCATGAGAAGACGGATCGTCGTCGTCTTGCCTGCGCCATTCGGCCCGAGAAATCCAAAAACCGACCCTTCCGGTATTTCTATGGTAAGCTTGTCCAGCGCGGGTTCCTTCTTCTTCCAGAACAGGGAGCCATAGAATTTCGTGAGTTCCTTCGTTTCAATTACATTCATTGTTTTATATCTTTGAGTGAGATTGCTTAAATTGATTCCACGTAATATAATTGGCGTTTTGAAATTTACCAAGCTTTACAAAAAACTTAGCTTTTTTTCTGAATCGCCGTTTGTAAAAAAAAAGTTACGGCTTAAATTCCCTGCTGCTCTAGAACATAAAATGACAACAACAAGGATTTTTCGATTTCATGAATGAGTCTTCAAAGAAAAACGTGATTGAAAAATACGGACGCAAGAAGGGCGACACCGGTTCTCCGGAAGTCCAGATTGCGATCATGACTGAACGAATCAATGAACTCACAGGTCATCTCAAGGACCACAAGAAGGATTTCAGCTCCAGGAAAGGGCTGTCCACTCTTGTCAGCAAGAGACGTAAGCTTCTCAGCTATCTCAATGAAGAGAATCATGAGAGATACCAGTCGCTCACCGAAGAACTGAATATCAGAAAAGCCAAATAAGTTGTCAGTGCCATCGCCGACTGATTTTTGAGAATAAAAGCAGCAGTCTGAGTACGACGCCGTAAGACATGTGTGGAATTCGGCCGCTATCAGAGACCGGACTTGATCCGGATCCTGATACCGCGATTCCGCCAGGTTTCCGGCCTTGACTCAACAACTGCTTTCTGTTTTCTTTTCAGCCGCCATGGCTCTGTCCAACCAGAACAAATCTCAAACAACAAAACAAACAAACAGAAAGAATCAAGATGAATGAGAAAAAAGTGAATGTTGACATCGGCAACGGCCGTGTCATCGAAATTTCAACCGGAAAACTTGCGAACCTCGCAAACGGCGCCTGCGTGATCAAGCTCGGGGAGACTGTCATCCTCGTCGCAGCATGCACAGGCCCCGCCAAGGAAGGCGGCGATTTCCTGCCGCTCCAGGTCGACTACCGCGAAAAATACAGTGCCGCAGGACGCTTCCCCGGTGGCTATATCAAGAGGGAAGGCAGACCCAGCGACAAGGAAATATTGACATGCAGGATGACTGACAGGCCCGTAAGGCCTCTCTTCCCTGAAGGTTTCTTCAATGAAATCCAGATACAGGCCCTCCTGCTCAGTTCCGACGGTGAAAACGAGTCGGATGTGCTCACAATGCTCGGAGCTTCAGTGGCTCTCACCCTTTCAGACATGCCGTTCCTCGGACCGATCGGCGCGTTGCGCGTCGGATATGTGGACGGTAAGTTTGTCGCCAATCCCACACACGATGAAAGGGCGAAAAGCCAACTGGAGCTTGTCTATGCAGGCGTTGCCGACAAGGTCATCATGATCGAAGGCGATGCGAAGGAATGTTCCGAGGACCTTCTCCGCGATGCGATGAGCTTCGCGAATGAAATCGTCAAGAAGCAGATCGTGGCCCAGAAGGAACTTGCGGCATCCGCCGGCAGGAAGAAGAAGGAACCCACGCTCCACCTGGTCCCCGCCGAAGTCAAGGATGCAGTCCATAGCTTCTGCAAGGGAAAGATTGAAGGCGCATGCCTCATCAACAGCAAGGAGGAGAGATACGCCGCCCTTAATATGATATTTGAAGGCATTGAGTCTTCCGTAAAACCCCAGTTCGATGGAAAAGTCGAGGATCTCGATGTCAAGCTCAAGATGTGCTTCGACCATCTTACTGAAAAGACCATCAGGACCGCCATCGTGGAAAAAGGCGTACGTCCGGACGGAAGAGGAATGGACGACCTGCGCCAGATCAGCTGCGAAGTCGGCGTACTCCCCAGGGTACATGGAAGCGGTCTTTTCACACGCGGTGAAACTCAGGCCCTCGTGATCGTCACCCTCGGCGCCGGAAGCGACGCACAGGACAGCGATCCTATAACAGGAGGAATAAGCACAAAGCAGTTCTTCCTTCATTACAATTTCCCTAATTTCAGCGTAAACGAGGTCGGCAGGATCTCCGGACCCGGACGCAGGGAGATCGGACATGGAAATCTCGCCGAGCGCTCGCTCGCCCAGATGATGCCCGATGATTATCCTTATACTGTAAGATGCGTTTCCGAGATCATGGCTTCCAACGGTTCAACATCGATGGCAAGCGTATGCGGTGGAACACTCGCCCTCCTGGATGCAGGCGTACTTCTCAAGGCTCCTGTGGCGGGAATATCCTGCGGACTCATCTGTGAAGGAGACAAAAATATCCTTCTCACAGACATCATCGGTGCGGAAGATCATTACGGCGACATGGACTTCAAGGTCTGTGGAACCAGGAACGGCATCACAGGATTCCAGCTCGATCTCAAGATCCCAGGAATTTCAATCGACCTGCTCTACCAGGCCATGAAGCGCAATCTCGATTCAAGATTGAAGATACTTGACATGATGAATGCATGCATCGCAGAGCCCAGGGCCGAAATGAGCAAGTACGCCCCTCGCATCATAGCAATGAAGATCAACACTGAGAAGATCGGCGCCCTCATCGGACCCGGTGGCAGCGTGATCCGTGGTATCACTGAATCGACAGGCGCCCAGATCGACATCGACGACGACGGCACTGTCAAGATCTTCGCCGCCAACAAGGAATCTCTTGATGCAGCCACCAAGGCTGTGCAGGACATCACAGCTGAAGTCGAAGTAGGAAAGATATACCGTGGCAGAGTCACCGGAATGAAGGAATTCGGCGTGTTCGTCGAAATAATTCCTGGACAGGACGGACTCCTCCACATTTCCGAAATGGCGAACTACAGGGTCAACAAGGTTACGGACATCTGCCAGGAAGGCGACATGGTGACTGTCAAGGTCATCGGTGTCGACGACCGCGGCAAGATCCGCCTCAGCCGCAAGGCAGCCCTCGAGGAACTCGACGACAAAGGTGAAGAGAAGAAATAATTTTTCCGCAGGATTGCGTAAGAATTCATAAATGGTAATACAAAACGGCTCCGGAAATCCGGAGCCGTTTTTTTTATGGGGAGCGCTGGCCTCTGGCCGGCAATAAACAATGCGGTACAGGCGGGACGGGACGCCTGTACCGCATTGTTTAAGATCTCCTGGAATGTATTTTCAGGATTCCAAGCTATATTATCCGTTATGGCCAAGGCAGTCAAAAAAACTTCAGTGGACAAGGAGGTTCGGGATGAAATCGCCGGATTGAAGGTTCTTGCCATGGACTCCCTTGCCAGCTTCAATGTCCTTTTTGAGCACACATCGGATAAGGAGCTCAAGATCCTCGAACTTGGGCACAGCGAGCTTCTTTCTCTTTTTTCCAAGATCCTTTTCGCGGTCAATTCCGAGCTTGACCAGCTTCTGGCAGATCCAAGTGCAGCTTCCCGCAGAAGCCGCATATCCGGGAGCGTCCCTGATTCAATAGACTACATGAACTCCCTCCTCACCCAGTGCAGGAAGCAGAACTTCAGCGATATACTCATTGCGGCCATCATTGAGGCCGCGACTCTTGATCAGACCCGCAGGAATGAAAAGAAGGATGACGAGATAATCAAGTTCAAGCTCGCACATGGCGACAGGCTGGTAAAGTCAGGGATCAAGCTCCTGGTTGATTACACGGACCTCCTTTCAAGGCTCGATGATACTGGGAGCTCTCTTTCGCGGCTTTCACCTTCGATGCGGGACAAGATTTCATCATCGGAAATATTCAATTCAAAGACAGACCTTAAATCAATGCTTATCTCCGAGCTTCAGGAGCGTTTCCAGAAAATGGATCCTTTTCTCTCGGGCGACAGGGCGTTCCGTTATTCGGAAACAAAATTCTTCCCTGCCAATCTCGGACCAGTCAGGCCGATCAACCAGTTCTACGGATTCCTGCCAGCGAAGGAGTTTTTCAGGAAATATCTTTCGGCTTTCTCTTTGAAAGGCCAGAATTTCCCCCTGCTGATCTCAAGTCTTCCAGGACTGGGCAAGACACATTTCACGATTTCATATACGCTTTCCTTCGACAATCTGACGCTGATCCTCTGCGAACCGCACCATCTGGAGAAACCGTTGGTGGACATCATACAGATATTGGGCAAGCGCTCCAACAGGCGGTTCGTCCTCTTCTTCGACGATGTCGATACCAGGAAGATCGACTGGTACTATTTCAGGACCAATATCGGAGGCAGCTGCGTGCTTCCTGAGAACATCACCGTAATAATAGCGTCGAACTACGAGTATCCGGCGAATATCCTGAGCCGTGGTGGCGGTTTTACATTTCCGTTCTTCGACGAGATAACATGCCAGGAAATGGTACATGACTTCCTCATGTCCATGGGGATGAAGGCTCCAAACAAGGAACTCGTCTCCGTGATCGCCGCGGATTATGTCGAGGAGTTCGGGCAGCATGTCTTTGAGGAGCTCAGCCCCAGAACCCTCGTCAGATACCTTGAACGCTACCATAGCGACACTGTCAAGCGCAAGAAGGCTCTCGACATGGCCAGGCAGGATGTCACAACCGCCCCTGACGCCATGTGCTTCTATGAGGCGAACCAGAAAGTCATCCAGAGGCTGAAAGACAGCATATAAGATGTGGTTTATTGAAAAGGATTTCTCTGTGCCGAGGCTTCTCGGAGTCCTGGTGATATTTTCAGGCGTATGCCTGATAGGATTCTCATGAGTTCCCTCTGAAGGACGTGATATCCTTCATCGAATCGCGCAGGATAGAAAAAAACTTCTCCCTGCTTTTACGGACTGTCTCATCCTGGAGATTTCTGATTTTCCCTAAAGCCTTCGACTTTGCCAGCGCCGGATGAGTCCTAATGAACGAATCCAGCTTCGCCCCGGCGGTGACAGCGTCCTGATGCGTGCCCAGCACGCGCTGAAGTGC
Organism: Lentisphaerae bacterium GWF2_50_93; assembly: GCA_001804815.1. Classification (GTDB taxonomy): domain Bacteria; phylum Verrucomicrobiota; class Lentisphaeria; order Victivallales; family GWF2-50-93; genus GWF2-50-93. Next base: position 11,973 of record MHBI01000089.1, read on the forward strand.
GATAAGCTTTTCCGCAAGCGCCTCAGCAGGTACTCCCGGCAGATTAATGAATATTTCGGTCGCATACCTGAATTTCCTGCACCTGATCCTGAACTCATGCATCTCCGGATCGGTAGAATCATTTCTGAGTTCCTTTGAGCATTTTACCATCTTGTCAATGCACTTGTCCATGCACGCCTTGGCAGTTTCAATGACTTTGGCATTTCCTTCGACGGATTCCGATGTGAGCCCTTTCGCTATGAAGCTGGAGAATTTCCTCTTGAATTTCCTGTGCTCCGCTGATGCGAGTTTCGCAAGAACGGCTCCCTTCCTGAGCTTTCTCCGCCTGGAAAAGAAATTCCTATATTTGTGGAAGTCGCCTTGGTCTTCATGTGTCATCAAGCGGGCAGCCTTCTCATCAAGGAATTCCAGATATACATCCGTATCCCTGGACTTCCCAAGGACAGGCGCCAGAGACTTCAGATTTTCCTTGAAGTATGCTGATTCTTTTTCATCGATAATATTTCCGAAGACGGCCAGCGCTACGCGCAGGCGTTTCGAAGCCACGCGCAGATAATGCAGGAATTCCGGATCCCGGTCTTCCAGTGTCCCCTTTTCATTCAACAGCATGTTCCGGTAATAATATGCAAACGATGCAATTGCGGCATCCCTGATTGACATGTCCTCCCTCAGCTCAGGAGTCTTGCCGTTTACAGGCGCCATTTTTTTGTTCTTCTGTTTCATATGAAGTAATGTTCCGCTCAATGCTGAAAAGTCAACAACAAGGATTCTTTCAAAAACGGCAAGCTCAAGAAGGCGACGCTTCTGGACGCCAACTTCTATCCTGCAGATACCAAGGTACAAGCCGTCGCGGGTGGTGGCGCCCTTGCTGCGATCCCTCCGCCGAACGGGATGTATCAGGGCACTCCAACTTTTGAAATCAGCTCAAAAGAGGCAGTTTAGAAATTGCCTCAAATAACTGGTTTGTTTATTTTTAGTACGGATTAAGTAAACGACATAGTTTGCTTAATCCGTACGAGTGATGCTGAGCATCCTGTTTCCATGAGCCGAATAGAAACGGTATATGAGCTTCTTCCTTGCGATCTTCGCATTTGCGTCAAGCCAGAGAGCGCCCGCATTGAAACTGAATAAACCCTTGATGATTCGTGATGGAGGAATGGAGTCGGCAGATGAATATATTGTTTTTTCCCGTGTCTTATCCGCCTCCGTCCAAGGGTTTATCTTTTCTGTTTCCATGTTGAACCTGTGAGCCGAGAAACCGCAGGCAAGCCAGAAGAAAACTGTCAGCTCCGAAAGAAGAGGATCATTCTTGTCGGCATATTCCTTTATTAGCAGAAGACGCCTGTCCAGATGCTCTTTCTGCTCCGGATCCGAATTCCGTTCGAGATATTCCAGGAATTTAACAATGAATTCTCTGTCCTTTCTATATCCGAACCTGAAAAGATTTTTAAGCTTCCCATAGTTCAGGAATGAATCGAGCATCCTTGAAAGGTTCTTTGTCCTGAGAAGCTCTGACCTTTTCATCTGCGCAGTTTTTAGAACCTCATACGGGGGCAGGGGATTCCAGACTAGCCCCCTGGGCGGATTTGAACATATCGGCGTGCCGGGCAGGATCTTGAGGTTTTCAAGCTGGATTTCATGTGGATTCAGGACTATGAGTTTACGGACGTCAGCCAATACGTCATGATATTTCTGAAGAGGGAGTCCTGCAATCAGATCGGTATGGATTTGAGCGTTCTCAAGTGAAACAAGTCTTTTGAGCCCGGATGCCATCTTTGCGGATGAACCGAACCTTCTTATAGCATTCAGGCTTCTTGTGCAGAAAGTCTGGATTCCAGCTTCAATGTGGAGCTTGCCTTGCTTGAACATGGAAAGCTGTCCCATGAGTTCATCGTCCACAAGCGCGGGATTTATTTCGAGATGGAATCTTGTATCGCAATATTCCCTGAAAAGTCCGAGTAGTGCCTTTGCGCGCGGTTTATCCTCATTGAATGTGCGGTCCACAATCCGGATGTCGCGGATTCCAGCATCGTGCAGGCATTCGATCTCACATTTGATTCTCCCGAGGCTGAAGCATCGCGTACCTTCGGACAGGGCGCTTGTGCAGAAGCTGCATCTGCCGCTGCAGCCGCGCGAGGTCTCGATCTGGCAGAAAGGCCTGTCAGTTGAGAAATATCCTTTTTCGTAGGGTGAAGGTATTCCATCGAGATCACCTGCGAATTTCGCAAATCCGCCGTCATGGTATTTTTCGTCGAGAATGAAGCACGCCCCTGGGACATCCTTCCATTCTGACGGACTGGCAATATTGGCGAGGATCAGATGGAAACTGGTTTCATCTCCTCTCAGGACTGCGCTGATCTCCGGGTTTCGCCTGAGGAACTTTTTATTGTCTCCGAGGAATTCGGGACCACCTAGGAAAATCCGCGTACGCTGATTTTCTTTTTTATATCTTTTCAGGAGATTCAGGGAATATTCATGGTTGAAGAGGTAGAGAGTACCGCATATGACATCGGGGCTCAGGGTGGCGAGATTGCTTAGGATCTTCTCCGGAACATCATTTGCTGTTGCGCATATGTGTTCCCATTTCCAGGCAGGGGACATCTTTTCCGTGAACGCGCGGAGATATCCGTACGAAAGCATCGTATGCGAATACGAGGAGTTGACTTCGAGGAAGGTGATGTTTTTTTGCGATTTAAGCATGTTTGTTACAATAGAATGCAAGGGGGAATTGTCCAGCGTGTCCTTGGTTGAAAAATTGAACAATCCCGTGGTCGTGCTATATCCAGCAATAGCGTATATGTAGTATGCAGATAAGATTGGAACGATAGTCTATCTGGAATTGTTTATGGGATATATTGAGTAAAAAGGAGGCATGCAATGGAAAAAGCGAAATATACATACTGGCAGGATGACGGCTATTGGCTGGGCTATCTTGAGGAATATCCCGATTATGTGACACAGGGGACTTCCCTTGAGGACTTGCAGGAACATCTTAAGGATCTCCACCATGACCTTTCGAAAGGCCTTGTGCCGCATGTCAGGCATGTCGGAGAACTCCAGCTGGCATGAAAAGGAAAGATCGCATATTCATTGAATCCGCCGCGGCGGATACTTCAGTGAATATTTACTACTCGACTATCTTGTTGAGCGGATACTCGACTATTCCTGATGCGCCTGCGGCCTTGAGTTCCGGAATCAGGTCGCGCACGACGTATTCGTCGACAATTGTGTTCAACGCGCACCATCCGTCCTCTGCAAGAGGGGATATTGTCGGGCGTTCAAGCGCGGGAAGCTTGCCTATGATCTTGTCCAGGTTCTTCTTCTGTACATTAAGCATGAGTCCGACCTTGCCTTCGGCGGCGAGCACGGCTTTGAGGAGGAGCGCGAGCTTTTCAATCTTCGCCTTCTTGAATCCATCCTTCATTGCGGCCTTGTTGGCTATGAAGCGGGTGGTGCTTTCGCAGAGGGTGTCGACGATCCTCAGCTTGTTTGCCTTGATCGATGAGCCAGTCTCGGTTATTTCAACTATGGCGTCCGCCAGGCGGGGAGGCTTGACTTCGGTTGCGCCCCAGCTGAACTCAACTGATGCCTTGACGTTGTGCTTCTCAAGGTAGCGCTTTGTCATTCCGACTACTTCGGTCGCTATGCGTTTGCCCTCAAGATCCTTCGGCCCCTTGATCGGGGAGTCCTCAGGAACTGCGAGCACCCAGCGCAGGGGCTTGCGTCCGACTTTTCCATAGACGAGTTCGGCGACTTCAGCCACGTCCGAACCGTTCTCGACGATCCAGTCCTTGCCGGTGAGACCGCAGTCAAGCACGCCCTCTTCGACATAACGGGACATTTCCTGCGCCCTTATGAGCATGCATTCGATTTCCGGATCGTCTATTGTCGGATAGTATGAACGTGAGCTTATCTGGATCTTGTATCCTGCCTTCGCGAACATTTCAGCGGTTGTTACTTCAAGACTCCCCTTCGGTATGCCAAGTGATAGTTTAGACATATGTCGTCGCTCCTATGATATGATTTATTTTAGATTTGCTTATTTTACTCGGAGAAGCTGTTTTATCAAGATGGAAATCGTGCTTTTTGCCTAGAGATGCCGTTCCATGGATGATGGGATTAATGGCATTACTAGTTTTTCTTTTTGTGTTTAAACCCAGTCATCCATTAATCCAACAACCCATCCATCCGTCAGCTGTCTTCATGTCAGCCTGAGTTTATGAAGGCATCTCTTGAAATCCTCTGGAAGAGGGGCCTTCACAAGGATGTTCTTGTTGTTTGCAGGATTCCTGAACTCAATCGAATGGGAATGCAGCATCTGGCGCGGTATTTCATCTGCGAATTCCGCAACCCCGAACCTCATGCCGTACTGCCGGTCTCCAAGAACCGGATGGTTTATCATGTCGAGATGCTTCCTTATCTGGTGCGTGCGTCCAGTCTCTATCATCGCGACTATATGGCTCGCCCTCCTGTTCCCGTCAAGCTTCCGGATTTTCGTCATGGCATGCTCGTCGTCGATCTTGAAGCTTATCTGCTGTTCGTCCTTTTCAAGATACCCGATGGCTATGACATGGTATGTCTTCTTGACGGCCATCTTCTTGAAGAGATCTATCATTGTCCTGAACGCAGTCTGGTTCTTTGCGAAAAGCAGGCAGCCGCTGGTATCGCGGTCAAGCCTGTGTACCGCCTGGAGCTCCGGGTTTTTCAGCTGCTCCTGCAGCATGGATTCGGCGCTGTCCTCGTCGTTCGTCAGGATTCCCGCCGGCTTGTCGGCGATTATGAAGTCATCGTCCTGGTAGAGTATTTTGATTTCCTGTTTCGGGGTGTCTTCAGACTGGAAATTGAGGATTTCCACGATGTCGTTCTTTTCAAGGACATGCTTGGCCATCCAGACGCGTTTCCTGTTGACGAGGACATTCCTGCTGTCTATGACATCCTTGGCCTTCCTGCGTGAGAGCTTGAGCTGTACCGCAAGGAAATCCAGGAGGTTTTTACCGCTGTCGCCGATCCTGATTGCAAATGTTTTTTTCATATATCAGTAATCTAACCGCTTTTTCCGCAAATTTAAGTGTGCTCTCTTGACTTTTTTCAGCTTAAATCTTTATTAACGTTTTACGCCTGTTTAATTAATCGCTCCGCCAGGAGCATCAAAAGGATAATATCTGTATGAAAATTCTTGTCGTCAACGCCGGGAGCTCCTCCCTCAAATTCACCATCTACAGCATGAAGAATGAGCTCATGCTTGCCAAGGGGCAGGTCGAGCGGATCGGTCTTTCGGAACCCAAGTTCCAGTATAAGAGAAATGACGGCATCGGAATTGAGATCAAGGCAAATGTCAAGAACCATGTCGACGCACTCAAGCTCATATGTGAAAAGCTGACCGACAAGGAGATAGGCGTACTCAAAAGCCTGAAGGAAGTCGAGGCGATAGGACATCGCGTCGTGCACGGCGGCGAGCAGATAACCAAGCCGGTCATCATAGAGGAGCATGTAAAAGGCATCATAAAGGACTGTTTTACCCTGGCCCCCCTGCATAATCCGCCGAACTACTCAGGAATTGAAGCATGTGAAGCTATTTTCCCCGGAATCCCGAATGTAGCAGTTTTTGATACCGCCTTCCACCAGTCAATGCCCCCTGAATCCTATCTCTATGCAATCCCATACGAACTCTACACGAAATACGGAATACGCCGCTATGGTTTCCATGGAACCTCCCACAGCTTTGTAGCCCGCGCGACTGCAAAGTTCCTCGATGTACCCTTCAACCAGCTCAAGCTCATCACCTTCCATCTCGGAAACGGATGCAGTGTTACCGCCATCAACAAAGGCGTCGTAATCGATACTTCCATGGGGATGACTCCCCTCGAAGGCCTTGTAATGGGAACACGATGCGGGGACATTGATCCGGCCGTCGTGATCCGCCTGATCGAACTTGGCATGACGCCCCAGGCAGTGGACCAGCTGCTCAACAAGAAAAGCGGTCTTCTCGGTGTCGGCGGAATCAACAGCAGCGACATGCGCGACATCATCAATGCCGCGGAAAGCGGTGACCAGCAGGCCCTGCGTGCGCTCCGTATGTTCATAATCAGGGCTGTTAAATATGCCGGCGCCTACCTGGCTCTTCTTGATGGCGCGGACGCAATTGTATTCACCGGTGGTATCGGCGAATACAGCTCATATGTCAGGAAAAAGATTCTCGACAGGATAGACGGACTTGGATTTGACCTCGATGACGACAAGAACGAGGCATGCAAAGGCAAGCCCGGAATCATCACAAAGGAAAACAGCAAATGCAAGGCAATTGTGATGCCTACAAACGAGGAGCTCATGATAGCCAGGGAAACTCTTTCGGTAATGACAAACGACCCGAACCACGGTCATCCTGCCGCCAAATGAAAGCACGAAGTCAGAAACTCGAAATCAAAAACAAGCCCGAAACGATAGAAATATAAATTCTCAAAACAATGTTTGAAACATGTGAATTGCTATTAATTTCCAAATTGTTTCGAATTTCGACATTCGGATTTTGAAATTTGTTGGGGCGTAGATGTCAGCGTGTCTTTCATTCAGATATCATCAAATCTCTATAATCTTAAAATCACCAAGTAATAATGAGCCTTCTTCAAAAACTAATCGAACGTGCCAGGAAGACCCCGGGAAAGAAGATTGTCTTTCCGGAGGGCAATGATCCCCGAGTCGTGCTTGCCGCAGAGCGGATCGCTGAAGAAGGAATAGCTGTGCCAATTCTCCTCGGGACGGAAGCGGAAATTGACAGGGTCAGCGCTGAAGACGGCATTGATGACAAGAAATTCCACGCATTCGACCATTTGAAATCCGAAATGCTCGACAGGTTTGCTTCTGAATTCTGCTTGTTTCGCAAAAGAAAGAACATGACGCATGAAAAGGGGCTTGAGATTGTCAGGAACCGGCTCTTTTTCGGCGCGATGATGGTGAGGCACGGGTTTGCCGACGGCATGGTCGCCGGGAGCCTGGCTTCTACGGCTGAGACTCTGAGGGCGGCTATAACCGTCATTGGACTTAAGGAGGGTGTTAAAACCCTGAGCGGTTCATTTTTCATGGATTTAAAGACGCCGACTGCCTTCGGGGGGAAAGTCCTTCTCTTCGCCGATTGCGGAGTCAACCCTAATCCGGATTCCGAACAGCTCGCTGAAATAGCAGTCTTGTCCGCTGGGCATTTCCGTTTCATCTGCGGAGAAAAGCCAAGGATAGCGTTCCTTTCGTTTTCCACGCACGGCAGCGCAGGGGACGATTCAATCTCAAAGATAAGAAATGCCATTCCTATGACAATGGAAAAATTAAGGGCATCGGGAATTGAAGCCGACGTCGACGGCGAGCTCCAGGCTGATTCCGCACTTGTTTCTGAAGTTGCCAAAAGAAAATGCAAGAACGAAGTGATCGAAGGAAATGCGAATGTCCTGATATTCCCTGACCTGAACTCCGGAAACATCTCATATAAGCTCGTTGAAAGACTCGCCGGCGCCTCAGCCTACGGCCCGATCCTCCAAGGACTCGCCAAACCTGTCAATGACCTCTCACGCGGCTGTTCAGTGGATGATATCGTCGGAGTATCGGCAATTACAGTATGCCAGTGCGGGTAATCTTTATATGAATATTAATTGAAGTTTCTTGACTTCTTAATCTTTTTTTCAAGTTCATTAACACATGAGTCAAAGAACTTTCTTAGGCATTGTGTCGAGCAGAAATAAAGTTCAGCCTGTCCGCCAATGACATCTTTGACTATATCGACTATGCATCCGATTTCTCTGTCTTTACCTATTCCTCCGTCATGAGCACCATGCCATGAAATGTGCATGAAGCCGTCCATTTGATTCGATGGACCTCCGTATTTCTCCTTTCGATTCATTAAACAGGCGCCAGCGCTGAGTATGGCCATTGAATGTGGTTCGAATACCTTGTGTTTCCCGCAAATTGGACAGATTGCTTTATTAGGCCAGCATTCAGTCTTGCCTTTGATAACAGGAAGTTTTAGTTTTTTCATACTCTCTCCAAGTTATTTCATCCCGAGTAGTCTTTTCAGAAAGGAGATATCGTCTCCGTCTTTCGCTCTGGCGGTCTTCAACTTCGAATCCAAAAGATTTTTTGTAGAAATACATTTTACAGGAATTCCAGACTCAGTCTTGAAAACCTCAGATGTTTTCTCAGCTTCGTCAAAATCAGGTATTCCTGGCGGAATCAGATGAAATTGGATGACTCCGAACTGGGTTTGGTAAGTCTGCACGAAGTTCTGTCCTTTCTGTCCAAGAGGTTCGACTGGCATATCCAGATATGGTTCCAAGACTTTGTTCAACATGTCAAGGTTCTTCTGGTCTTTCCTTGGAATAAATAAATCCCAGTCCATGGTGAACCTTGGCATTCCATGGAGCCTGAGAGCCTGTCCGCCTATGACGAGATAACGTATTTGATTATCGTTAAGAAGCTTGATTATTTCTTCCATTTCAAGCCTCCTGCATCGGCTATCCTGAGAAGAAGATCGTCCTTCCACCGGTTGAATTCCTCGTAGCTGCTGAATTTCCTTGATTCTATCTTGAAGGGAAAGTCGAACTTGGGCAGAGGATGAACCTTTTTAACCTGTGCCCAGATTTTGAACTTGGCATTGTAATCGTCGGTGTATTTCATACGGATAGTATACATGAAATACAAACAAGATGCAACGACAGATGGGCCAATAGGTGGGGGCGACATAGACTGTGATGTTTTACTATGGAAGCTTAATATCGTCAAGAATTCGCAAATCCTCCGAAGGAGGACTAATACCAGGGAATCCATAGCGTTGTGGCTTTTATTTGTAGTTAACGCATTTTTGCGTGTGTATTACGGTTTTAAAACACAGTCAATAATGGCTTGACTACGAACAATATTCAAATCTTCAGGTCAACGACAAACATCAAGTCCAGAGTCCCAATCCTGAAAATCCTGTTATCAAGTCAAGTTTACTTCTTCTTCTGCGTCTGGCCTTTTTCGATCTTCGCCCAGGAATCCTTGAGGGCGACGATGCGGTTGAAGACAGGAGCTCCTGGCTTCGAGTCAAGATCGCAGGAGAAATATCCCTGTCTCTCGAACTGGAACTTCTGGCCAGCTGCGGATTTCGCAAGTTCTGGTTCAAGCTTGCAGCCTTTCAGGACTTCGAGCGAGTTTGGATTCAGGAAAGATTTGAAATCGCCTTCTTCAGCTGAAGCATCGGCTACGGAAAGAAGCCTGTCGTATATGCGGAGCTCAGCCGTTACGGCATGTTCCGCGGATACCCAGTGGATAGTTCCTTTGACTTTTCTTCCATCAGGCGTATTCCCGCCTTTTGTGGCAGGATCGTAATTGCAATGGACTTCGGTGACTTCACCTGTTGCGGGATCTTTTATGAAACTTGCGCAGGTCACGAGATATCCACTGCGGAGACGGACTTCCTTGCCAGGGGCAAGCCGGAAATAATCCTTAGGAGGAATTTCCTTGAAATCATCCTTCTCGATGTAAAGAACCTTGGAGAAAGGAATTTTCCTGGTGCCTGCAGATGGATCTTCCGGATTGTTGATGGCATCCATCATTTCCGTCTGGCCTTCAGGATAATTGTCTATGACAAGCTTCAATGGCCTGAGAACGGCAAGGGCCCTGGGCGCGCGTTTGTTCAAGTCATCCCTGACGCAATGCTCAAGCAGGGCCATGTCGGTAAGGCTGTTGAACTTTGTCACGCCGATGGTCTCGCAGAAATTCCTGATGGCTTCAGGAGTGTATCCTCTTCTCCGCATTCCGGCGATCGTCGGCATGCGCGGATCGTCCCAGCCATTGACGAGTTTCTCCTGTACGAGCTGCAGGAGCTTGCGTTTGCTCATGACAGTATATCCGAGATTAAGTCTTGCGAACTCGATCTGCTGCGGATGGCATTTCACCGAAATCTGGTCGAGTATCCAGTCGTAGAGAGGACGGTGGATCTCGAATTCAAGGGTACATATGGAATGAGTGATCCCTTCAATGGCGTCGGAAATACAGTGGGCGAAATCGTACATCGGATATATGCACCAGGCATCTCCTGTCCTATGATGGGTCGATCTTAAGATACGGTATATGACCGGATCGCGCATGTGGATGTTAGGTGAGTTCATGTCAATTTTGGCGCGGAGAATGCGTGAGCCGTCAGGGAATTCCCCGGCGCGCATCCTCTTGAAGAGGTCAAGATTCTCCTCGGACATGCGGTTCCTGTAGGGGCTTTCCTTGCCGGGTTCAGTTAATTTACCGCGGAATTCCTTTACCTCTTCAGCGTTCAGATCGCAGACATAGGCCTTGCCTTTCTGTATCAGCTCGACCGCGTAGCCGTAAAGCTGTTCGAAATAGTCGGAGGCGTAGTATTCGCGGTCATCCCAGCTGAAGCCAAGCCATTTGACGTCTTCCTTGATGGAATCTACGTATTCTACCTCTTCCTTGCTCGGATTGGTGTCGTCCAACCTCAGATTGCATATTCCATTGTACTTGAGGGCAGTGCCAAAATTCAGGCATATGGACTTCGCATGTCCGATGTGGAGATAGCCATTAGGTTCGGGCGGGAATCTTGTATTTACCCGTCCTTCGTTCTTTCCGTTCTTGAGATCCTCATCGATGACTTCATGTATGAAATTGGATGGCGGATTTATATTTGCTGGAGACATATATGTTCCTTTGTCTTATTTATCTGAAGATAATCCTATAGATCTTTTTCGCTTATTCCGACAAACTTCATCAACGCACGCTGCAGGCCTCTTTTCAGGTCGTGATTTCCATGGACTGGTACGGTAAGTCTTACAGTTGAATCCTGTCTCATGTAGATATGATGGCTTCCCGCAATTCTCGCAAGCAACCAACCTTTTCTCTCTAAAATCGCACACATTCTTTTGCCGCTTATAACCTTCATTCAGACTGCAAGCTCCAGAACCCTGTCCTCTTTCTTCAGTCTGATTTTCTCCAAATCTATTGAAAGGCATCCTTTCACTGCTTCATGAAGGTTTTTCATTAATTCCTTCATTGTCTCTCCCTGAGTCATGCAGCCTGGAATAGCTGGAACTTCCGCCCAATATCCACCTTCCTCAGCCTTATGAACTATCACTTTCAGTTTCATTTCCATATCCTTCTTTATAATCTTAATGGGTCAAATTCCCCGACCCAGGGGGCAGCTTTGATTTCCGCATATTATATCACGTGGGAAGGTAAAAAAACAGGCAATTGCCGGTGAAATTGTTTTTTTACAGCGCCTTCAGCTTCCTGTCGCAGTCGGCGAGGATGATCTGGTCAAGAAGGTTGTCGAGGTCACCGTCAAGTATCCCGGGAATGTCATGTATTGTGATGCCGAACCTGTGGTCGGTGACCCTGTTCTGATGGAAGTTGTAGGTCCTGATCTTCTCGCTCCTGTCGCCGGTGCCTGTCTGTGAACGTTTCGCCTCGGCGTTCTTTGCATCCTCCTCGGCCTTCTGGACTTCATAGAGCTTGGCCCTCAAGATCCTGATGGCGATGGCCTTGTTCTTGTGCTGGGACTTCTCCTGCTGGCTGGCGACGCTGACACCTGTCGGTATGTGTGTCGCCCTGACGGCTGAGTCTGTAGTGTTGACGCTCTGTCCGCCGTTGCCGGAGGATCTGAAGACGTCGAATCGCAGGTCCTGCGGACGCAGTTCGAACTCAATCTCCTCGATTTCGGGCAATACGGAAACGGTCACAGTGGAAGTATGTATCCTTCCGCTGGCCTCTGTGGCGGGAACACGTTGGACGCGGTGGACACCGGCTTCATATTTTATCCTGGAATATACATTGTCGCCGGCAAGCGAGAAGACGACTTCCTTCATGCCGCCGAGACCGCTTGTGGTCAGGTCCAGGAGTTCGGTCCTCCATCCTTTTGCTTCAGCGTACCGCTGGTACATGCGGAAGAGTTCGGAGGTGAAGAGGGAGGCTTCCTCGCCGCCTGCGGCCGGTCTGATCTCAACGATTATATTCTTTGAATCATTAGGATCCTGGGGGATGAGGGACAGCCTTATCTTTTTTTCGAGCAGTGGTATTTCATTTTCGAGGGTCTGTATGTCGGCGCTTATGAGGGTCTTCAGTTCCTCGTCCTTTTCAGCACCAAGCATCTTCTTGTTTTCTTCGAGCTGTGACAGGGAACTGGTCCATTTTGTGAAGTTCTTGAAGAAATCCTCGAGCTTCTGGTGTTCGCGGGATATCTTGCGGCACTCATCCTGGCGCGTATATATGGAAGGGTCGGAAAGTTTTTCTTTCACTTCCTCCAGACGCTTCCTGAGCTTTTCAATATGAGGCGCTATTTCTGACGGAGTCACGTTGGAATCCTGTCCTGGTTTATGGTAAAGGCAATAAAAAACCGTCTTTTCTCAGCGGAATCCGCAGAAGACAAGACGGTTTAAAAAACAACTATTTGGCTTTTTCAGCAGTTTTCTTCTCGTAGCGGCGGTTGAATTTCTCGATACGCCCTTCAGTATCTACAAGCTTCTGCTTGCCAGTGAAAAACGGGTGGCATTTCGAGCATATGCCGACCCTGATTTCCTTGCGCGTGGAATTGACTTCCGCGGTTTCGCCGCATGCGCAGTGGATCTTTGAAGGACCATATTCAGGATGTATTTTCTTTTTCATTAGAAGAATCTCCAGCTTATTGGATTATATTATATTTTTTAATAAACAAGGTGCGGAATATAATACATGCCGTAAATTATGCAAGAGAAAAAGTCGTATTTAACGTTTTTTCCTGTATGAAACTTTAGAGCTTACCCTAATATGGAAATGGACAATTAAAATGGCTGCCGTAAATAAAAGACCGCTTTGGGCTCCCTGGAGGATAGATTTTGTGACTTCGCCGAAGCCGGACCGTTGCTTCCTGTGCTCGAAGAACAGACGCTTCGGAGGCGATGAGGAGGAGCTGATCATCTCAAAAGGAAGGCATGTATTCGCCATCCTCAACAGGTTCCCGTATAATTCAGGACATCTCATGATCGTCCCGTACAAGCATGTCGGCTCACTCATGCTCCTCGACAAGAAGGTTCTTTATGAGCTCATGGATATGACACTGCGCGCCCAGGCAGTGATGACGGCGGTAATGAGACCAGCCGGTTTCAATATCGGCTTCAATATCGGGGCAGCCGCAGGCGCCGGCCTTGAAGATCACGTGCATCTGCATGTTGTCCCGAGGTGGGCCGGCGATACAAACTTCATGCCCGTCCTAGGAGATGCCAGGGTGGTCCCGCAGGCATTGAAGGATACGGCTGCTATTCTGAGGACTGCATGGAACAGGAAGGTCGGACTTGAAAACAAAAAGAAAAAATAACCCGTTCAGGGCTGTGCGGCGGGCTTATCAGGAACTTCATTCGGAGCTCGTGAAGGCATATTGGAAGACGGATAACAGGACGGCGAAAAACTCCATACAGGACCTGTCAGGAGATATCTATGACCTGCTTTCCGAGCTGGAATCAAAGGCCTTTTCCGACAAGACGGCTGACTTCAAATGCTTTGCACTCAAGGCAAGCAGGATATCTGTCAAGATCGAGAAATCCAGGAAACAGATAGGAAAAATAATCAAGTCGGCCACTGCCGCCTCGAAAATCGCCGCCGCGATGGATAAGGCGCTTGAAGCGTCGGCGAACTTGGTGCTCTGAAGCCAGACATGCCGATATAGGTCTTCCGCTGTACATGCCTCATGCGGGGAGATATGGCGCAGTTTTTGATGTGGCGTTGAAACCCCCAGGGCAAAACATGAGAAAATATTCCGATGACTGAAGATAATGACGCAGAAATTGATGAGGAAAAGAAGAACCTGAAAAGAACAAGGAGGAATTTCATCCTGATATTCCTGCTGGTGACGGGACTGTTCTGCATGATAGCATTGTCGCTTCTGCTGATCCTCCCCTCGACCGAGAAGCTCAAGGGGGCGCCTGCGAATTCCGACAGCGCCGCGAAAATGTACGGTATAGGTTATTATCTGATATATTATTCAGTGAAACACAACGAGTTCTTCCCTGAGAATCTTTCAGAGCTTTATAAGACCGGGCTCATAAAGGGGCTGGATACTTTTGATTCCAATGAGCTTCCAGGGAAAGTTTCAAATGTTGAAGACATAGACAGCGGACTTGACTTTAAATATCTCATAGCCGGAAGGAAAGTGAAGATATCCGACGAGAAACTCGCTGTCCTGGCTGAAAACAAGGAGGACGGCATAACGATGTATATCTGCAAGAAGGAAATCAGCTTTGATTTCAAGAGGAAACCCGAAAGCATCAACAAGGACATGAAGTCTGATGAACAGAAAAATACCAGTAGCGCTGACAATAGCGGGAAGTGACAGCGGCGGCGGGGCGGGGATACAGGCCGATCTGCGTACTTTTACGGCCCTGGGCGTTTTCGGGTGCAGTGCGATTACTGCGGTCACATCCCAGAATCCCCGCGAAGTTCGCAGGATTGATGCGCTGCCGGCGGCATCAGTGAGGATGCAGGCAGAGGCCGTATTTACAGAGTTTGATGTGAAGTCCGTCAAGACTGGCATGCTTTTTGATTCTAAAATAATAAGGGCAGTCGCCGAACTCCTGGGAAAGAGGGGGGATGTTTTTGTTGTCGCTGATCCTGTCATGGTTTCCACAAGCGGAGCGGTGCTTCTCAGGAAGAAGGCCGTCGGCGAGATTCTTGACTCACTCTTTCCGGTGGCTGACCTTGTAACACCAAACATTCCCGAGGCTGAACTAATCCTTGGCAGGCGGATGCATTCCTTTGACGACATGCTTTCCGCGGCTTCTGAGATTTCGCTCAAGTGGGGCTGTGGTACGGTCATCAAGGGCGGACATGTCAAATTTAAAGGAGGTATTAAAGCTGATGCGGTTGCATATGACGGCAGGCTTTATAAATTAATCAGCCGTGAGTTGAAGACCATGGCGGGACATGGTACCGGATGCACATTCAGTGCTGCCGTTGCGGCGGAAACCGCCAAGGGCGCACTTCTTGAAAAGGCCCTTCTTGCGGCAAAGGCTTTTGTATATGGCTCTCTTCTTGAGTTCGTTAGGCCGGGCAGGAGGATTGAGTCGATGTTCCCGCCTGAAGGCAAATATTCAAACAAGGTAAGGCTTGAACAATGCGGAAATTACTGATAGTCTTTATTTTTTTCTCAGCCTTTGTTTTCTCCCTGACATGCGTGTCCGAAGCGGAGGCCGGCCAGTATATTAGATATGCTTCAAACAACGGCATGAGGTATGTTTATCTCAGCGATATAGCCGCTTATTATGGCATGAAGATCAAGATGAGCGACAAGACCTGCGACATTCGCAGCAAGGCGGGAAATGCCACATTCACCTTCAATCACCGTGAAGGCAAGATAAACGGCATAAAGGTCATCTACATGTTTTCCCCGTATGTGAACAGAGCGGGGGTCATGATAAGCGAATATGACTTCCTCCTTATCCTGGATCCAATATTGAGGGCCGCTGTTACAAAGCATAGGCTGGGCGTTATCGTCATCGATCCCGGCCATGGCGGCAAGGACAATGGTGCGCAGGGGAGATTTTATCGGGAGAAGGATCTGGTATTGCAGATGGCTAGACGGCTAAAGGATATTCTACGTGCGAAAGGATATATTGTCCTGCTGACCAGGGACAAGGACACGTTTATCGAGCTTCCCGACCGTCCCGCCAAGGCGGCGGCCTTGAAGGCGGACCTGTTCGTTGTGCTGCACTGCAATTCAGCGGGACATGGAGTTTCGGGGATAAATGGCGTCGAGACATACTGCCTTACTCCTGAAGGTGCTCCTTCATCAGCTGATGCAAAAGCAAAAAGCTCCAAGAAGGAAGATGGAAACAGCTTCAATAAGAACAACCTTTACCTCGCCTACTGCATCCAGAGGGGAGTATTGAGAAATACCGGAGCGACGGACAGGGGTGTAAAGCAGGCGCGCTTTGCAGTTTTGCGGGATGCCAGATGCCCTGCAGTCCTGGTTGAGGCTGGGTTCCTTTCAAATCTCACTGAGGAGCGGAACCTCGCCACAGGCTCATATCAGGACAAGATAACATTCGGCATAGCCGAGGGCATAATCGCATATCACCGTGCAATGACCGGGAAGTGATTTCCAGTAAATGGAAAGGCCGTGAAGCTTATGGCTCCACGGCCTTTGAAAATGCAGCTGGAAGAGTTATTTCACTCCAAGCGCCTTCTTGATCTCGTTTATCATGAGTTTTTCCCTGTCGCGGTCCGGGACTCCGCCGATGCTCACATACAGGTTCGTCCTGTTGTCATCGATCTTCTTGTATATCACGAATGCTTCGGATGATTTGAATTCGCCTTCAACCGGAGTGTCTTTCTCCTGGGTCATGGCTTCAAGTCCGGCCTTCGGAGCGGCAACCTTTATGGCTGCGGCAACCTTTTCGATCGGGGCTTTGAGTTGTTCCTGGGTGGCTCCCGCAAGTCTCATGGTCGTGCATCCTGCGAGCAGGAATCCGATGGCGCCGAGTCCAATGACAAGTGCAATTAGTTTCTTCATTCTTCCTCCTTTGTTATGTGTTAAAATATAACCGGTGCAACTCAAAATCAAATCGGGTTTCCATATCAGATGCTCAGAACGGGCTTATGCTGAAAGATGAGACCTTGTATTTTCCATCCTCTTCAATCAGGAAGAGACGGATAAGCACGTCCTCGTCGGTCTTTGTGAACTTGGCTTTCCAGAGGAATATGTCGATCAGCGGCTTGTTGAGCATGCCCATGTATGTCTTCGACTTGTAGTCTCCAAGCTGCTTCCTCAGATCCGTGTTCAAGGTCATGAAGTCCTTTTCCTTGACTTGGTCCTTGAGGCCCTTGAAGAAATTCTCGGTATACAGGTCGTAGCTGTCCTTGTTCATGCCGGAAAGCATCCTGTCTATAATGACTTCGGCGAGATTGACTTTTTCCGCCTCGGCAAGGGCGGGCCGAAGTGTTTCAGACAGCTTCGGTTCCTCCGCATCCTTTTTTTCCTGCGCTGGATTGGTTGTTTCGCATCCTGTGAAAGCCAAAAGGACAAGCAAGCCGGCTATCATTCCTGCTGTTTTATTCTTCATCTGTGATCTCCTGTTTTATTTTTTATGCCGTTCATCGTTTCAATGGTATTGAAACTGTGAAGGTACTGCCTTTCCCGAGTTCGCTTTTTACAGTAATCTTCCCCCCGTGCAATTCAACGAGTCTTTTGCTCAAAGTGAGTCCAAGCCCGACCCCCTCGTAATTAGAGGTGAGCCCGGTTTCCACTCGGTGGAAGTCCTTGAAGATGCGCTTCTGGTCGTCCTCGGCTATGCCTATGCCGGTGTCGACGACATCGATTACTGCGGTCTCTCTGGATACATGGAGTTTTACCGAGACGGAGCCCTGGTGCGTGAACTTTATCGAATTGTTGACAAGATTTATCAGGATCTGCTTGATGAGTCTTTCATCGGCTGTTACCATTATGTCGTCGGCGATGTCGGAATCAAGGGCGAGTCCTCTCTGCTCGGAAATAGGCTTGAGCATCATGAGAATGTCCCTGGCGCAGCTGGAAAGATTGATTTCGGCGAATGAAGGTTTCAGGACTCCGGCGTCGACCTTGGCCACTTCCAGGAGATCCGAAATCAGATCGAGGAGATGTTCGGCCGCTGACAGTATTCTCCGTGAATGCGCGAGGGTCTTCTGATCTCCGTCAGGAACCCCGCATCTTTTTATGATGAGTTCCGAGAAGCCTATTATCGAATTCAATGGAGTCCTGAGTTCATGGCTCATGTTCGCGAGGAATCGGTCCTTGTGCTTGTGCGCCTCGATGAGCTGCGTGGCCTTCTCCTCGAGTTCGCGGTTGATTTTCTCCAGGGCCAGCTTCTGCTGTTCAAGTCGTTTTGCCATCACGTTGAAGTCATGCATCACGCTCCCGATCTCATCATGCTGTATGTCTTCAAAACGGTATTTGAGGTTTCCGGAACTGATTTCCTTGGTGCCTTCGCTCAGTTCGCGCAGGGAGCTCCTCAGGATGTATCCGAACAGGAAGGATGCGGCGACGCTGAATATCGCCGTCAGGACGAAGAAAAGTATGAGCAGGTACTGGAGGTTGCTGAAGAAGAAAAGGCTCTGCCTCTGCCACATTTCGGCATGATCCATTTCTATTTTCAGGATATCCTGGAGTTTTGTCTGTATGCTCTCAAGGGTTTCATTCATCTGCAGGATATCATCGGATACAAGCTGCTTTTCATTCCCGTAGGAAAGGATGTCCGAGGAGAGCGCTTCGGCCACTGAAGCGAGCAGCAGCGTCTCGCATTGGAGTTCAGTCGTCGAAGAAGCCGGGGGCAGGGCCCTTTCGGATTCGATCCTTGCCAGAAGTCCTATCGTCTTCCGGAACGAAGAAGCCTGCTCGTTGAAGACCGAGCAACTCTCCGTTGTTGGCGACATAAGTATCGCCTTTGCCGAATCGCCGAGGAGGTTGAGGGAGTTCCTGCATGAGAGCAGGGCCTCTATGTAGGACCGTTCGTGTTCGGCATATGCCCTGGCCTTGCTGATTTCACCTTTCCCTATATATATGAGAAGAGAGCAGAACAGTATTGTAAAGAGGATATATGCCGAGAATATCAGCTGGCGGAGCATCCTGTGGTTCAGTCTCAGCTTCATTTTGATTCATCCTCCGCGGCTGGTACGGAAGTGAAGGATGAGTATGAAAGTCTGGATTTGACAGGAGCGCCGGTGAATATTGAAAGACCTATGTTTGATTTGCCGGAAAGATCCATGTCGTCAGGATTGCCGGTTTTGATCTTCCTGCAGAATTCAACTGTCCAGACTCCTTCCTTCCACGTACCTTTTGCTTTGACATCGGCTGCGCTGCCTGTTGGAGGCCTCTGGTAGAAACGCGGAACTGAGTCCTCGGTGAATGATACGAAATACCTGCTGAACCAGCATGAGAGGCCCTGGTCGGGGAGAAATTCAGCGGGTCCATCGCCGGTCTTGTCATCCGCAAGGTTTTTCCCGGGCATGGAGTAGTCATCTGCAAAACCGGCTGGATCCGTCCTGCCGGCACGCCATATCCAGACATCAGCCTTCTCCGGACTGGCATCGGATTTTAAAGAAACAGGCGGCTCCGTCCATAGGACATGGAGTTCATCCTCCCTTTCAGGTCCGACAATGTAATATTGTTTCAGCGGATCCCAGCGCCATGGCATGTGCTGCCTGTTTTCCTTTTCGGAAGGGAAGACGACAAGGAGGTAGGCATATGCGTCATCGGAATGAATCTTGAATTTTATATCCTTCGTCCCGTATTTCACGTTTCTGAAAGGAAGCGTTTCCCAGGCTTTGTCATCGGCCTTGCCGTCGATTTTCACGGACAGTTCTTTTTCGGGTTCGGCCGGCGCGGCCTTCTTTTCAACGGCCACGCCTTGTCCGGCCCTGAGGTCTGAAGGAAAGAGGAGAAACAGGGAAAGGAGCAATGATGAGGCAGGAATCCTGGTGTAAGATGACAAGAGCATTTTGTCTTTTATCCCGAAATCAGATTAAACTTGGGGAGGATGAATGGATGTGTGGATTGATGGATGAATGGGAACACACGGGAAACACGGGCAATTCTGTATTATTTTTCCATCCATCCAGGCATCCAGACGTCCACGCATCCTTCCCGGATCACCTGAGCTTCAAATCAGTGCACTTTTCAACAGCGGCGACAATCGAACCGAGCCGGACCGGTTTTTCAAGGACGACGTCGACCGCGAGTTTCGCAATGTCGGATTTCGCCTCCGGTGACAGGTATGCGCTGGCGATAATTACTTTCACGTCCTCGGTATCCTCGTTCTGCCTGAGCATCCTGCAGAATTCAACTCCGTTCATGTTCGGCATCCTCAAGTCAAGGATTACGAGGTCAGGCTGCCATGTGCCGATGAGGAGGGCGCCCTGCATGCCGTCGATTGATTCCCTCAGTTCGTATCCGGAGAAGACATCGAGTGCGTTTTTTATGAACTCACGGAAAGCGGCATCATCATCTATGACAAGTATCTTCACCTTGCCCGAGTCGTTCATGGCCTTCGGTATGTTGAGGCCGCGCTTTTCCGCGAACTTGTCGAGTTCGTCTGCCGTGAACCTGTAATGCCCGCCGGGAGTCACTCCGCTGCCAAGCAGACCCTGCTTGACCCAGTTGGTCAGGCTGGAGCGGGATACTCCCAGGTATTTCGCTGCATCATTTGTCTTGAGTAGTTTACTCACTTGGTACCATTGTTGGATTGATATGATTTGGAGATCTGGTGATTGAACAAGGAAAAAGAGTTTAAGTTTTTCACATCTGTCCAATCACCCAATCGCCAAATCACCCAATCGCCAGATATTATTTGTGTTCGAACATTTCCCTGATCTGCTTGCCGACAACTTCAACGGGATGTTCGCCGAGGGCCTTGCGTTTGGCAAGGAGGTTCGGGGCGCCGCTCCTGCTTTCCTTGAGCCACTTGCGGGCGAATTTGCCGCTTTCAACATCCTTGAGCGCCTTCTTCATCCTGGCCTTGGTAGCGGCGTTGATGATCTTGGGGCCGACTTCATATTCGCCCCACTCGGCGGTGTTTGATATGATTGCGTTCATCTTCTGGATTCCACCTTCGTAGATGAGATCGACGATCAGCTTCATTTCATGCACGCACTCGAAATAAGCCATTTCCGGAGGGTATCCGGCTTCTGTGAGGACTTCAAATCCGGCCTTCATGAGTTCGACGAGTCCGCCGCAGAGCACGGTCTGTTCGCCGAAGAGATCTTCATAGGTTTCCTGTTCGAACGTGCATTCAAGGACGCCTGCGCGCGTGAAGCCCATGGCCTTGGCCATTCCAAGCGCTATTTCCTTGGCCTTGCCGCTGGGGTTCTGCCTGACTGCGAAAAGTCCAGGAACTCCGAAACCTGCAAGGAATGCCTTGCGTTCTTCAGTGGCCGGGCTTTTCGGAGCGACCATGATCACGTCGACGTCTGCAGGAGGGACTATCCCTTTGAATATGATATTGAAACCATGCGAGCAGGAAAGGACTTTTCCAGGCTTCATGTATTTCTTGATTTCCTTCTTGTAGACAGGGCCGTGGAATTCGTCGGGAAGGAGGATGTGTATGATGTCGGCGGCCTTGGCGGCCTCGGAGATCGTCATTGTCTTGAATCCCTCATCGACGGCTCTTTGCCATGACCGGTTAGGATTGCCATTGAGTGTCTCTGTTTCACCGATGATTACATTGACGCCTGAATCGCGCAGGCAAAGGGCCTGGGCTGAACCCTGGTTTCCGTAGCCTATGATTGCAATTGTCTTGCCGTTGAGCACGCTGGCATCAGCGTCGCTGTCATGAAGGATCTTCACCATTTTCTATTTCTCCTAAATTAATGTTCATTGACATTCAACTGTTTTTAAGCAAACAGGAATGATAAAATAGGCTCAAGTCACATTTTTTCAACTTGAACGCATGGGAAATTGTAATTTTATAAATTTGCCTGCGGGCAAATTTATCGCCGGCCCAGTTTTGTGAGCATCATGGTTGCCAGGCTTCTTATCCTGCCTGCGGCGGAGGATATTTTGTACTTGCCGGCTTCGTCGGGGAGATTATGCTCGGAAGTGGCTTCCATGCGTCCCGACAGTTTCTCCAGATCCTCTTTCAGTTCATTCCATGATGGATAGCGTCTGCTCTTATTCTTCTCCAGCATCCTGTTTATTGTCTTAACGCAGCGTTCCGAAAGATCCGGATTCCTGAATTTCAGGCTTACAGGCTGTCTGTTTTCCTGCATCGACATCAGTGTTTCAGGAGATTTATTATGGAAAGCTGGAAAACCCGCAAGGATTTCATAGAAGACGAGCCCGAGACAGTACATGTCCGAATGGAAATCCAGTTCCTTTTCTCCCCTGACTTGTTCAGGGCTCATATATTGCGGATTTCCCAGGATGACGCCTTTCAAGGTGTCTGTTAAATTCAGGGATCGTGATTTTGCAATTCCAAAATCCGTCAGCATGGGGCGCTTGTCCTTCGATATCAGTATTGTTTCCGGACACACGTTCCTGTGGATTATCATTTTGGTCTCCCACGCATAATGCAGGGCGTCGGCCAGGGATGCGATCATGTCTGAGGCTTCATCCTCATTGAATTTCCCGTGCACTTTCAGATGTTTGTCCAGGAAGAGTCCTTCCTCGAATCTTGTAACTAAAAAAATATTTCCATCTTCCGCTTCTCCGGCCTTGTAGGCGGTCAGGATGTTCGGATGATGGAGTGCGGCCGTCAGTTTTGCGCCCTGCATGAATCTGTGGAAAGTATCGTTCTCGGAAATCATGTCGGCTGGAAGCATTCTGATCATTACCTGCTGGTTGAGGTTCGGATCGAATCCAAGGAAAATCTGTTCGCCCAGCCTTCCGATGCCGTGCTTTTCCAGAATCTCATATTCGTAACAGCTTAATTCCTGGTTCATAGTCTCTCTTGACAGATAACTTTGAATATTTCGTGCTCTTTTAGTATAATTCTAAACAATAATATAACAAGTCGATTTGACAAATCTAATAAAACTAATAAAATAAGCAATAGTGACAAGTTGAGATTAAAATGAATTAGGGGTTTTCATATGTCATCGTCTTTAAAAGAACTACGTGAAGTTACACGCAATCTGGCAGGCAGGAAGAAGCAATTTCAGAAGCTCCAGGAAGTGAATAAATATAAGGAGCAAATACGTCTCCATTCCGAGGCTGCTAGAAACAAAAATAAAATCCAGGCGGATCTGCAGTCTTCTGCCTACATCCATATTGAAAATTATTTTTCCAGGATACGCTTCGACTACATAGGATTGTCCATTCTTGTCGCCATAATTGCCGGAGAATGCTTCTATCTGCATGCCAACGGAATAATAAACTCGCCGCTGCAGGGAGCTAAATACCAAGTCACTGTCTGCACAGAGGAAAGCAGCAACAGAGTCATCTCCGCCACGGTGGACAAGCTGATGCAGGAAGTAAAATCCAACAAGGGCAATCCTTCCCTTGCGCAGCTCTTCAACACTGTTAACCAGGATAAGATAAAAAGCTTCATGAGCGAGACGGACAGCTTGGATTTGAAGACAATCGTCTACGTGAAGAATGAAGACTGCTATTATGCGAGTGCGTTGACTGACAAGGATAGGAATATCACCTTCAGGCTGAACCGGCTTGAAGGCGACTACAAGATAAGTTCAATAGACATCGAGGATTAATTTCAGGCCGCCTGAAATTAATATTAAGTAATAAGGCAATAGGGAGTTAGAATGAAAACAGGAAACAGGAAGTCGGAAATCAAAAATGGATTCACTCTCATCGAACTGCTGGTGGTGATTGGGATAATATTCATCCTTATAGGGATACTCCTCCCGGCAATTTACATGGCGAAGAAGAAGTCCAAGGGCACTCTATGCATGGCCAATATGAAGCAGATAGCAGTAGGATTCACCATGTATGCCGATGATTATGCGGGATACATGGTCGCCGGAAGGATGCCGAGTGGTGTGTATGACGTGGGGAATGGCATGAAGTTCAAGCCAAGATGGTATGCCCAGATCGGAGTCTCCGCGAAATTCTATGCGTTCAGCACCCCGGATCCGCTTGCGGCCGGTGACAACACACAGCGGGTCGACAACAAGATATTCGTATGTCCCCAGCCCGATCCTGTCACAGGACTTGACAGGGACAACGGAAGAAATTATTCATATGGTTATAACTTCCAGTTCCTTGGAAATTCCAGGTTGAACAGTGCGACTTCCAAGTATATAAGCTGGCCGCGCAAGATAAGTTCAATCAAGAATCTCGACAGTACCGTTGTCTTTGCCGACTGCATGGGGACCGCCGCTGGAAAAGCTGCTTCGGCGAGACAGCCTTATGATGCCGTCCTGCAGGGCGGGACGGCGAATGGCGACAGCAAGATCGGAAATCATGCCTGGGCCCTTGATCCGCCGAGGCTTGTCGCCGGAAGCAGCGACTATTGCAACGACAGTTCACGTGCTCCCGCCAGCCGTTCAGCTCCATATGCCGTACATTCAAAACTTGCGAACATCGCATTCCTGGACGGACATGTCGATGTGCTCAGCCTGCAGGATCTCGGATACAACGTCAAGGCTGACGGCGCGGTGGATGTCAACGGCACAAATAAAATGTTCTCCGGTACAGCCAACGACGACGATCCTCCTGCAATTAATTAGCTCTGGTATCGCTACTTTCCTACTGCAATATTCTTCTATAAAATTTCTGGATTAAAAAAAACTTATAAATTCGTTATTATTGCTTGACAATATTAATAAAATTAATAAATTGACCAATAATAATAAAATAATTATATCTGTTAGGCTTAGGAAAAGGATAGTTCTACATTGAAAACATTAAATGACATGAGGTCGCTTTCAAAGGAGATAGAGGCCAAACGGCAACAGCAGGACAGAGCGAAGGAAGAAGAAACGTTGAAGGAATATAGGCATCTCCATGGTGAGGCCGAAAAGAAGAAGAAGCAAATTCTAGACGTCATTCATGCATCCAGGCATGTAAAAGTTGAGAATTTCCTCAGTCGCGTCAGATATGAATATGCGATTATCTTTTTCTGCACCGCCTCTATATGTGTGTCACTATGGATGTGCAGTGATCTGATTTTGAATGGGAAAGATCTTTTCAGGGCGCCGGCCACGAAGGTTCTTCCTCCTGGTTCCAGTGCGTCTGCCGACGTGGGCGATCAGCTCCACAAGATACTCGATGGCGTCAAGTTTGCCGACCTCATGAATTCCGACAAGCTGTCCCTGGGAAATGTTTCAGGTCCGCGGAAGAATGAAATTTACGGGAACCTTAACCTCATATCGGGCCAGCCGTTTACTGTCAGCACGATAGTTCAACGCCGTGATCCTGAAAGCTATTCGGCCTTCTGTAATTTTGACAATGCCGGCGGATACATAATTGAACTCGCAAGATCGGAAAAAGGATTCTCAATAATTAAAGTTGATTCTGATAATTAAAGGTGAAAGGATATTATTATGTCTAGGTCGGGGAAATTATTCACGCTTGTTGAACTCCTCGTGGTGATTGCGATAATAGGAATAATGGCCGGACTTCTCCTGCCGGTGCTCAGCAAGTCCAAGGCGAAGGCGAAAGGAACTGCCTGCATGTCCAATTTGAAACAGATTGGAATTGCTCTTGTCGGCTACCAGAATGACAACAGCGAACGAGTCGTCCCATCTTATAACATGAGTGGAACATCAGTCACGGTAGCGGACGGCTGGGCTCCCATACTCGACCGCGACAACTATATTACAGGTGAGAAAGACAGGCCGGACAGCAATGTCTTCTACTGTCCGGATGCAGCGGATGTGAATGGATGGCTGACCGGGAACACGGGTCTTAATGACGGGACATACAGGAATGCGGACGGCTGGTGTCCCTGGCCTCTATCCAAATCAGGTTCAACCAACGTCGGTGTCACGATTCCCGCACGCAGCTTCAATAAGATTATAAATGTCGCCTATTGGATGAATGCCAGCAACCCGACAGGTACCGCCAGTACTGGCGACTACCAGGACATGTATTATTCAGGTTCGGCGGGATGGACGGGAACATGCACCGGTACGACTCCAAGCTCCACTATTACAATAGCTCCGACGAGGATCACCTCTTTCAAGGCCCCTTCAAAACTCATTGCCATAGCGGATGGAATATATGCCGGACGGCAGAACAGATCATGTTATGGAGTTCAGTACCGCAGGGTCGGGTTCCGACATCCCGGAGGACCTAACAGATCCAGCAATGTGCTCTGTGCAGACGGACACGCTGACACCATCAGGAGCGGTGACTTCCCTGTGACATCCGGTGCAATAAAATCTGATGGCAGTTCATTGTCCAACGCTGAGATACGAAGGACTAACGAGTCATTCACCTGCTATTCGAATCCCGATGCGGAAATGGCGAAACTTCCATGAATACTAGGGCTACATTCCATTCGAAGTTGAAAATTCTGCTTGTGCATGCCTGTGTATGCCTTTCTTTTCTCGCCTTTGGCCTGGATGCTGACAAGAAGCCGTACTTTGGATTTGTAGGTCTCCACGGCGGAATGTTTGAGTCTTTCTCCGAATACGCCAAACCTTTAGGAGTACAGGTTGAATACATCAACGACGAGGAGATCGTCGCCAGGAAGGCGGACTTCTCGAAATACGATGCCGTCTTCCTCCAGCATTCGCGACAGGATGCCAGGGACCAGTACACTGAACTGCTCAGGATTGCCAGGGGAAAAAATCCAAAGTTCAGGGCATATCCTTGTTCCGGCGACGGATCCTGGGCGCTGCTGATGCCGGCGATGGCGAAGGATGGAACATTTGTCAATGACGACGAGCTGAAGAAATACTACAATTCCAACAAGGAGAACCTCCG
The DNA here is from genome assembly GCA_001804815.1 of Lentisphaerae bacterium GWF2_50_93. Taxonomy (GTDB): domain Bacteria; phylum Verrucomicrobiota; class Lentisphaeria; order Victivallales; family GWF2-50-93; genus GWF2-50-93. The sequence goes on from MHBI01000089.1 coordinate 38,329, forward strand.
CAGGTTCCTGGTCTACGCGCTTGTCAAATGTTGTGGCAGGGATATGAAGATCGAGCCGCCTGTGGATCCCGAAGCACCTCTTGTATACCATCCTGACAAGCCTGATGGTTTTTCGGACATCAAAAGTTTTCTTGACTGGGCTTCTAAAAAACGCGACATATCGAAGATGGAGCGCGTGATTGTCCTAGCCCACTCAAATCACCTGATATTCCAGCAGCCTGAGGTCGTAGACGCTCTTATCAGGGAATTCGAGAAGCGAGGCGTTCTCGCAATTGGGCTGACCGACGGGAAAAATGGCTATGAGGAAAGGGAGTTGGAGTTCAAGCCAGGACTCGTCGTCCACACCTGCCATGGCAGCGAATCCCCTGAGACCAGGAAGAAACTCGACGTCCCCCATATCTCATCGCTCTTCAACAAAGGGCAGTCCATGGAAGAATATCTCAATCCATCAAACATGCTTGGACTGAACAATGGACGCGCCCACCAGATCATCACGCAGGAATGCATTGGCGGAACACAGCCGCTCTTCGTATCCGCAACCATCAAGGGGGGAGGAAGCGAAGAGGCGCTGACTCCTGTTCAGGAACGCGTCGGTCATCTGGCCGACAGGGCCTGCGCCATGCTGAAACTCCGCAGTGTGCCGGCACCATCACGCAAGGTCGCCTTCATTTATTATGACCGGGAGATGGGCAAGTCGGAACTTATGCGTGGTACTCCTACAGGCATGAACATGAACGCGCCCCGCAGCATGGTTGAAGTCCTCAAAAGACTTTCTGCCGAAGGATATGGCGTGAAGGATGCCCCCCGGAATGAGGATGAACTGCTTTCCAGGATGAAGGATCATGGACGCCAGGTCGGGATATGGAATCCGGCTGTACTCGACAGGCTCGCACGCAGCGGCAAGGCAATACTGCTTCCTGTGGAGACTTACAGGAAATGGTATGATGAGAAGGTTCCGGAAATCAGGCGCAAGGAACTTGAACATCAGTGGGGGCCACCTCCTGGAGATTTCCTCGTCTGGGAGAACGAAGGGAAGAAATATATTGTCATACCGCGTCTGGACATGGGGAACGTCATTCTTCTCCCGCAGCCCCTGAGGGGTGAGGCGCAATCGGTTACTGCTCTTGCAGTGCAGACCCATGACAAGCTTACTCCGCCACCTCATAACTATCTTGCCACATACTTCTGGTTGCAGGAAGGATTCCCGGCAGACGCGATCGTACATTTTGGCACGCACGGTTCCGAGTTTTTTCTTCCTGGAAAAGCAGATGCCCTTGTCAGTACGGACTGGTGCGACATAATCATTGGAAGGCTTCCCAACATAGGCGTCTGGATAATCAACAACCTTGGAGAGTCGGTCCCGTTGAGACGCCGGACTTACGCGACGATTGTCGACCATCTTACCCCTCCTCTTGTCGAAGCTGAACTTTCCGATGACCTGAAGAATCTCCAGTCCGACATCGAGAAATGGACTCGTGTCGAGGAAGGAGCCCTCAAGGATAAGTTCGCCAAGTCCATCGGAGAACAGGTTATAAAGTTGGATCTGGCAAAGGATCTCAAGCTTGATCTTTCAGGAGGACGCCTGCCGACACTGAAGGAGATCGAGGCCGTTGAAACCCATCTTGAAACAATAGCAAATGAATCGGTTCCGGTCTCACTCCACATATTTGGACAGGTGCCTTCAAAAGAACAGCTGATACCATATTACGTGCGCTGCGCCGGAAATAAATTCCTCGATGCTGTAGGAAAGTTGCTGTCTCCTGAAAACGGGTTGGACCGAGAGATGGTCATAAGGAAAAAAGGGGAGAGTGCAATACGCCTTGTGGTTGAGAAGGGGCTTTCCCCTGAGGAATCGCTTAAATCCATCGGCGCGGCAGTTCCGGATGATGGCCTGCCGAAACTATTGAAAGAGACTTTCGCAATGATTGTCCAGCTCAATGCAGATCTACGGAATACCGGCAATGAGTTCTCCGGACTGATGGCCGCCCTTGGTGGACGTTTTGTTGTCCCGGGTCCCGGCAACAGTCCCGACAGGAATCCTGGCTCCGTGCCAACCGGGCGCAATATGTTCGTCGTGAATCCGGAAGAGATACCCACTCCGCAGTCATGGGAGATTGGAAAGCAGCTCATTGATGATCTCCTTAAAGGTGAATTTGAGAAGAACGGCAGATATCCCAACAAGGTAGCATTCAGTCTTGGTCCTATGTCCACCTACAGGGATTTCGGAGTTATCGAATCCCAGATACTCTATCTCATGGGAGTGCGTCCCGTGTGGGATGCCAAGAGGGTCGTAGGCTCCGTAGAACTGATTCCGGCAAAGGAACTCGGACGTCCCCGCGTCGACGTCTTCATCCAGCTTAGAGGACTCTATCGCGACCAGCTTCCCACAAGGATGCAGCTTATCGACAAGGCGATAAGGTTGATCTCAAATATTGATGAACCCGGTAATACTGTAAGGGAAAATACGCTTAAGGTAAAAGACGAACTTCTCCAGAGTGGAATGGAGCCGGCCAAGGCGGAATACTCATCTGTTGCCAGAATGTTCGGCATGCCTCCGGGGCAGATGGGATCAAGCTGGTACTATTACCTGGTACAGAAGACCGGCGAGTGGAACTCCCGCGAGGATCTCATGCGCACCTATCTTGAACACAGCCGCAGCCTCTACACCGAGAACCATTGGGGCGAAGAGGCTCCGGAGTCATACAGGCAGGCAATCCAAGGTTCCGAGATAGTCATAAGAAGCTGGGCCGATAGCGTCTCCAGTCCGCTCTCCAACAAGTATACCTGGTACATCGACGGCAGTCTTTCTATGGCCATCAAGCAACTTACCGGAAAGGAACCAAAATATTATTTCGCCGATGTCCGTGATCCCTCCAAGGTCAGGATGGTCACCGCCGAAGACGCCATCAACACCGACTTCCATGTCCGCCTCTTCAACCGCAAATGGATCGAAGGCATGATGAAGGAAGGCTACGCCGGTGCCGACCAAGTCAAGACGAATGTTTCAAACATGCTGGGATGGAAGATAATGAGGGAAGGCTCAATCAGGGACGACCAGTGGAATGAAGTCGTCGACGTATATGTCCACGACAGCAAGAAGCTGCACGTCAGGGAATGGTTCGACAAGGAGAATCCGCACGCCTTCCAGAATCTCGTCCACATGCTCATGGAGGCTTCGAGGAAGGAATATTGGAATGCCGATGCGGCGACATTGAAGGAACTTGCGCAGGAATACGCCAGATCCGTTGTGAAATATGGCCCTGACGGCGGAATCCGTACCGGTGGCAACAATTCTTTCGAGAAGTTCCTGGAGGACAAGCTTTCCGCTCCGGGTGACGCCAATCTGCTTGCCGACTACAAGGCGGCCATGGACAAGGAGAACGTAGTTCAGAACCAGCAGCAGAATGCATCTTCGACAGCGCAGGTTCAGCCCGATCCTGCGACCGATACTGCAAAAAAAACTGAACAGCAGGCGCAGGATCAGCTTAAAACCGAACAGATAAAGGGAAAGGAGCTGGCCGTAAAGAAGCAGACACTTCTGGAACAATTGGACAGATATAAGTTCCTGCTTATTCCCGTTCTCTTCATGTTCGTCGCACTGGTGCTGGGTTTCAAATTACGGCAGGGCGCACCGAAACTTCAATAGATAGGAATCCATGTTTATGTTTTCATTTAATACAGAAATCCTGATAATCATTTCCAGAATACTCATCATACCGGTCTTTGCCATGCTCTTTGTCCTTCTTATTTGGGCTTTTCTCGAATTAGGAGGGTACGCTAGGGAATGCATTGAACGCAGGAGGAATAAGCGCAACTGGACGGCGTTTGTAGAAAAGCTTATTGCTGCAAAGGACGAGGATACGTTACAAGTCGCCAGAAGTTTCTTCGACAGGACCGAGTATCCAGGCTTCGTATCTGTCTTTGCAGCGAAGGGGGCTCATCTTGTAAACGATACAGAACACCTTGGCAAGACTGTTGCCGACATCGAGATAGAGGCGTCGCATGGCCATCAGCGCATGAACCTTGGAATAAGGCTCGGACCTGCACTTGGTCTAATTGGCACTCTCATCCCTATGGGGCCCGCGCTTCTCGGTCTTTCAGCAGGGAATGTCGCTTCAATCGCAGGAAACCTTGCCGCTGCCTTCGGCACGACCATACTGGGTCTCGGAGTCAGCACCATCTGTTATTTCATATCAATCGGACGTCGGCACTGGTATGCCAAGGACCTATCAGACATCGAGTATGTCTATCATTTCCTGTCAAAGGAAGGAGTGCATGATGCAGGACAGAAAGATTAAATTCAAATCAGGCTATAAAAGGCTTCTGTCCTCTGCTGAGGAGGATCCGCTGACCGGAGTCGCGAACCTCTTCGACGTAGGCATGGTGCTAATCGCCGCGCTCATACTTGCGCTTGCCGTAGCCTGGAAAAACCACAGGCCCCAGGCCAATCCATCGGAACAGGCGCAGAAGAATCCTGTTCTGGAGAAGCTCAATACAGAAGGCTACAAGCTTGACAAGTACCGGCCGACAGACCGGGAACTCGGCGGCGAGGGGCAGCGTCTTGGAACAGCATACCAGCTCAAGAATGGCGATGTCGTATATGTGCCTGAAGATGCAGCTGAAAAAAAGCCTGTGAAATAGGCAGCGTGATTTTCAAGCTGAGCGACTTTTTCTGTCACTCACGCATTCAAATAGATGTCAAAGCAGTCAGGAACTTTGGCTTCGAAGGTCATCGTCCTGCCCGAGTATGGATGGTTGAAGGTCAGGAACTGTGAATGAAGTGCAAGGCGGCCATTGCGCTTGAACATATTCCCATATTTTTCGTCATTGACGATCGGATGCCCTTTCTCCAGGAAATGAACGCGGATCTGGTTTTTCTTGCCTGTCAGCAGGTCGATCTCAATCAAGCTGCATCTCTTTGTCTCCTTTATGACTTCATAGGCAGTGATTGCAAGTTTCCCCTTCTGCGGATCGTTGACTGAAAAAACCTCATAGTCGTCGTTCTCCGCAAGATATGAAGTAATTCTCCCGCTCTTCTCCTTCATTATTCCATGGACAACAGCCACGTATTTCTTCTTTACGCTGACACCCCACTGCTGTTTGAGATTTTCCATGGCCTCGAAACTTTTGGCGAATACGAGGACCCCGGAAGTGTCGCGGTCAAGCCGATGTACTACGAAAAGCTGCTTCCTTGACTTGGTGTCGCCTCTGCGTATGTAGTCGATCAGGATCTGATGGGCTGTTTTCTCCTTCTCGTAATTCGTCCTCACAGTCAAAAGGCCGGAACTCTTGTCGATCACTATGACATCCATGTCCTCGTAGAGGATTGTCATGCCCTTTGGCCTGTGCCTGAATGGTACTGGTTTGAATTTTTTCATTAAGTCATAGCCTATAGAATGTCCTTGAGCCCTGTCCTGAATGCGGATTCGGCATGGAATATTATCTTCGACATTGTTTCGACGACCTTGACCGGATGCCTGCCTACGGAGGTTTCTCCGGAAAGCATCACCGCATCGGCCCCGTCCAGCACGGCATTCGCCACGTCAGTGACCTCTGCCCTGGTCGGGAAAAGATTCTCAGTCATGGACTCGAGCATCTGTGTAGCCACGATCACGTACTTCCTGTAGTAGACGGCAAGGCAGACAAGCCTTTTCTGGAGGATGGGAAGGGCGGCGATTGGAGTGCAGACCCCGAGATCCCCGCGGGCGACCATGATCCCGTCGGCGGCCTTGATGATGGCCTCGATGTTCCTTACGCCGGACGGATCCTCTATCTTGGCGATTATACGGGCGGAACTTCCATGCTTCGCCAGTTCGTCGCGGAGTTCGGTTATCGTATCTTCATTTCTTACGAATGAGGCCGCGACTATGTCGAATGGCTCGCCCGCGAGTTCCGCAATCGCACGGCGGTCCTCGTCGACAAGCGGTGGGAAGTTTGTCAGGTCTATTGAGAACGCAACACCTTTCCTGGGGCAGAGCGGCCCTTCGGAATCGCTCTGCACGACGACTCCCTTTGGCGAGACCTCCTTGACTATGAATTCAAGCTTTCCATCGTCTACCAGTACGCGCATGTCTTTTTCAGCCATTGAAAAATTAACCCCTCTCGGGATGGCAAAGCTGGGCATTGAGTCTTTGAAGTCGGCAGTCGAACCAGTGAAGAAAATCCTTTCTCCGACCTTGACGTTGTAGGGGAGGGGGACGCTTGTATCTCCGATGCGGAGTTTCGGTCCCGGAAGGTCGATCATGACTATTGCACCCAGGGCCTTGGCCTTCCTTATCGAAGCCCGGTGCGTCTCCCTGTCGGAATGGGAAAGGTTTATCCTGAATATGTCGACGCCGGCATCGATGAGCGATTTCATGGTCTTCTCATCATTGCTTGCCGGTCCGACCGTGGCGATTATCTGGGTCCTGGCATTTTCCATCTATAGCCTCCGGGAATTATATTTAAAAAAATATAAACTGCCAAATGCGCTATTCATATGATGAATAAAAAATGATGAATAAAATTAATACAGGCAGGTATTATTTTCATTTCGAGGATGTGAGCAGGTACTGCAGCCTGAGCAGGAACCAGATTATGTAGTAGGCGATCCTGTTGAAGATGCTCATGTACAGGCTGTTGCTTTTACGGTAATTGTCCTCGGTTATTTTCCTGCTGTGCGAGATTATCCTGCTTTCAATCTCCCTGCGCAGACGGGCTGAGAAATCTATGTCGTCTATGTCAATGTTCATTTCCATGCTCAGGTAGTCGCTCAGCGCGTTGGGATTGTAGGATCCTATGGTGCACCACGATGAATCCATTACTGCGATTTTGCCGTGGAGCACGGTTTCCTTCCACTCATAGATTTCAATCCCGCGGTGCAGGAATGTCGAGTAGAGATGTTCGGTGGCATGTTTTACGAGGGGCACGTCGGACAGCCCGGGGAGAACAAGCACCACCCTCACGCCGCGCTTCCGGGCGCGCATGATCAGCCTTGTCAGATGGTAGCCAGGAAGGAAATAAGGTGAAAGCATCAGGACTTCCTTGCTGGCCCTGGAAAGCATGTCGCGGTAGGTCTTGGATATCTGCGACCTGTTGCGGAACCAGTCGTTGCGGCTCGCCCTTGCACGGATGGCGCCACATTTTTTGGGATGCTCGACGGGCAGCCTGTTCCTGTGGAACTGGCGTCTCCATCGTTCGCGGCAGGTCCTTTCCAGTTCAGCGCAGATCGGGCCCCGGAGCTGGACGCCATAATCCAGCCATGGCGCCATGTTCATGCCGAAATAGCTGTCTGAAATGTTCAATCCTCCTGTGATCGCAACATCTCCGTCGGCGACAAATATCTTATGGTGCATCCTGCGGCTGATGCTGATGCGAATCCCCCTCAGCATTGGGGCGAATTTCCGGATGTTGATCCCGGAGCCCTGCATGTCCTGCATGTGGCTGGCATGCATGTTCTGGGAGCCGAAAGCATCTAGAACCACGTACACTTGAACTCCGCGCGCGGCAGCTTCTTTCAGGAGCTTTATGATGTGCATGCCAGTAGAGTCTGGTTCCAATATGTAGATCTGCAGATGTATGAGCTTCTTCGCGTTCCGCATATGCTCTTCAAGGGCATTGAAGAATTGATCACCGCTGTGGAGCAGCGTCACTTCATTGCCGTCAACATACCGTTCAAGCCACTGTTTTGATTTTCTGCCGATCATTCAATGTCCTGGAAAATATAAAAGAACTGCCCTTGTGGGCTTAACCTCCTCCGCATAAAGCTACGGCGGATCAATGCCGCAAGGCATGTTCTTCTGATTTCTTTATTTAATACGGTTTACTTCCCGTCAGGAATGGTTTCCTGTAGCTCTCCGCATTTCGGCATTATCGAGCCGAAGTATGGATTCTGCACCTTGTCGCTGTCCTGCAGCCAGTAGGCCCCCTTGTCCTCAAATGCCATCGGACATGATATCCTGTACAGCGGCTTCTTCAATTGCATCGCCGATCCTGATACCTCCTTGTAGAGATGCGCCGAGATATGCGCGAAATTCTCGCGGGCGGTCTTGATATCCTTTGAAGTTCCAAGAGTGGTTGAATAACGTTCGTCCAGCTTTGCCGCATTCCTTGCTGCCTCGTCAAGATTCTCGGAGAAGAGAGCCTTGTGAACCGCGAAGTACGCTGCGAGTATCTCGTCGGGAGGAGGTGGCTGGGAGTAGGATTCCTTTTTTCCCTGGACAGCAGGCCTGTTTCCAATCCTGCCGTCAACCGGCGCCGACATCATCGAGGATTTCGTCAGGATCTGCAGCGAACTGTCAATCTTGAAACTTCCTCTTGTAACGACTTTCTCCCCTTCGGACAGGCCGGATTCGACGATGTAATAGTCTCCAGCCCGCGGACCAAGCTTCACCTCCCTGCCATCGTAGGCTCCTTTCCTGCCGGGAACCGCGACATATACGACCGCCCGTTTCCCTGTCAGCAGCGGGGCTGATGCCGGTATGACGAGCGGAGGATGGAGGTTCCTGTCGTCCTCATCCGAAAACCCCAGCGATTCCGCCGGTACCAGATCCATTCCGCAGACATCGCATTTGCCGGGGCCGTCCTTTACTATCTGCGGATGCATCGGACTTATCCATTTTCCCGCAAGCGAGGTGTTCAGGATTTTTCCGCCTGCTGCGAGTTTCGCACGGAGTACTGCATTCACGAACATTCCGGGCTTGAGCATGCCGTCATAGTTGTCGGCGTTGAGCCTTACCTTGACAGTGCGGGTCGCTTCGTTCATGAAAGGCTGTATGAATGCTATTTTCCCCTTGAAGCCCTTTCCAGGATACGCTTCGGTGGTGAAGTCGACTTCCTGCCCATATTTTATCCATGGCAGATCCATTTCATATGCTTCGAGGTTGACCCATACGATGTTAAGGTCCGCAATGGTGAAAAGCTTCTCCCCTTTTTCATAATACATGCCCTCCGCCACGTTCTTTTCAGTCACGATGCCCTGTATGGGGGCAGTTATGGTGAGATGATCCGACACCTTGCCCCTTTTGATTATTTCCTGCACCTGCGCGTCGCTGAAACCCCAGAGACGGTATTTCTCCTTGACGGAATTCAATATCCTGAGGGCGAACTCATCTTCAGGCTTAGAGGTTTTCAGGAGGTTGAGGGACTGGATGAGCTCCTGCTGGGCAAGAAGCAGGTCGGGACTGTATATTTCAGCGACGTGATCGCCTTTCCTCACGGCTATTCCAGTGTAGTTTGCGAAAAGTTTGTCAATCCTGCCGGGCATCCTCGCTGTGATGAATGCCATGGTTTCCTCATTGTAGGCTATTTTTCCGAGCATCCTGATTTCAGTCGTGACGAACTTCCTTTCAACAGGGGCGGTCTCTATTTCGGCGAGCTTCTCCGCCTCAGGCGTAAGTTTCAATTCCGAAGATGCAGAGCCTCCGCCCAAATCGCCTTTGACTGGGATCAGATCCATTCCGCATATCGGACATTTTCCGGCCTTCGGCTGGCGTATCTGGGGATGCATTGAACATGTCCATCCCACAGAAACAGACGCGTCAGACACCGCTGTTGCTCCTGGACGATGATTATTCTGGCTGGAAGAAATCATATAGCCCAGCCAAAAGGAGAGAGCGATCAGAAGAAGGACAAATGTATATTTCAGGTTCCTCATTTATTAGTACCTTCATGTTATGGCAATGTGGAAGCAACCCTTCATTTACCTGTTTATTAATATAGTATACAATCGCCCTTTTACATCAATCAGCAAGGTGGATGTGTCAGATACTTATCCTATGAAATCTCCATGATGTTGAAAAAAATGTCCTTTCCTGTTATAATATGCGAGTGACAGAGGCCTGCATGCAATATAATTCATTGAGAAATTGAAGGCTGCAAGAAGACAGGGGGGCTGTTTTGACTATGAATCCGACGAGGACAAAACTTTTGATTTTGACAATATTCCTGCTTTCGTTTTCAATTATCGCGCTCGAATACTTAAAGCATCTTTTCTTTCCGGTTCTCCCTATATGGCAATCCCATCTGATTACTCTTGCCTTTGTTATTATCGTCATGACAGTTGTCACCCTCATGATTCATGGCTTTGTCAGGAAGCTGGATTCCCAGATGAGCAGGAAGCAGGTTGAAAAGAGCAAGCTTGAGAGCGCGCTCCAGAGCAGCGAGGAGAGGTACAGGGCCATCTTTGAGAACTCGTCAAGCGCGATTGTACTCCTGGATGCCGATACCATGGGTAATTTTGATTTCAACAGCAGGGCGAATGAGCTGCTGGGGTTCACCCATCTTGAGTTTGAGAAGCTCAACGTAAAGGATTATGAACTCGCACCGTTGTCTGAAATACGGTCGAGGTTCGACAGGATACTGAAGTCAGGGCTCTCTGACAGGCACGAGGCCCGCTACAGGAGGAAGGGCGGAGAGTTCATCGATGTATTTGTCAATGCGAGGACGCTCTCCTTCGAGGGCAGGAAATATTTCCTCCTCGTCTGGGACGACATAAGCGAGAAGAAAAGGATACAGACCAGGGTGTTTGAACAGTTCGACTTCCTTGCAACTCTGATGGAGACAATTTCCATCCCGCTGTTCTACAAGGACAGGCAGGGACGCTATACAGGATGCAATAAGGCCTTTGAAGATTTCTTTGGTATGTCAAAGGCCGAAATCATCGGCAAGACGGTTTTTGACGTGGGCCCTCCGGACATCGCCGAGAAATACTTCAAGATGGACGAGGAGCTTTTCAACAAGCCCGGAAAACAGGTTTATGAGTGGAAGGTGAAGACCAGGAGGCACGGTCTGCGTGACGTCATCTTCAACAAGGCGACCTTCAAGGACATCAAGGGCAGCGTGAACGGACTCGTCGGAGCCATCCTCGATATTACCGACCTCAAGAAGGCCGAGGTCGAAATTCAGAACAGCCGCGACGCCCTCATTGCACAGAACAAGATCCTTGTCGAATGGACTTCGCCTGAAATCCTCTACCGCCCCGATTTTGAATGCATAATGACGCGGATCACGGAGATGGCTTCCAGGATATTCAAAGTCGCCCGGGTCGGCATCTGGCTGTTCAATACCGACTTCACCAGGCTCTACTGTGCCGACCTGTATGATGCTAGGTCCGCGGGGCATGTGCACGATTTGGAACTTGCGATAAAGGATTTCCCTTCTTATTTCAAAGCCATCAGGAATGAACGCGTGATCGTGTGCAGGAATGCGTCAGGCGATCCCAGATACGGGGATTTCCTGGAAAGTTATATCAAGCCGTTAAAGATTGCGTCCCTCCTGGACGTGCCTGTCTATGTTTCCGGCGAGATCATCGGTGTAATCTGCATAGAACACTGCGGTGAGCCAAGGGAATGGTCGATAGAGGAGCAGAATTTTGCGCTTTCATTGGGCAACCTCTTCTCCCTTTCCCTCGAGAAATCAAGACACAGGCATCTTGAAGAATCAATGAAAATTGCGCGTGACAACTTTGTGAATGTAATTGAAAAACTTCCATGTCCGCTTTTGATCGTCGACTCGAAGAAGAGGCTTAAGTTCGTTAACAGCGCTTCTGAAAAGTTTTTTGGCCAGAAGATAAAGGACATGCTGGGCGCTGAATTCCCATATCCAGTAGTCGCCGGCAGGACGGCGGAAATCGACTTGCGCGGAGCCGACGGGAAAATGTCAAAAGTGCGGATGACGGCCGTAGGGACAATGTGGGAAAATGAGCCTGCCCTGCTTGTGACCTTGCTTGAGAATCCTTCCGAATTATAATCACCGCAGCAGATTCTGTATTTTCTTCCTCAGGATTTCCATGGAGAACGGCTTGGATATGAACTGCGCGTCCGGCGCCTGTATGTCGTGCTGCGACAGTACATCGTATGTATGCCCCGACATGTACATCACCTTGATCTCCGGGTGGATTTCGGAGAGGCGCACGTAGAGTTCCTTCCCGTCCATCACAGGCATGATGACATCGGTGAGCAGTATGTCTATCCTCCCCTTGTGCTTCCTGGCCATCTCCAGGGCTTCGGCACCGCCTTCAGATTCAATAATATTGTAGCCGTTCCTCTTAAGCTCTGAAGAGACTATCCTGAGGACGGATGGCTCGTCTTCAACGATAAGTACCGTCTCTCCTCTGCCGGGTTTTATCTCGACAGGGGCTTTTTGCTTTTCAAGGATCGGAAGCGCCTCGTCGGTGGCAGGCAGATAGATCGCAAATGAAGTCCCTTCCCCTTCCGAAGACCAGACTTTGATTCCGCCGCCATGCTGGTTTACGATCCCGTGGACCATGCTCAGCCCGAGCCCGGTTCCCTTGCCGCGTTCCTTTGTCGTGAAGAACGCCTCGAAGAGATGCGCCATGGTCTCCTTGCTTATTCCTGTTCCCGTGTCGGTGACCTTTAGGACCACGTAATTGCCGGGCTTTACTGCCGGATGGGAGTCAGGTATTTCCTTTTCAAGTGTTTCATTGTATGTCTCAAATGTCAGAAGTCCGCCTTTGGGCATAGCGTCTTTTGCATTGACGGCGAGATTCATGACGACCTGCTCTATCTGCGCATAATCGCCCTTGATCATGGATATCCCTGGGGACAGGTGGTATTCGATCCTGATGTCTTCCCGGATGAGTCGGTTCAGGATGTTCTTGAAGGCGGCGATGAGATCGTTGAGATTGAGCGTAGTGACCTCCAGCATCTGCTTGCTGCTCAGGGCCAGGAATTTCTGTGAAAGCGTCTTCGCGCGTTCGGCCGCGCTCTTTATTTCAAGCACCCCGTTGTAGAGCGGATCGTCCTTCTTCGTCACGGAAAGAAGCATGTCCGTATAGGCGAGGATCGGCACCAGGAAATTATTCAGATCATGCGCGAATCCTCCGGCAAGACGGCCAATCGACTCCAGCTGCTGCGCCTGCCTCAATTCCTCCTCGAGCCTCTTCTGCCTTGCCTGGTTCTCCTTCTGCTGGGTGATGTCCTGTATGGTTTTTATCAGATACTGCGGTTCTCCCAGCAGATCCCTGTAGACCTGGGCCCTTATGAGGGCATATATGATCTTCCCGTCCTTCCGCATGAGGCGTTTCTCATATTCCATGGGCTGCTGGCTTTTCTTCGCCTGATCCTCGAAATGCTTCATGACTGGAACATAATCCTCGGGATATGTGATGTCCTTGATGTTCTTGTTTGAAATAAGTTCTTCCGGCTTGTAGCCTATGATGTCGCAGAACGACTGGTTGGCCGTCCTGAATCTCTCGTCCATGTGGCAGGTGACTATCCCTATCGGCGCCTGTTCGATTATCAGCTGGTATCTCTTTTCATTGTTCAGCATCGAGATTTCCGCATACTGCTGGCTTGTCTTCGAGTGTTCAAGGGTGGCGAGCATCTTGTTTATCTCCCTGCTCAAGTCACCGAGTTCGTCGTTTCCGCTTTCATCGACACGCAGGGAAAGATCGGACATCTGCCTTATCCTGCTGAACAGCTGGGAGTAGTCCCTGATCTTTGACAGTACCGCCCTTTCAAGGATGAAGTAGATCAGCAGATAAAGAATTCCTCCTGAGGCTATCAGGCTGCAGATGAAGGTGATCAGGGCCTGCTTGCCAGCAGAATAGATTTCACGCTTGACCGTCATTTCTGCAATCAGCGCCTGCTTGTCGTGGACATCATTGATCGGCATGAAGACTGATATGGAATTGCCACCGGGGAATGATATGAGGGGTAGATTAGTTTTCCTGAGCTCAGTTGAGACATCCAGCATTTCAGCCGGCATATCCATGTCGGTCCTCGTGACGGTGAAATCCTTCTGGATGTGCCTGCCGATGCGTCCGATGAAATCCTTGTCCAGGTAATTCCCCATGAGAAGCATTCCCCGTGAAGGGCCCTCCAGCTTGCTTGTCAGTATCGAGCACGCCGAGAAAATGAAGGGGGAACTGCTCGACATGAGAATTCCATGTCTGGAGTAGTCCTTGTCGTTGCCCCCATTGAATATTGCCTTGTTGGATTCAATGCACTCGATTATTTCCGGGGGCAGGGGGATCTTCACCTTCTTCACCGGATCAAATGCAGTGCCGTATGTGATTTTCTGAGTATTGTCGATGAAGACCATCATGTCCACTCCAAGGTTGCCTATTGCCTGGTCCTGGAGGTTGGAGTCTATATAGGATTGATTCCTGCTTTCAATGAAAGCGTAGCTCTCATCCCATCTCCCCCAGTCGGCTGCAAGAGTGTCGAGCCTCGCCGTTTCCGACTTCAAGGCCTCAGAAAGCAGCCTGGCATTCTTAAGCATCTGATCTTCTTCAAGACGGTTAAGCCCCGAAAGTACCGCAATTGAGGAGAATATGGATATCAGCGCAGTCAATACGAGCAGGGTCGTCCCAGTGTAGACAAGAGCTTTGACGCGAAGTTTCAATATGATTTCCCGTAGGCTTTAATTCTTGTTTTGTTGAAGTCCCCTCGGATCTAATTTAAAATTAAGTCCTTAAAAATCAAGCCGGCAGGGGAAATGCATCGTTAAATTCCCGCCAAGGTGCCCTTGTATGATTTGATGAGCTCTGCAAGCCCTGTGGAAAACAGCTTTTTCCCGGCAATGCAGATATTCACGGTTTCTCCTTTGAGAACCCTTCCAGCCATGCCATGAGGGATGTTCCCCAGAAGCTTTTCGACCTTCGCCCTGTTTCCGGCAGGAACTGTCATTATGAAACGGCAGTTGCTCTCCGAGAACAGGATCTCTTCAGCCGACAATTCACCTTCGGCCGGAATTTCGGCGAGATCTATTTCAAGGCCAAGCCTTCCAGCGATTGCGATCTTCGCAAATCCGGCGGCAAGTCCGCCTATCGCAGGCGTGTGCAATGATGAGGCAAGCCCCTTTCCAGTGATATTGCTGACCGCATTGTAAATTGCGATTGACTTCTTTGCATCGACTTTCGGCACACTGTTCCCGGTTGCTCCGAGCATCGCATAGTATTCGCTTCCGCCAAGTTCGGATTTGGTCGGGCCTATCACATAGACCAGATCTCCGGGATTCTTCACGTCGAGAGTGACGGCTTTCCCTATGTCATCCATTTTGGCCAGTGCGCTGAAAAGTACCGTGGGCGGAATCGAGATCTTCCTGCCACCGCGGGTGCTGTCGTTCTTCATGCTGTCCTTGCCGGATATGCATGGGACCTTGAAAGCCTTCGTGTAGTCGTAGAGCGCCTGGTTCGCCCTGACCAGCTGCGCCAGCTTGTATTCTCCGTCCGGCGTCTTGTCGCTCTGGACAGGATCCGGCCAGCAGAAATTATCAATCCCGGCAATGTGCCCGAGTTTTCCACCCACCGCGATTATCCTGCGGATGGCAAGGTCGATCACCGAAGCCATCATGTGGTAGGTGTCGATATCGCTGTAGCGCGGCAGAATTCCAGATGACAGGATTATTCCCTCCTTGCTCAGCTGCTCCGGCATCGTCACGGTCGCGTCGCTGACCACATCCCTGAACTTTCCGCTGAACGGCTTGATCACGCTGAGCCCCTTGACCTCATGGTCGTACTGCCTGGCCTTGTATTCGTCGGAACATACGTTGAGACGTCCGGGCATCCCTATGAAATCCTTTTTCAGATTGCGCTTGTCCAGCGACGGCTCCGCGAATTTCGGGGGATTCCATTTCGCCTTGAGCTTCATCCTCGGAAGTCCTTCATGCATGAATTCAATGTCGAGATATGCTATCGTCCTGTCCCCGTAGAGCACGTGGAACTTGCCATTGTCGGTGAATTCGCCAAGAACAGTGACTTCTACATCCCTGGATTCAGCGAGTTTCAGGAACTCGGCGAGCTTTTCCGGCTGTACCGCAAAACTCATCCTTTCCTGCGCCTCTGAAAGTATTATCTCCCACGGCTGCAGCCCAGCATATTTCAATGGCGCCTTCCCTATGTCTATCCTGCATCCGCCACAGAGGCTGGACATCTCGCCTATGCTGGATGAAAGACCGCCCGCGCCGTTGTCTGTGATGAACCTGTAAAGTCCCTTGTCCCTGGCCTCGTAAATGAAGTCGCCCATCTTCTTCTGCGTTATCGGATCCCCGATCTGGACTGCCTGCGTAGGACTGTCCTGATGAAGTTCTTCGCTCGAGAATGTGGCGCCATGGATCCCGTCTTTCCCGATCCTGCCTCCAGCCATTACCGCCAGATCTCCAGGAAGGATTTTCTTGCTGTGCCCTGGTACGGATCCGACCTTTTTCGGAAGTGTCCCGACCGTGCCGCAGTAGACAAGCGGCTTGCCCAGATATCTGTCTTCAAAGTATTCCCAGCCTATCCCGTATGGTATCCCGCTCTGGTTTCCTCCGTCGATCACTCCCTTGTGTATTCCGTCACGCAAACGCCTTGGATGGTGAAGCCCTTCCGGAACATCCTTTGCCGCCGTGAACGGAGAGCCAAGGCAGTAGCCCCAGACATTTATAAGCAGATTGGCTCCCTGGCCGGTGCCCATGGGATCCCTGTTGACTCCTACAATTCCGGTCATCGAACCGCCGTAGGGATCAAGCGCTGAAGGGCTGTTGTGTGTTTCAACCTTGTATACCAGGTCAATCTTGTCGTTGAATGCGATGACGCCTGCGTTGTCATGGAATACTGAAACAAGCCAGTCGACCTTCTTGGATATCTCAGCAGTACTTTTCATGATGTATGACTTGAAGCATGAAACGACTTTTGATCTGTTTCCGTTTTCATCGGCATAATCGATTTCGGCATCGAATATCTTGTGCTTGCAGTGTTCCGACCAGGTCTGGGCGAGAATCTCAAGTTCCGCGTCAGTCGGACAGTTCTTCAGGCCGGCCTTGCCGCGTCCCTTCGCCTTACGGAAGTAATTCTGTATGACCTTCATTTCGTCCAGAGTCAGTGCAAGTATCCCTTTCCTGCTTATTTCCAGGAGCTTTGAATCCTCCACCTCGAGATTGATCTCCTTTATGATTCCGCCTTCAGATTCCTTGACGAAAGGAAGGTTGAGCGGAATAGGGGAGCTGGCAAGATCCTTTTTTCCGTAAATCGCTATCGTCTCGATAAGTTCGTTCGCGAGAAGTTTCTTTGCGATCGTTCCAGCGTCGCTCTTGCTGAGGGCTGAGCCGTGGATGAGATATTCAATAGAGCTGAACACGAATTCGTCGTCGCGCAACTTTCTTCCAATGATGTCGCCGACCGCCTCATGCGCCGAACGTCCGACATTGTCAGTCACGCCGGGCCTGAATCCGACTACGATAAGCCAGTCGCATCCTGTGCCGGGTGTTTCGCCGACAATCCCCTTCTGCAGCACCGGGTTGGAGAGTTCAGCCGCGATTTTCGCAGCCTGCGCAGGCGTTATGTCCGCGACTATCGTATATGCATCCCTGGTCCTGACCTTGTCGACAGGCAGCTTGAGGAAGTTGTGTATCTGCTTCTTGACCGATTCCCCGCGGGAGTCGCGCCACTTGTCATAATTTGAAATCTCTATCCTGTAATTCATGTTCACCGGAAATAATTAAGGTTTATGATAAAGTCCGTCATTATCAGCGAAAACAAAATTTATGTTATAATTTGCAAAATTCTAGAGGTTTCCTCAACAATTAATGAATAACTGCACCGCTCACACTCTTGCTATTGACTTCGGAGATAAGTGAGTTATCCAAATATGGAAATCGCCTGATAGAGACGAATGGGAAAGATATTGAAATTAGCAGGGCGTTAAATAAGGTCGGGACGGCATCGAAGTCCATAGCAAGAGTGCGACCCCGATCCCTGCCGGAAAACTCGACCTCACGGCACTCAAGAAGATGGTCTGAGACGCCCGGATGGGATAGTTGATAGCGTAGGGGTTGACCCTGTGCCCCCCGCGACTATAAAATTTCCAGTTTTAAAAGCAACTTGCAATGGCGATTGTCCATCATCTTTTTTTTTGGTGGCTGCTTTGCTTTTGCGTTTGCTAGATCTGGTTTTGATTCAATTATTTCTTTTACAAGTTCAAAATATCTGTGTCTGATTGCAAGAAATAGTTTTTTCGATTAATTACAACACGCAACGGGGTGCTGGATTCCGCTGAAAAGCTTTGAAGCTGACAAGTGCGGAACGGGAAAGGCGTCTTTTTGGGGTTTTGCTATTTTCAGGAGGAATTCCTCATGCAAAGGAAAGTTTGTTGTTCAATACTGGTTGCTGGGAGTTGTTGGTAGTTAAGCCTTATTGGCTGTTCTTGATTTACTCGATGGAACACGCAGGATTGCGTTAACTACGACGTGCTTTTACAGGTGGAGCGGGGAGATCCGGGCTGGCTTGCGAGGAAGGCCGGCGAATGCGGCTTGAAACGGTTACATTCGATTCAGTTCATTAATCTTAGAGCCCGTACGCTTTTAGGTTTCGAAAACGTGATAAAATGCAATGAATCGCGGTCTTGACTGCACTGGGGCTTTATTATAAGATAACCTTGGTGTCCAAGGATTAAAGTGGTGGAGCTGAGGGGGATCGAACCCCTGACCTATACGTTGCGAACGTATCGCTCTAAGCCAACTGAGCTACAGCCCCACTGTGATTGTCTTGTGGGTCATTGAAATCCAATGCACGCAAATGAGCGGATAAAGTATCCTGTCTTCCTCTGAATTCAAATCTGTTGGAATTATTTAAGATTTCATTTCCAATATGGGAATTCGGGTTTAACTTAACAGCCGGTTCCGCCACACATTTTCAAGGTGATGACCATGTTTCCATTCAAAGGTAGAAAAATGTTCCAGAAAGACGGTTCATCGGGTGCCTCCAATGACAAGGAGTACAACGAGCCCGAAACTGACTCTGAGAACGAAGATTCGGCTCCTGCGGCGCGAGTCGACGACGGGGAGATTGATTCCCTCAACATATATTTCCGGCAGATGGCTGCAAACCCCCTTCTGACCAGCGAGGAAGAGGTGCATTATGCCAAGCTGTACAGCTCCGCCATCAATTCCTTCCGTGAAAACCTCTACGGCTTCGGGTTTGTAGCACTCGACCATCTGCTTATCATTGAAAAATGCACTGTCGAAAACCTTGACAGCTATTTCAACATACATCTCTCTGCAGACCACAACCTGAACATTCCTGCGGAATCCGTGTTCGTGAAGTTCCCCGGCTGGAAGGACTCCATCAAGAAGGATTATGCAAAGCTCAGGTCGGCCTTCAGTTCAAACGACAAAAACATCGAGAAGTTCCGGGACAAACTAGTCAAGAACCTCATTGAACATCATGTCCAGAACGAATATCTCGAGGAATGGTATGAGGTCGCAAGGGAATATTTCCGTCAGACAGGAATTGTACCCGATAAGAAATCCAGGACGAAAGGTGCTTCAGGCGAGCTGAAGAAAATGGTTGAAGAGAAGGTCCTGATGGACGTCGAATCGTTCCATGTAAGGATGGTCAGATTGAAGGGATGCAGGGAGGAGGCTGAGCTCGCCAGGAAGAAAATGCTCGAAGGAAACCTCAGGCTTGTCGTCAGCATCGCCAAGAAATACCGCAGCAAGGGGCTTCCACTCACCGATCTCATCCAGGAAGGCAATATCGGACTGATGAAGGCCGTCGACAAGTTCAACCACACGCTGGGACACCGTTTCAGCACTTATGCCACCTGGTGGATAAAGCAGTCTGTCTCCAGGGCCATCGCGGACCAGTCAAGGGTGATAAGGATTCCAGCCCACATGGTTGCCACCATCAACAAGATGTTCCATGAGGAACAGAGATACCTCCAGAAAAACGGACGTGAGCCGACTCCCGAAGAACTTGCCGCAGTCCTTGAAATGCCTAAGGAGAGGATCAGGGCTCTCAAGAAAATGGCTCACCAGACGCTGTCGCTCCAGGCGCCAGTAGGAGAAGACGGAGAGTCTTTCCTGCAGGATTTCATAGCCGACTCCGACGGAGGAGATCCCGTGGAGAGCATGGCCTTCGAGATGCTCAAGGAGAAGTTGAAGGAGACCCTCGACACCCTTTCCGAACGCGAACAGCAGGTCATAATGATGCGGTTCGGCCTGATGGGCGAGAAGGAGAAGACGCTCGAGGAACTCGGCGCGCATTTCAATGTCACCCGTGAACGCATCCGCCAGATCGAGATCAAGGCACTGGAAAAACTCCGCCATCCGGAAAGAAGGAAGTTCCTCGACGGATATTTCAAATGAAGCTCCCCGCAGCCACCCTTTCCACGGACAATGGCCTTGACATTCCCGTAGAGATCAATGTAAGGCATATCCGCAGCAGATACAGGATCACGATCTCTGAAAAAGGCGCAAGACTCACTATTTCACCTTCACTCGTCACGGAATCCGAAAAGATCCTGAGGAAGCATGCCGGATGGATCAGGAAACACTATCAGAGCATGAGGAACTCCGTCCTGGACTCCAATCTGGTTGACGGATCAGTAATATTTTTCAAGGGGGAGAGGTTGACTCTCGGTATTTCGGAAGGCGACAATGCTGTCAGTTATGATGCCGGGAGGGATGTCCTTCAATTCTGCGTTCCTGACAAGGATCCGGAAAATGTAAGGGACAGGCTGCGCCTCTGGTATTTTTCACAGTCTGCGAATTTCGCAAAAATCCTAGGCGCCAGATGGTGTTGTGGTTCCGGGAAGTTCAGAATAGACAGGCTTGTCCTGAAGGATATGGGTACGCGCTGGGGCACCTGCTGCAGCAGGCAGAGGATCATAACCCTCAACTGGCGGTTGATACTCGCCCCTGACGAGATTTACGAGTATGTGCTGCTTCATGAGCTTGCTCATCTCAAGGTCCCGAGGCATGGAAAGGATTTCTGGGATTATCTGGAGACGATATCGCCTGGTGCTTCCGTCAAGCGCTCCTGGCTGAACAAGAATGGATATCCAATCCTCCACTTCCTCTCGGAAAGACGGCTTTCACCGGAGAGGATAATGTGAACTCGGATTTGAAATATGATTAAAAAAAATTAATTTAATCGCATATGGAATTGTATTTAAGGCACCACAGGCAAGATGCCTGTGGTACATTATAGGAATACATCGGGAAGCAAGCGTGAATCATAATATTAAAACACCGTTGGGTTTAAAGGATGTCAATAAGCTCCGTTCCGGAGATACTGTCCTGCTGTCGGGAATCATCTATACCGGAAGGGATGCGCTGCACAAATTCCTTTTTGAAGCCAAGGCTTCGGCCAGATTGCCTGTCGACCTGAAAGGCTCGGTAGTTTATCATTGCGGCCCTATCGTTGTCAAGGAAGGCGATGGATGGCGGGTCGCCGCTGCCGGACCGACAACTTCCTACCGTACTTCTCCGTATATTTCCGATATTGTCAGACGATATGGCGTGAAGGCTTTCATAGGGAAGGGTGGGCTTTCCGCGGAAGCTTCTGAATCTCTCAGTAAGTATGGCGCCGTGTATCTTAGCGCCGCAGGCGGATGCGCCCAGGTGCTCGCGGAATCCATTGTAAAAGTCCTTGACGTATATTATTACAAGGAGTTTGGTCCGCCTGAAGCCGTATGGAAGCTCGAAGTCAAGGATTTCCCCCTGCTGGTGACGATTGACACCCACGGCAAGGACATGCATCGCGAAGTATCTAGCCTTTCCGCCTCAAAGGTCGCAAAAGCGATAAAGTCACGGGAATAAGAAGATGGTTTTCTGTTCCAGTGATTTCACACTTATCTGCATTGAGGCAGTTGGTTTGTTGGTAGTTAACGCAATATTGCGTGTTTACTGTTTTAAAGACCACAGCCAATAATGGCTTAACTACAAACATGAACACGAGTTCAAATTCTAATATGCCTTGACAACTATCGACGGACCACTGGCAACTGACGGCTTTTGCCCCTACACCTTATAATCGCATCTCAGGCAGCGGCCAGCTTCGCGGCAGGCGCCTTCCTTCGTGATAGTCTTTTCGACTTCCACGCTGATGAGACGTTCTGTGGCGTTGAGCATCGGAAATTCGACAGGCAGGGCTTCGGTGATTTCCTTTTCAGGATCGAAGTCGACTGCAGGTAGATCGAACTTCTCCCAGAAATATTCCTTCCTCCCCGGGATAAGCTTCTTGTCGATGGATTTTGCGGCATGCTGTCCCGCGGCTATCGCTTCGATAACTGTCGAAGGTCCGACCACGAAATCTCCACCGGCGAACAGGTCTTCCACTGGTGTCGTTCCGGTCTTTTCGCTTGCCACGAGAGTCCCGTCCTTGATGGCGTTTTCATAGTCGCCGGACAGTATTGAGCCCGGATCCGGCTTGTGCCCGATCGCGAGAAGGATGGTGTCGACTTCGCGGTCCTCGTCGGAATTCGGGATTTCTTCAGGTGCGCGGCGTCCCGACTTGTCGAACTCTCCAAGCCTGTATTTCTTCAGCGTGGCTATGAGTCTTCCGTTTGCTGACTGCTTGATCGCTATGAGGTTCTCAAGGAATTCGACCTTGACGCCCTCGACTTCGGCCTCGCGGATTTCAATCGGGTTCGTAGGCATTTCCTTGCGGGTACGGCGATATACAATTGTTACGTTCTTTGCGCCGAAGCGCTGCGCAATTCGCGAACAGTCGATTGCGGCGTCGCCGCCACCGATGACCATGACGTCATTTCCAACCTTGATCTGCTCGCCTTTTGCGGCGCGTTCGAGAAACTTGGTTCCGGGCAGAACGCCCGGAAGGTCGATGCCGCCGATCTTCGGAAGGAGCTCCCTGCCTGCGCCGACGGAGACAAAGATGGACTCGAATCCGTCTTTGCGGAGATCAACCAAAGTCTTGTCCTTGCCGATGGTGAAGTTCGTCTGTATCTTGACCCCGAGCTTCTCCATGTTGTGGATTTCCTTGGCGAGGACTTTTCTTGGCAGGCGGTAGTCGGGGATTGCATATCGCATGAGACCGCCGGCTTCTGGCTGCTTTTCAAATACAGTCACGTCATATCCTAGAAGGACGAGATAATAAGCGCAGCTCAGACCTGCAGGACCGGCGCCGATGACGGCGACTTTCTTGCCGTTGGGCTTTTCCTTTACGGGATAAAGGTCCCTGTAGTCCTCGCGGAGATCGCCGATGTAGCGCTTGACGGCGCGGACGGCGAGGGGGCCTTCGAGATCGTCGCGGCGGCATTTGACCGTGCACCACTGGGGGCAGACTCTTCCGCATACCGACGGGAATGGGTTGTTCCTGAGATGGACGCGGAGCGCATCGTCGAAACGCCCGTATTTAGTGTAGCCGAGATAAGCTGGGACATTCACGTTTGCAGGACATGCGTTCACGCAAGGCGCCCACATCATGGTCGAACATACGCCTGCGGCGCATTTCTTGTCATTTATGTGGTCGAGATATTCATGCCTGAAGTAGCGCAATGTTGATAGAACCGGATTTGGGGCGCTCTGGCCGAGTCCGCAGAGGGAAGTCTTGCCGACGGTGTTGGCGAGCAGTTCGAGACGCTCAAGATCCTGCATCGTGGCGCGGCCTGCGCAGATTTTGTTGAGGAGGTCGAGCATTATCCTTGTTCCTACGCGGCACGGCGTGCATTTGCCGCAGGACTCCTCGGCGATGAACTCCATGAAATATCTGGCGAGGTCGACCATGCAGGTGTCCTCGTTCATTACGATGAGACCGCCGGAACCCATGATGGCGCCGAGCGCGGGCAGTGATTCATAGGTGACAGGCGTATTGAGATGCTCCTGCGGTATGCAGCCTCCTGAAGGTCCGCCGATCTGGACGGCCTTGAACTTCTTGTCCTTCGGAATGCCTCCGCCGAGATCGAATATTATGCTTCCCATGGGCATGCCCATAGGGACTTCGACGAGACCTGTGTTGTTCACGTCTCCGGCGAGTGCGAATACTTTCGTGCCTTTGCTCTTTTCAGTTCCGAGTTTGGCGTATTCTGCGCCGCCGTTGGTAATTATATAAGGAATATTCGCCAGTGTCTCAACGTTGTTGAGTACCGTGGGCTTGTCGAAAAGTCCTTTCTGTGCAGGGAAGGGGGGCTTCGGGCGCGGCTCGCCGCGCTTGCCTTCTATTGAATGCATCAGGGCTGTTTCCTCGCCGCAGACGAATGCGCCTGCGCCCATTCTTATTTCGATGTCGAAACTGAATTTCGAGCTGAAGATCTTCTTGCCGAGAAGACCCAGTTTCCTGGCGTCATTGATGGCGATGCTGAGTCGTTCTATTGCCAGAGGATATTCGGCGCGGACATAGACATATCCCTGGTTTGCGCCAATTGCGAAGCCGCATATCGCCATTCCTTCGATTATGCTGTGGGGATCGCCTTCAAGAAGGCTTCGATCCATGAATGCGCCAGGGTCTCCTTCATCGGCATTGCATACGACATATTTCTGCTTTGAGATTTCCTTTGCGGCTGCCTCCCACTTGAGTCCTGTAGGGAATCCTGCACCGCCACGACCGCGGAGACCCGAGGTCTTTACTTCGGCGACGACCTGGACCGGCTGCATTTCAGTGAGCGCCCTGCCAAGCGCCTCATATCCGCCGTTCGCGATGTATTCATTGATGTTCACGGGATCGATGACGCCGCAGTTGCGGAGTGCGATTTTCTTCTGGAGCTTGAAGAAGTCGATTCCGTTTATCGCCTGGATGAGCTCGTTTGTCGCGGGCTTCTTGTAGAAGAGTCTCTGGACCACGCGGCCCTTGAGGAGATGCTCTTCGACAATTTCCTTTGCGTCGGCCGGCTTGACCTTCTGGTAGAAGATCCCTTCTGGATAGATTATCACGGTGGGGCCGACTTCGCACATCCCCATGCAGCCTGTCGTTATCAGGTCTATTTCATCTGTGAGATTGTGGTTTGTCAATTCCTTTTCGAAAGCGCTCTTGACGCTGTCCGTTCCGGACGATATGCAGGCACCGCCTGCGCATAACAGTACTTGAGCTCTGGCTGCCATAATATTTTATCCTCTATTCGTATTTTGCGAGAATTCCTGAGATTTTCTTGGGTGTTACACGGCCATGGACATCATTGTTTATCATGATGACCGGCGCGAGCCCGCAGGCACCGAAACAGCGCTGGATGGTGATGGAAAAGCGCCTGTCGGGAGTTGTCTCGCCGGTCTTGATCTTGAGTTCGCTGGTCAGCGCCTCCATGACTTTCTTCGAGCCTCTGACATAGCATGCAGTGCCCATGCAGACATTGATGGTGTGGCGGCCGCGCGGCTGCATTGTGAAATAATGGTAGAATGTGACGACTCCGAGGACTTCACCTGCGGGTATTTCGAGTTTCTTGGCGACATGCTCCTGCAGTTCTATCGGCAGATAGCCGAAGAGCTCCTGTGCCTTGTGCAGTACGGGGATCAGGATTTCCTGCCCTTTTTTTCTCTTCTGGGAGTTGATGAACTTGTCCAACTCCTCATACAGTGGATTCGGACATACCTTGGTGTTGCATTCGCAATTGGACATTATGGTGGTTCCTTTCAGGCAAAGACAAGTTCTTGTACGACGTTTCCGCCGATGATGTGCTGCTTGACGATTTTCTTAACCGCTTCGCCGTCGACCTTTGCGTAGCGGACCGGTTTCTGACCATGCACCTCGACATCCACGACAGGCTCCCTTTCGCAGAATCCTGCGCAGCCAGTGGCTGTCACCGCAACATCGGAGAGCTTCTCGGCATCGAGTGTCTCCATAAAAGCCTTCATCGTATCCCTTGCTCCGGCCGCTATCCCGCAGGTGCCCATTCCTATGACAACTTTGACGCGCTGGCCGCCGGATCTCATTTCCATGCTCTTCTTGACGTCTTCTTTTATCTTCCTCAGTTCATCAAGGCTTTTCATGACAACTCCTGTTTAAAAATTAACAACAGATGATAAAAAAATATGAAAATCCAGTCGAAGTCCTGGAATTCAAAATCTACGCTCTGTATTTCCGCTTTTCATAAAACCGCTAATCTAACTGCATTATATGCTATTGCAATGGAAAAAGTACTAAAAATCGAGGCATAAGTTGATAGGTGTTTTGATGATGATGTAAAAATAGTTATACGCGAGGCATGACACAAATATCTGGACTCCTATCTACTATACGCATTTCCCCGCAGTTCTAGCCTCAAGGGGCATTTAAGTCTCTGTCCGAAAACAGGACTAACCACAGAGGAACGGAGATACGGAGCAATGAGAACACAGAGATTCGGCTTTCGTCTGATTGACTTTAGGCCAATCAGGCGAAAGCCAAATACTTTGTATTGAGAAGGGAATGAGATGGAGTAAATCGTGTCCCTGAGAATTCTTCCATTGTCTTTTTTCCAGTCCTCCTCATAATTTACTCATAACAATTGGCTTCAAATCGGCGCTCTCGCAACGAGGGCGCCGATTTGAAGCCCTCTGTGTTTGATGACTCCATACTGACTCCGTTCGCCTCTGTGGTAAATCTTCTTGACTCGGTTCCAGGCATGGATGCACGTGGTAAAATATATGCGTATAGATAAACAAATCACAATACCGTTATTATTATAATGTTGTGCTTAAGTTAACGGCATTGGTGCCATTCCAGATGACTAGATGGACGGGCTGATCTTCTCGACCCAGTCGTTCAGCGGCTTGAAATCGGTCTTAAGCTGTTCGGAAATGAAGTTCCTGATTTGGCGGTTCCCCATATCGACCTCGCCGAGTTCGCTTCTTATGGCCGCTGTGTTGAGTATTTCACCTTCTTCGCCCAGCTTGACAATCCAGTTCATCTTTGGCCAGGCGGCAATGCAGGTCGTCATCAAATCGGCAAGGTCTCCGATGGGTTTTGAATCTATGTGTCCCATGTCGAAGTCGGCCTCTATTTCCACGCCGCCTTTTTCGCCGGTGCCGATTCTAAGCTTTCCGCCGGTCTGCTCCGCGGAATCCTTCAGGAGCGGAAGTCCAAGACCGACTTTCCTCTCCTTGCGGGTTGTCTTGAAAGGATCTGTCGGATTATCCTTTATGGAATCCGGAAATCCAGGGCCGTCGTCTGTGATGCGGAGGGAAAAAAAAGTGCCTTTCCAGCTGAATTCGAGTGTGACAGTCTTGGCTCCGGCCTTTACGGAGTTCTCAACTATGTCCAGTATATGCAGGGATATTTCTTTCATCAAATCCTTTAACCACGAAATACACGAATCACACGAAAAAAGATATTCTTATATTTTGAATCCGGAAAATCCAGTTATCCTGTCAAACACTTTCGTATAGCTTGTGTGCTTCGTGGTCAATTATGTTTTGAAATTATTTCGAACAGCTCCTTAAGATTGCCCGTAGTTTCCGGAATTTCCATGTAGAAACGCCCGACTGACTCGAGAAAATGGGAGTCCGAACCCGAAATTGCGGGGTATCCCTCAATCTTCCTTCCAAGCTTGAAGCCGTCATGTATCCACATCGGCGACTGGACTTCAAGCGCATCGTAACCTGCGTCGATGTCAATGAATCCCAGCTGGCTTATGATGCTGTAGCGTTTCTTGAATACATGTGCGGGCACCGCAAAACCATTCCGCTTGTGTATTTCAGATACGACCTTGTCCAGCGGGATGCTTATACCGATGTTCCGGATCTTCTCATCGATATCGGATATCTCGTCGGTTCCGTCGAATAAAAGCTGGTAGCCCGAGACATCTGATATGTTCTCTCCTTCGGGAATGGCTTTGTCAACCAGTTCCTGGAAATCGGCAAGATCGGCGGAGGTTTCGAAATACCCGAGGAGATGGACTTCTTCCAGTGTCGACACTTCAATCCCTGGGATCACTCTGATTCCCGCTTCCCGGCCGGCTGCAATTGTAGTTTCTACGTTTGCGGATGCATTGTGGTCGGTTATGGCGATCATGCCGAGTCCGGAAGTCTTTGCATGGGCGATTATCTGGCGCGGACTCATTACGTTCTCGGCGCAGGCCGACAATGCCGTATGGATGTGGAGGTCAAAACGGGTCATTGCAGCACCATGAAACAATGAATTGGAAATACCGAATGCGGATGTCTGGATGTCTGGATGAATGTCTGGATGAATGGGATTGAATAATTCATAAAGGAAATTACATATCCTGAAAATCCTGTTGTCCTGTCTGTTTTCTAGGGGTTACAGTTTTCCGGCTATCTTCATGCAGAGCTGGGCTGAATTCTCAGTGCTGCCGAAGACGGCGATCCTGTGATCGGCCGCCTTGCCGAGGGTCTGCTTGTCGGGTTCGGAGCCGTTCACAATGACAATGCATGCGACATCACGCAGCTGTGCGACGGCTATGATGTTCAAGTGCGCCAGGACTGTGAACCAGACGGCTCCCTGCGGCACATGGGCCATCACATCGCTCAGGAGATCCCCGCAGTAGGCCGTAGGCACTTCGGCATCGAGGTTGTTTTCGTCGGCGCAGTAGGTCTTCAGGGATAGTTCATCGACAAGTTGTCTCAGTTTCATGGGTCAGTCCTCCTGAAAAACGATTACCGGTTGTCTGTTATTGCACGGCTTGCACTGCAATGTCCATATTATAGTGCTTGAAATCGAAAAAAGGAAATAAGAAAACGGAAATGTCCTCAGTCCCTGTTTATGTCGAGCCATCTGCGGTGGGCCCACATCCACTGTTCCGGATATTTCGCGAAGACCTTTTCGGCCTCGCTCGTATACATCTGGGCTATCTTCTGGACGTCGGCGTTCTTGTCGCCGGTAGGAGCATGGACAATGGGGTCCGATATGATGAACTCGAAGGTGAAATCATCGCTGATACGTCTCGGCATGAGCGTGATTATCGGTACGCCGGTCTTGAGGTGGAGCAGGGCCGGGGAAGCGTGAGTTCGTGCTGGATGGCCGAAGAAATTAGTCACCACGCCTTCCACCGCGCCGGCATGCTGATCCGCCAGGATGGCTATTGAATACCCCTTCTTCAATGCGACAAGCAGCGGCCTTACGGCACCTTTCTTGTCGCAGACCTCATGCGTATGGCCTGTCCTGCTGCCGAGTATGTAGTCGCCGATCTTCGGGTTGTCGAAAGGGCGCATGACGCTCATGAGGGGGATTCCCGAACTTATCGTGTAGCCCTGTCCGGCCATCTCCCAGTTCCCGAAATGGGCGCAGATTATGATCACCTGCTTTGATTTTCCGGGATTGAAGAAGAGCTCCTTTGATTTTTCCGAGCCGGAAATCCTGAGGATGTTCCCTATGTTCTCCGGGGTCATCAGCCTGCGGCAGGCGAATATCTCCACCACTACCTTTGCGAAGTGGATGAAATTCTTTTTGCCGATGGCGATGGCCTCCTGCCGGTCCTTCGCGACACCTGCATGCATCAGGTGCTGGACGACCCTGTTTCTGTGCCTTATGTCGAACATGAAGAAGAGGAGTCCGGCCAGTTCGGCTATCTTATAGCTAAGCTTCAAAGGGATCATCTTGGCGGTCTGCATCGCCACCAGGAAGAAGAAATATTCAAGATTTACAAGAAAGGAGTTCTTTTTCGATTTCATAATTAGGGTAAAATTATTCCTTAAGAGTTTTATACAAGATATCCGGAGCTGATTTTCAGGCTTTTTTCTTTTCAGGTTCCTGCACCTGCGGGCTCGTGTAGACTATCGCCTCGAGCTCGGTTCCAGTCTCCATCGAGGACTTGATGGAAAACTTGTCGGCGCAGTTCTTCATGTTCGGAAGGCCGAGTCCGGCTCCGAAACCCAGCGCGCGTATCTTCTCGTTCGCAGTCGTGAACCCAGGCTCCATCGCTTTTTCAATGTCTGGTATTCCAGGCCCTTCATCGGCGACGAATATCCTCACCTTGTCGTCCTGGATCTGTATTTCCATGTATCCGCCGAGCGAATGGATGATTACGTTCATTTCAGCCTCGTAGCAGATGATCGCTATGCGGCGCACTATCTCAGGCATGATGCAGCGGTCCTGGAGATGCTTCTTGATTGTGGTCGATGCGACCCCGGCGAGATCGAAATTGTCCTGGACTATCTCGAAGCGGTAGATGTTGCCCTGCGCCTGGTCGCTGCGCTTCGAAATGGTTTCCATGGTCTCGAAGTGTTCGGCTATGGCGTTTACCTGCATGAGGAGATGGGATAGGATGTCTCCATAGGTGACGATGCCCACGATTTCCTGGCTGCCCTGGGTTTTGATTACCGGGATCCGGCCATAATGGTATTTCTTGAAGATGTTGGTGGCGGTGATCACGGAATAGTTCTGGGGGATGGTCATCACCCCCCTGGTCATGTGGTTCCCGACCTGGTCGTCGATATGGCCATGGTCGAACGCGGTGATGATGTCGTCGATGCTTATGATGCCTGATATGTTCCCGTTGTCGACAATAGGCACTCCGGAGAATTTCTTCTGCTTCATGCACATCTGTACTTCGCGCATGGTTGCAGTGGATGGGAATGAGACGACGTTCCGGTTCATCACCTGGTGAACCTTGATCTGGTACATCAGCTCATGTACTAGGCGTATTTGGCGTTCCTTCAGCTCTGGCATCGGGATCCTCCAGTAGTCTGCCTACTCTGCAGCATGCGTCGAACATCGTCAGCCTTGAGAGGATCAGCGGGATGCCGTTCCTCTTGGCGAGGCTGACAGCCGCAGGCTGCGGCTGTTTATTCCTGACTATGACAACGCAGCACGCATTGGTTATCTCAGCGGTGCGGAGGATTTGCACGTTCGTCAGACCTGTGAGAAGCGCATAATTGGTCTTGCCCATGGCGAGGACATCGCTGAGAAGGTCGGTGGCGCCGAAGCTTTCAACAGCCCTTTCAAGCTTGTCTTCCCCCGAAATCAGTTCGCCTTCCAGGGCCTGTACGACTTCAGCTATGGTAATCTTATCTTTTTTCATTTTTTCCCGTGATCTTTATTTTTAAACAGTTTAGACGTAATATTTTCTGTTAATAATTTAACAAAAATACTTTTTAAATAAGGATATTCAATTATATTTCAAAAATATTTTGATAAAATTTCGTTGAATGTCGCTTTGTAGAAATCATCAAGGAGCCTCTTAAAATGACAGACCAATGTACTAAGTGCTGCGATAATGTTTCCATATTGAACATGTATCCGGACAAGAAAAAGGAGCTTGAAAAATATATTGACAGCCTTCCCCTCGGAAGTGATTCCGACAGGAACAGGGGGTTCCTGATCCAGTCCCTCCATAAGGCGCAGGGCATCTTCGGGTATCTGCCCGAGGAGATCCAGCTCTTTGTGGCGCAAAAGCTGAAACTCCATCTGTCCGAAGTGTTCGGTGTCATAAGCTTCTATTCTTATTTCACCACCGTCCCTGTCGGCAAATTCAAGATCAACGTCTGCACCGGAACCGCATGTTTCGTCAAGGGCGCCGACAGCATCGTCGGTGAATTCAGGAGGTTCCTCAACATTGAAATGGGCGAGACTACGAAGGACATGAAGTTCTCGCTCGGCGGACTCCGCTGCGTCGGAGCCTGCAGCCTGGCGCCGGTCGTAATGGTCAATGACAAGGTCTATGGAAATGTCACTCCCAAGAAGGTTCCGGAAATACTCGAGGAATGCAAATAAACAATTTCTTTTTACAATGAGGATATGCTAATGACACTGCTAAATACTTCTGACAAGCTAACGAAATACCAGAAGGAGCTCAACGGGAAGCTGTCTGGAAATATAAAGACGGAAATACTTGTTTCCATGGGCACCTGCGGAATCGCCGCCGGCACCACTCCGGTGCTTGAGGAACTCAAGAAGGAAGTAGTCGAACAGAACATGCAGGATTCCGTCAGGATCGTGCAGGTCGGCTGCATGGGGCTCTGCCACAGCGAACCGACCATCGAAGTGATTGACAGGGAAAGCGGACACTGTGTAGTTTTCGGGAACGTCGCCGCCGACAAGGCGAAGGCGATTGTAGCAAAGACCATACGGGCCGCAGGAGTCGATCCTGTAGCGAAGACATGGTATTATCCCGAGGAAGGCCAGAACACCGGATCAGCCCTCCAGGCGCGGATAGTCCTGCGCAACTGCGGCAGGATCAATCCTGAGAGCATCGACGAATATATTTCCCGTTCCGGATATCAGGCGGCCGCGAAGGCGCTGACCTCCATGAAATCGGCGGAAGTCATCAGCACTATCCTGGACTCAGGACTGAGGGGAAGAGGCGGCGGCGGATTCCCCACCGGAAAAAAATGGCAGTTTGCGGCAGCGCAGAAAGCCGATGCCAAATATGTGATCTGCAACGCCGACGAAGGCGATCCGGGCGCGTTCATGGACCGTGCCGTCCTCGAAGGGGACCCTCATTCAGTGCTTGAGGCGATGATCATCGCCGGCTATGCGGTGGGTTCACATGACGGCGTCATCTACATACGCGCCGAATATCCTCTCGCCGTCAAGCGCCTACACCATGCGATCGGCCAGGCAAAGGAAATGGGGCTTCTCGGAAAGAATATTTTTGGTTCCGGCTTTGATTTCGACATCGAACTCAAATACGGAGCAGGTGCATTCGTCTGCGGCGAAGAGACCGCCCTCATACATTCCGTCGAGGGGAAGCGCGGAGAACCAGGCTTCAAGCCTCCGTTCCCTGCCATTTCCGGCCTCTGGAAAAAACCTACTGTCGTAAACAACGTTGAAACTTACGCCAACGTCTGCGCCATCATCAGGAACGGTGCGGCATGGTTCAAGAAGATCGGCACAGAAAATTCTCCCGGCACCAAGGTCTTCTCCCTTACAGGAAAGATCAACAAGGTTGGCCTTATCGAGGTTCCTATGGGGACCACTCTCCGCGACATCATATTCAGCCTAGGGGAAGGCATCAAGGACAATAAGAAGTTCAAGGCCGTCCAGACTGGCGGACCGTCCGGCGGCTGCATAACCGAAGCCAATCTCGACTCCCCTATCGATTACAACTCGCTCATAGCTCTCGGCTCGATGATGGGATCCGGTGGAATGATCGTCCTGGACGAGGACGACTGCATGGTCAACATCGCGAAGTTCTTCCTGGAATTCACGCTTGATGAATCCTGCGGAAGGTGCACTCCGTGCAGGATCGGAAACAAACGCCTGCATGAAATGCTCAACGAGATCACGATAGGAAACGGTACGCATGAGATACTTGGAAAACTGCGCAAGCTTTCTGAAACTATAAAGGATACTGCTCTGTGCGGACTCGGCCAGACATCGCCGAACCCGGTCCTTTCAACAATCAAGAATTTCGAAAGCGAATATCTCGCACACATCGATCACAAGAAATGTCCGGCGAAGGTATGCGTGAAGCTGCTCAGCTATAAGATAAACGACAACTGTGTAGGCTGCACTCTCTGCGCCAGGAACTGCCCCGTCACGTGTATTTCAGGAGAAAGGAAACAGAAGCATCTCATCGACCAGGCCAAATGCATCAAGTGCGGAGTCTGCTACGAGGCCTGCAAGTTCCATGCGATTGACAAGAATTGAAAATCAAAAATAAAATTAAGGATATAATAAAATGCTTAAATTAAGGATAAATGGAATGCCTGTGACGGTGGAGGACAATTCCACCATACTTCAGGCCGCCAGGAAGCTTGACATAAAAATCCCGACCCTCTGCCATATGGAGCTCGATTGTTTCAACCTGGAGCACAGGATAGGTTCCTGCCGTGTCTGCGTGGTCGAGGTCTCCGGAAGAAGGAACCTCGCACCCGCATGCTGTACTCCCGTCGAGGACAACATGGAGGTTAGGACACATACGCTGAGGGCTATCAACGCAAGAAGGACGATGCTCGATCTTCTGCTCTCAAACCATCCGAAGGACTGCCTTACATGCGAGAAGAATCTCGACTGCGAACTTCAGGCGCTGGCCCAGGAAATGGGCCTCCACCGCATCATGTACAAGGGCGAACAGGCGAAACGGAAGATTGATCTCGCCAACGAGTCAATCGTACGCGACATGAACAAGTGCATCATGTGCCGCCGCTGCGAGACGGCCTGCAATACGATTCAGACCGTCGGAATACTTTCCGGCGTAAAACGCGGCTTCAATTCCATAGTTTCCACCGCATCGGAAAAACCTCTTGCGGAAACAAAATGCACTTTCTGCGGACAGTGTGTCGCGGCATGCCCTGTCGGAGCCCTGACAGAGATGAACAGGACCTACGACGTATGGCGCGCCCTCAATGATGAGACGAAGCATGTAATAGTGCAGACCGCCCCGGCCGTACGTGTCGCTCTCGGCGAGGAATTCGGACTCGAGCCTGGGTCCATAAGCACCGGCAAGATGGTGACCGGGCTCCGCATGCTCGGATTCGACAAGGTGTTCGACACCGATTTCGCAGCGGATCTTACAATCATGGAGGAAACCACCGAGTTCATACAGAGGCTCAAGGAGAACAAGAATCTTCCTATTCTCACGTCCTGCTGCCCCGGCTGGGTGAAGTTCTTCGAACATCAGTTCCCTGACCTCTTGCATATTCCTTCTACGGCAAAATCTCCGCAGCAGATGTTCGGAGCTATGGCGAAGACATATTACGCGAAGAAAATTGGAGTTGAAGCAAGTGAAATTACGGTTGTATCCGTCATGCCGTGCCTCGCCAAGAAGAACGAGGCGGCCCGTCCGGAATTTGCCAGGGACGGCGTGAGGGATGTCGACATCGTGATATCCACCCGCGAGCTTGCCAACATGCTCAAGGAAGCTGGGATCCAGTTCAACGAGCTCCGTAATTCTGCTTTTGATAATCCTATGGGCGAGTCGACTGGAGCAGGCGTGATCTTCGGTTCTACCGGCGGTGTGCTGGAGGCTGTATTACGTACTGCGGCCGACTGGGTCAGCGGAACGGAAGTCAAGGACATAGATTTCGAAGACGTCCGCGGACTTGCCGGAATCAAGGAGGCTACAGTCAATGTGGCAGGCACTGAGATCAGGGTCGCCATTGCGTCCGGCCTAGGCAACGCAAGAACCCTTCTCGAGAAGATACGCAGGGGCGAATCCAAATATCATGCAATTGAAATCATGGCGTGCCCCGGCGGCTGTCTGAACGGCGGAGGCCAGCCTTATATCCACGGAGACACCACGATACTTGAAAAGCGCCGCCTGGCGCTCTACGATGAGGATCGCAGCAAGACGATACGCAAGTCCCATGAGAATCCGTACATACAGAAGATATACAGGGAATTCCTAGGCGAGCCCGGAAGCCATCTGGCGCACGAGCTTCTGCATACTCATTACACGGCGAGAAAGAACGAGTAATAAATCCTGGCCGAGGACCGCCGGGATTTATAATCGAGGTCTGCATGGATTTTAAGTTCAAGATAGAATCCATAAGTTCCGGCTGGGTTCAAATGAGCGCGGCCGGCTCCGGCAATACTTTTCCAATGAAGGTCAGCAATAAGTCTGATCCGCTTGAAGAACTCCCCGACATGCTGATCAAGCTGAATGACCTCTGCAGTTCAGGCGATGACTTTTCGGACTCCCCGAATGATGGACTTTATCTTTTCTGGGAAGGCAGCGATTCCCAGTATACTCTGAAGTTCACCCCGCTGAAGAACCGGATCGTGAAAATTGAAATCTCACTCTGCGAAAACGTCAATGCCGGAATACATATCAAGGATTTTGTCAGCATATCCGCAGAAGTCCAGCTTGATGAACTTATAAAATCGGTGCGCGACGAGATGCTTGCGCTCCTGCGGAAACATGGATTCCTCGGCTATCGCTCCGAGTGGCGGAAGAGCTGTTTCCCAATTTGTTATTTTCTCCAGCTCCACAAGCTCGCCAACGGTGAAAGCCTGAAAGCCTCGGATTTCCTGGACGAACTCGCCATACTCAGCAAGATAGGCAATTCCATCTAGAACCTGCCCGGAAAGGAGGTAGCACAGACATTCCTGTCTGTGCTGCTTTTCAGACGAATTTCATTTGGTATTGTCTTCAATTATGACCTTGTCGCCAAAAGCATCTTTTAATTTCCTGGTCAGTTCATTCTTTATTTCGGCATACTTGTCGGAAGGACTTGAGCCCATCTTCCCTTCCCGCAGGGAAACAATAATAGTGCTTTGGTCATTATAGGCCCGGATTGCAATCATGGAGAAAAGTCCCAGGTTGCTGGAATATACAATGGTATTTGACTGCGCCTGCAGATCCTTTTCTTCTTCCAATTCGTACTTTTCTGAAACCTGCCTTACTATGTCTCTTATCATCGCATTTGCATCAACGCCCCTGTTTATCTGATATACAGTAGCCGTAGATGAACAGCCGACAAGAAATACGCTTAACAGCAGCATTGGTATTGTTTTCATTTTTGTGTCCTTGGTTTATAACGCCGACGGTCTCCCACCGCTTTAATGTTTTTCATTGCTTGCCCCTTATGCCAACTCATTGCAATACGGAACTCCGTGGACGCTCTAGCCTCAACGGTGCCATCCTATGCTGCCTAAGCACGCCTACAATAGAACATGCAGGGCTGTAAAGTCAAGATTCCAGGTTCGCAAGCAGGGTGGTTTTTATAATGCATCATTTTTTACAGGAGTAATCTTGAGATTGTTTAAGGTAGGGCGCGTTCAGAGTTTACCCCGGTTCCTAAAAGGATATCGGGGTAACGCGCCGACTCAAGAACGGACACTTCGGAGAGGCGTCCCTACCTTTAGAAATAAAGACTGATGCGTTGCCGGTTTTTAAACCGCCAACTCCGTGTCGGGTTAAAACCCGACATACTCCCAGATAAATTTTCCACTGGAATCCTCTCATCCGGCTTCCGGGATTTCATCCCACTTCGTCGTGTAGTGAGGAGAGCATCTTCCCCTTAGCATCGCCCAGCTCTTGCCTACGCCTTCGTTCGCATAGAAAACACTGCCGTCGCCAAAGCGCCTGTTTATGGAATCGACCGTTTCCGACAGCATGCAGCTTTTTGCGAAATTCGCAGGATTTTCAGAGAACAGGTCGAGTTGGACGGCTGCAGTCGCGCTGAGGTCGGTGAATATGATTCCGGCTTTCTTGTATATGAATTTCTCGCGATAAATATTTTGGATGAGCTTGATTGCATGCCCGGCCAGTTCGCCGGTGTTGCTTGACGGGACTGCCATCGTCTTTGATACTGAATTGAAGTAATACGGGCACTTTTTCCTGAACCTTCCTGTGTCGAGGAATACTGTCATTGTTCCTGCGGCAAGCTTTTCATGTCTCAGCCGTTCCGCAGCATCGGCAGTATACAGCGATATCGCCTCGGACAGATCGTCCAGCGTCGAAACATCCCTGCCGAACGAGCGCGAACAGCAGACACTTTTCCTCGGGGCAGGGGCATCTTCCAGTTTTATGCACGAAACCCCGCGCAGCTCCATCGCCGTGCGAAGTCCGCAGACGCCGAGAATCTTCTTGATTTCTACGTCATCAGCTTTTGCCAGATCCTGCGCGGTATAGACGCCTTCACGCTGCAGCCGTTTGGCGAGATGCCTGCCTATCCCCCAGATGTCGCCAGTTTCAGTTCTGGCAAGAGACGCCTTTATCTTCTCATCACTGTCAAGAAGGAACACCCCTCCGGAGGCCGGGTTTTTCTTCGCAGTCCGGTTTGCGAGTTTCGCAAGTGTCTTTGTCGCCGCAATCCCGATGCTGACAGGAATGCCTGTCCACTGCTTCACTTTTCTGCGGATTTCGCGCGCCGTCGATTCCATCTCCGGGACCTTCAGATGGTTGAAGTTCATGAACGCCTCGTCGATGGAGTATACTTCAATTTCAGGTGTGAATTCCGAGAGGATGGACATCACCCGTGTCGACATGTCGCCGTAGAGCGTATAGTTGGATGAGAAGACCTGGACATCGTACCTGTCGATGATATCCCTGACCTGGAAGAACGGGTTGCCCATTCCTATCCCGATCGACTTCGCCTCTTCCGAACGCGCGATGATGCAGCCGTCGTTGTTTGAAAGCACGACAACTGGCCTGTCCTCGAGCTTCGGGTTGAAGGCCCGTTCACATGAAACATAGAAATTATTGCAGTCTGCTAGGGCGAACATGGTAATATTTTCGATTTTTGATTTTAGCCACAGAACACGAAACATTCCTTTTCTTACAACTAATACTTTATTCCTTACTTGCAAACAATATATTTACCGGTGGAGTTCCCAGGTCCGACAGGCTCCGCAGGCGGGTAAACTTCAGTCCTGTCTGATATACGCATTTTGAATGTGTGTGTTAAATCGATGAAGACAAAAGGGTGTAATGCTAATCGAACAGCGGAAAGTATGCGTATAGTAGACAGCCCTGAAGGGCGTATCTGCTTGAAGAACGCTCGAACTGCTGGGAGGAGATGCTGATGGAATCTTCGAATAAGAACACGATAAGCTGTGTGTCCGCAGTCTATTCCGCATGGGACAAGATGGAGGATATCCTCTTCCGGCCGTTTGAAGCCGGGAAATGGTTCCTCCTTGGTTTCTCCGCCTGGCTGGCGAATCTGGGGCAGGGGATGAACATGGGCTTCAACTATTCGTTCCCCCAGAGCTCGGATTTTTCAAGTCCATCCATCAAAGGTAACGGCGGTGAAAGCACATTGTCAATCCTGCAGCAGCTATTCGACAGCAGGTTCTTCTCCGTCGCCTTTATCCTCATGATAGCCGCAATAGCCATTCTTATAGTCTTCATAGCCATCATCCTGGCACTTGTGATGAAGTGGGTCAGATCCAGGGGGACTTTTGTCTTCATCCATAACCTGATTGCCGGAAAGACACAGATAGTCCAGCCATGGAACAGGTATTCCCGTCAGGGCAACTCCCTTTTTCTGTTAAGGATATTGGTCGGATTCATAGTTTTCATTTCCGTGGTGTTATGCCTGGCAATCGGCATATTGCTCCTCCTGAAATCAATCATGGCCGGCAGGATTGACGCATTGGGGATCGGCGGCATCATATTCATGCTGGCTTCAGTGCTTCTCATCGTCATCGCCTCGGCGGCGATCTCTCTTTCCATAGAATCATTCATTGTTCCGATCATGTTCAAGAGGATGGGAGGGGCCTGGGATGCAATGCTGGATTTCATTTCACTGGTGAATCTTAATCCCTTCGCCTTCATCCGTTTCTTCCTCATGTATTTCCTTCTCTGGATCTGCGCCACTACGGCGATAATAGTATTCCTGGTTTCAACATGCTGTTTCTGCTGCATGGGGTTCATCCTCCTCAGCCTTCCCTACATATGGGCTGTACTGCTTCTGCCGGTGCTTGTTTTCTTCAGGCTCTACAGCATCGAATTTCTCGCGCAGTTCGGCCCCGGGCATGATCTGCGCAGTTCCTTCTCCAAAGTGGAGCCCGGCAGTAGCACAGACATCCCTGTCTGTGACCGAAAATAAAATTCGAACATACAGGCAGCTGATTTCAAAACTACAGAAAACGGTTGTTGCGGCAATATACTCCGTTGGAGTTCAAACTTTAGTTTGTCTTGGTATTAAATAGGTTATGCACGCTAAAGACCTTATGTTAAACATAGAATAGTTAGAAAAAGCCTTCTCCCTTCTTAAATTATAACAGCTTAAGAAAAAGAAAGGAGA
>MHBI01000090.1:0-12069 GCA_001804815.1 Lentisphaerae bacterium GWF2_50_93
CGACGATACTTCAGTATCGCCTTGTTCCATCCAAGCCAAATCCGCATCAAAAATAGACATGATTTTATTCGGCGTATTTGCGATACATGACACTAGAGTTCATGAAGAAAATAAAAAATCCGGGACCAGGGGGGTTTACCATGATCAGGCGCATCAAGAAGGTATTGAAAAGCAAGCCGACCATCGAAGGCGCTGGAGTACACCTGAAACGGGCTTTCGGATTCGATCAGGTGCCGCAGCTCGATCCGTTCCTCATGCTGGATGATTTCCGTTCGGGTGATCCGGACCAGTACCTGCCGGGATTCCCCTGGCACCCTCACCGCGGCATTGAGACCATCACGTACATGCTGGACGGGTACGCGGACCACGGTGACAGCCTAGGCAACAAGGGAAGGATCGGGCCCGGCGATGTGCAGTGGATGACAGCGGGAAGCGGCGTAATCCATCAGGAAATGCCTAAAGGAAACAAGAGCGGCCTGATGGGAGGCTTCCAGCTCTGGGCAAATCTTCCAGCATCACACAAAATGATGGCTCCCCGTTATCGAGACGTCAACAAGGCGACGATCCCGGAAATCACACTGCCGAAGGGGATCAGGATCAAAGTCATCTGCGGGAAGGTACAGGATACCGAAGGACCCGTCAAGGATATCGTGACCGACCCCGAGTGCCTTGACGTAAGCATTCCTCCTGGCGGAATCTTCCGCCATCCCGTAAAACCAGGGCACGCGGTGTTCGCCTATGTTTTTGAAGGACAGGGTTATTTCGACAAGGGCAAGGACTCATTTGCCTATGAAGTCGAGGGCGTGAATTATTTTGATTTCAAGAGGGAATGCCGGATCGGGAATGGAAACCTGGTGATCTTCAATGACGGAGACGAAGTGCTTGTCCTAACCCAGGAAGATCCCGTACGCTTCCTACTGGTCTCGGGAAAGCCTCTGGGGGAACCTGTCGCCTGGTACGGGCCTATCGTCATGAATACGCAGGAGGAACTGCGGATCGCGTTCGAAGAATATCGCAACGGCACTTTCATTAAAAAATAAATGGGCGATGTGTCCTGATCAGGCGAGCCTCGACACCATTTCCCGGGTGACTTCGTACTTGAACGGTTCGCCCTTCTTGTAGCGCTTGAACTCATCGATCATGTACCTGCCCATCCTGTGGCATTCGCCGGCCATGCTGCCGGCAATGTGCGGTGTGAGTACGACGTTGGGCAGATTGTACAACGGCGATTCCGGGACCGGCGGTTCCGGATGTGTGACATCGAGCACGGCATATATGTCGGGACGCACCTTGAGGACTTCTATCATGCCAGACTCGTCGACCACCGCGCCGCGCGCGGTGTTTATGAAGGTTGCGCCCGGCTTCATGAGTTCGAAATGCTCGCGGCGCAGCATGTTCTCTGTCTCCTTCAGCCATGGGGTATGGCAGCTGACCACGTCGGACTGGCGGAACACCTCTGCGAGGGAGAGAATCTCCACGCCCATTTCCTTGCCTTGTGCAGAAGTGACAAATGGATCAAAGGCTATCACCCGCAGATCGAACATGCGCAGCTTCTCCAGGACCATCCGTCCAATCATGCCGAGGGAGAGCAGACCGACCGTGGAACCATATGCGCCGGGAGGCTGGAGCTGCGGACGCTTCCCGCGTCCCGCCTTGGTTTCCGCAGCCGCGCGCCAGCCATGCTTGAGGCTGAAAAGTATCTGTGCCAGGGTGAATTCAGAGACCGGCACGGCATTCGCGCACCACGCACTTGAGACACGCACTCCCCTCGCCCACATTTCAGGAGTGACAAAACCCTTTACCGTACCGGCGCCGTAAAGCACCAGCTTGATCTTCGGAAGACGGGTGAGCATTGCGGAGTCGAGACTGGCCATTCCCCAGCCGCTGACTATCACTTCGACTTCACTTAGGATTTCCGCTGGAGCATCCATTACAGTTTTGGAATCGAGCTGCGGATGTATGAATTCCAGCAGACGTCCGAGTTCGGCACGTTCCTCGGTTCCGTAGATCATGTCGTATGAGCTCTTGTTCAGAAGGTAGATCGCTTTCATTTGTAAATCCTTTTTATCTTTTCCATAATGGTTCATGGGGCATGTTCAAATAACCTGCATGGACATACATCTGTTCCAGCGGAGTCCTATACGCCCCTGCGATCATCGCAGGAGTCCCAGCACTGCCGCCACCACCTTGTCGATGGGTGCGTTCGTATCAATCTCGAAGTCGCAGGAATCTCTCAGCAACGGCTCAATGGTCTGCTTCAGTTTCAGCACCCTGGCGATCTCGCCGGGATGCTTGCCGTACGAGTTGCCAGTCCTGGATTTCAGACGTTCAACGAGGATTGCCGGAGATGCGCTCAACAGGACAACATGGTCGAACAGTGGATAAAACCTCACCTGGTTCACAGCACAGCCGCTTACGAAAAGGGCTTCCGCATCTTCGCAGGACAGCAGCTCCCCGACCCGGTCCTCACGCCAGACCCAGTCCCTTCCAGGCTCAACGGTTGACTGGTGTGCATCATCTTCGAAATCCACCCATTCGGACCACTCGTCCGAGTCAAGATCAACAGCCTTGCAGCCGCGGGCGGCGAGTTCGACGATCAGAGTTGACTTGCCAGTGCCGGACATGCCTGTAAGAAGAACCCTCTTCACTTAATCACCATGAATTTAACCTGATGTAAACTACTGATAGTATTTTTTGTTTTCATTTCGCGGAAAAGTTAATCTGTAATCAAAGAAGAATCAAGGACGCCCTAGGAACAAAGGTGTCAGGTGCCAGGTGTCAGGTACAAGTTACGAGCATCCAGTTACGACTATCGACTGGCGACTCTCTTAATGAGCGGCATACCTTGGGAAATCCGCATAGCCTTTCTCATCGAAGGAATACCACACATTCTGGTCTGCCGGCGGGTTCAGCGGCCAGCCATTTGCAAAACGCTCCACCAGGTCGGGATTGCTGATGAAGGGCCTTCCAAAGGAGATCAGGTCGGCATGATGCAACCGGATCGCGGCCTCCGCCGTCTCCTGGCTGTATCCGCAATTCCCCATGATCGGATCTGAAAAAACTGCACGGAACTCCGACAGCGCCATCGGTTTTCCTAGATTGTGGAAACCGAACTCGAGGCCGTCCACCACATGCAGATATGCGAGGCCGTACTGGTTGAGCCGCGTTGCGGCATATAAGAATGTCTCGCGGTAGTCGGGCGAGCCCATATCGTTGAAATTGCCGTTCGGCGAGATGTGCACTCCTATCCGGCTTGATGGCCAGACGGTGATGACAGCACGCACGATCTCCTCCAGCAGGCGGCAGCGGTTCTCCAGGCTTCCACCATATCGGTCGGTACGGTGATTTGTCCTGGACTGCAGGAACTCGTCGAGAAGATATCCGTTGGCCGAATGTATTTCCAAGCCGTCGAATCCCGCCGACTTCGCACGCTCCGCGGCACGGCGGTAGTCCTCGACGACAGCCGATACCTCCTCTGTCTCCAGCGCCCTTGGTATTTCGTAAGGTTGTTTTCCGACGGGCGTATGGATGTAATCTCCGTTGTGCCTGATGGCCGATGGGGCGACTGGAAGCCCCTCCTTCACGTGGAAGCTGCTGTGCGAAGCCCGTCCACAGTGCCAGAGCTGGAGGAAGACCGGAGTTCCCCTGGCATGTACCGCATCGACTACAATTCGCCATGCGGCGGCCTGCTCCTCCGAATAGATTCCCGGACTGCTCAGCCACCCGATGCCCTGCTGCGAAACAACAGTCGCCTCGGTTATGATCAGTCCTGCACAGGCCCGTTGCGCGTAATACTCCGCCATCAGCTTATAGGATTATTGTTTTCCATCTTGAAGAAAAGTTAATGTGGAATTTGTGAAGAGTCAAGGGTTCTGCGGAATACCCTGTCCTCTCGCCCCTACAGGCGTCCAGTGCTGATGGCTTCGCTGGGTAGGGTTATTCCCCATAGACGGTTTGATGCATGCAGCCTATATTGATTAAGGATTAAGGGTGAACAAATTTCATGCTGGCCGAGGGAGGCTTTTGAGATGGGGAGGATTTGATCAACAATGCTCATTCATTTCGACATGCATTGTCCGGGGACAAAACATTCCTACCAAGGAACCGGAATTTCTCCCGGCCGGCATTCTTTCCGTAAGGGGGAAAAAGATGGTTACGCACAATAACTTCAATGCAGAAATGCT
Source organism: Lentisphaerae bacterium GWF2_50_93 (assembly GCA_001804815.1). GTDB lineage: Bacteria > Verrucomicrobiota > Lentisphaeria > Victivallales > GWF2-50-93 > GWF2-50-93. The sequence goes on from MHBI01000090.1 coordinate 4,185, forward strand.
GAGATCAGTGTTCGACTCGCTGCCTTCGCTGGTCTTCGTTGTGGATGAAGATGTCAGGATCCAGGAATACAATGCGGTGGCTGCAGGGATCATGCCAGGCGAACAGGCTGCCATCATCAAGCATCGGGGCGGCGATGTGATGCACTGCATCCACTCCACCGAAGTGCCGGAGGGATGCGGCAGGGCTCCATACTGCAAGGACTGCGTCATACGGAATTCCGTCAACGAAGCCTTCCAGGGGAGCCGCGCCGTGCGCCGTCGCACAAAGCTGGAAATCATCAAGGACAAAAAACATCTTGAGATTTATGCGCTCATCACCGCTTCCCCCTTTACATACGATGACCGACAGCTTGCGCTGCTGGTGATCGAGGACATAAGCGAAATCGCAGAGCTCCGGCGCATGATCCCCATCTGTTCGGTCTGCAGGAAACTGCGCGACGACGAGGACTCATGGTCCCGTGTCGAAACCTATTTCAAGAAACAGTGGGATGTCGACTTCTCGCACGCCATATGTCCGGATTGCTACAAGATCGAGGTTGCCAAGATTGAAGGCAACAGCAGGAAATTTGTCTGAAAAGTAGCGCAGACATTCTTGCCTATGGGTTCAAATTACATTTTCAATCGCAGACCAGTCTTCGCTAAGGCTATGCCGTGACAAGATGGCGCGGCACGCAGGAATGTCCGCATTACCCCCTCTTTTCGAGCAGGCTCAGGCTACATGAAATGGGGCTAATTCCGTGCTTCTCTTATTATATTTTAAAATACTGGGGGGGGTAATTCCTTGATTTTTCGGCATTTGCGTATTATTTTGTCAGTCTATGAACATTAAAACTTCATATCAAAATATAAGAAATAAAACATGCCTTCGTGATTTTTCACGGAGGCATTATTTTTTTAATAGAAGGGGGATACATGGCTAAATCAAAGAAATTCACAGGTTCCGCAGTGTCTGAACTTCCGAAATGTCCGACTGGCATCCAGGGACTGGATGAGGTTACTTTCGGCGGTCTGCCGAAGGGACGCCCGACGCTCATATGCGGTGGTCCTGGTTGCGGAAAGACGCTGCTTGCAATGGAGTTCCTCTGCAGGGGAGCGCTGGAATACAATGAACCCGGCGTCTTCATAGCGTTCGAGGAGAGGGAAAAGGATCTGGAGGAGAATTTCGCCTCGCTCGGATTCGACCTGAAGTCGCTTGTCAGACGCAAGAAACTCTATATCGATTATATCTATATCGAGAGAAGCGAGATCGAGGAGACTGGCGAATACGATCTTGAGGGGCTGTTCGTGCGTCTGGACAGCGCGATCAATTCTGTCGGGGCAAAAAGAGTCGTGCTCGACACTATCGAGGCCCTCTTCTCCGGCTTTTCAAACGAATCCATCCTCCGCGCCGAACTGAGACGTCTCTTCCGCTGGCTGAAGGACAAGGGAGTCACCGCGATAATAACCGGTGAAAAAGGCGAGGCGCTCCTTACAAAGCACGGGCTGGAAGAATATGTCGCCGACTGCGTGATAGCCCTTGACCACCGTGTAAACAATCAGATCGCTACCCGCCGCCTCAAGATTATCAAATACCGCGGTTCAAGACATGGAACCAACGAATTCCCGTTCCTCATAGGCGAGAACGGGATCTCGGTATTCCCCATGACTTCCCTGCTGTTGACAAGCAACGCAAGCTCGGTTCGGATATCGTCCGGTATCAGGAGCCTGGATGCAATGCTGGGCGACAAGGGCTACTATCGTGGCAGCACCATCCTCGTTTCCGGCTCGGCAGGAAGCGGCAAGACAACCTTTGGCGCGCAGTTCGTGGATTCAGCGTGCAGGAACGGCGAACGCGCCCTGTACATGGCATTTGAGGAGTCCGAGGAACAGCTGGTCAGAAACATGAAGAGCGTAGGCATCAACCTGAAGAAATGGGTGGACAAGGGGCTCCTGGAAATCGCCTCGAACAGGGCCACCCTCTGCGGCCTTGAGATGCACCTGGTAATGGCTCATAAGTCTGTCAAGGAGTTCAAGCCCAAGGTCGTCGTCATAGACCCGATCACGACGCTGACTGGTGCCGGAGTTGAAGGTGAGGCAAAGGCAATGATGGCCAGGCTCCTCGACTTCCTGAAGATCGAAGGGATAACTGTCCTGGCGAACGACCTTTCTCTGATTGGCGACAAGGGCGAAGCCACGGAGATAGGCATTTCCTCGCTCTGCGACACATGGATAAGACTTACCATGGAAACCCAGGGCTACAGGAGGACGCGCAGGATAAGCATCCTGAAATCCAGAGGCATGAAGCACGCCCATGAGACAAAGGATCTCCTTATCACCGACAAAGGACTGGAGATAAAGGACATTCCCGGTGTAAGGGAGGAGAACACATGAAAAAGTCCGACTATAAGCTTGTATTATACGTGGCGGGAACAACGCCCAAGTCGTTGGAGGCGTTTGCCAACCTCAAGAAGATCTGCGAGGAACATCTCAAGGGTGAATATTCCATTGAAGTGGTAGACCTCATCAAGAACCCCAAGCTTGCAAAAGGCGACCAGATAGTGGCGATACCCACGCTTGTGCGGAAGCTGCCCCAGCCTATAAAGAAGATCATAGGCGACCTTTCCAACACGGAGAAAGTGCTGGTGGGTTTGAATATTATCGGCAAAGGATAAAACATGGCTAAATCAAAAGACAATATCAAGCAGCAATTGGAAGAAGAGCTTAAGAAACGCAAGCCCGAAAAATATGTCCTTCATCTTTATGTAGCCGGCCTGTCCCCGATGTCGCAGAAGGCGATAGCGAACATAAAGAAGTTATGTGATGAACATATGAAGGGGCAGGTCGAGCTTGAGATACAGGACATATACCAGAATCCGATCATCGCCAAGGACGGACAGATACTTGCCGCGCCGACGCTTATCAAGGAACTGCCTCCTCCGCTGCGCAAGTTCGTGGGCGACATGTCGAACACCGAGAAGCTGCTTGTAGGACTGGATCTGCGGACAAAGGAGTGAAAGGACCGGTGAGCGGGCGGTGGGCGGTGGGCGCTGGTGGCGGAGTGGAGAAGGTAGAATTTAGAAAGTAGAAAACGGAATTAGTTTTAAGTCTCAAGTATTAAGTTTTAAGCAGGAGGACAGGAGAATCAAGAGAAGACACGCTAAAGCTGTGCATCCAATTGATGATAAGACACAACTAAAGTTGTGAACTCCAACGGGCGCATTTCCGATACAACATTATTTTGCATTTTGAAATCAGCTCCGTTGTACAATTGTATTTGCATTCCAAAGGAGGGCGGGTTTTCCAACCCGCCAAAGAAGGAATACCGCGACCCGCGCTCCGTTGAAGAAGAAATACAAAGGAAAGAAGAACGATGAAAGAGAAAGACAATCTTTTGCAGGAGAACGCTGAGCTGAAGGCGCGCCTGGACGAAGCTGAAGAACTGCTTGAGGCGATCAAAAGCGGTGCGGTTGACGCATTCGTCACCGACGACCAGAAGGTCTTCACGCTTAAAGGCGCCGATCAGGCCTACAGGGTCCTTGTAGAGACGATGAATGAAGGCGCTGCCACCCTTGCATTTGACGGAACAGTGATGTACTGCAACAGCCGACTTGCCGAAATGCTCAAATGCCCGTTAGAAAAGCTCATCAGTGGTTCAATTCTTGATTTTGTCATACCGGATGAATTTTGGAGACTCAAATCAATTCTGCGCGACAGCAAAAACAAGACTGTCCGGCAAGAATTATGGTTTAAGAAAACTAATGAACAATTATTTCCTGTTATCGTATCATGCAGTTCCCTGGAACCGGATGGAGTGGGCCTCTGCATGGTCATAACAGACCTGACCGAGCAGAAGCATAACGAACTTCAGCTCAAGATGTACCATGGGCATCTTGAGGAGCTGATAGAAGAACGCACTTGCAGGCTTAGGGATAGCGAGGAACGGTTCAAGCTCGCAGTGGCAGGCGCAAGCGCAGGTGTCTGGGATTGGGATATAATGTCCGGAAAAGCCTGGTGGTCTCCGAGATTCTATGAGCTGTTGGGCTTCAAGAACAAGGAGATCGAGGCCAGCCTTGCCGGCTTCAAGGAAATGATCCACCCCGATGATCGGGAGGCGACCTTTGACATGGTCAGTGCGCATTTCAAAGGCGAGAAGCCTTTCAGCATCGAATACCGGCTGAAGACAAAATCCGGCGAGTATAAATGGTTCCTGGGCACCGGACAGGTAAAATTGGATGAAAAGAAAAAACCCGTGCAGATGGTCGGGACCAACGTTGATATTTCCGAGCGCAAGCACGCCGAAGAAAAACTGCGCCAGAGCGAGGCCAAGTTCCGTTCGCTATTTGAACACAGCCCGGACGCCATCTTCCTGGCGATCCCAGGCGGCGCGGTGACGAACGCCAACCCCGCGGCCTGCACGATGTTCGGAATGACGGAGGAGGAACTTTGCAGGGTTGGACGTCGAGGGATCGAATATCCGGCGGACCCGCGTCATGATGCCGCGGTAAAAGAACGCGCCCGCTCTGGCATGGTAAGGTATGAAGCGACGCATGTGCGGAAAGACGGCTCCACATTCCCTTCCGAAGTCAGCTCTGTAATCGTGGATGGAGGATTGAGATCAGTCGTTATACTCCGGGACATCACCGAGCGCAAGCGGGCCGAGGAGGCGCTGGCCGCAGCGCACAGGCAGACCCAGGATATCATTGATAACACGCCGGCCATTGTCTATGCCTTCGATCTGGAAGAGCGGTTTATGATGGCCAATGCCACCGTCGCCAAACTGCTCAACTCCACGCCGGACCAGCTGATCGGCAAACGCCGCCACGACTTCATGCCCCAGACGGATGCCGACTGGCATGAGGCCAACGACCGCAAGGTGATTGAAGAGGGCCGGGCACTGGACTTCGAGGAGCAGAGCGAGCTTCCGGGCCGCTCGATCACGTGGCTGACGACGAAGTTCCCTCTGCGCGACGCGGAGGGCAAGATCTATGCCGTCGGTGGGTTCTCCACGGACATCACCGAGCGCAAGCGGGCCGAGGCGGAATTGGTCAGGACGAAGATGTTGCTGGAAACGTTGCTGACGCAAGCGCCGGTGGGTTTCACCTATATCGACCGGGAGTTGCGCTACGTGATGATCAACGAACAACTCGCGGTCCTCAATGGCCTGCCAGCCGCCGCGCACCTCGGCAAACACGTCGGTGACATCGTGCCGATGTTGCTGCCGGCTGTGCTGGAAGTCACCGGACGGATCCTGGCTACAGGGCAGCCGGTGAAAGACCATGAGTTCAGCGGCGAAACCGCTGCGCAACCCGGTGTCACCCGGTACTGGAACGAGAGTTGGTATCCGGTCTGCGACGGCGCCGGGGCGATTGTCGGTTTTGGCGCGGTTATTGGGGAAATCACCGAGCGCAAGCGTATTGAGGAGCTCTTGAAGCGGGATGAAGAGACAATGCAAAAGCTCGTTCAGGAACAGGCCAGCGATCTTGTATCTGCGAAGCTGGAACTGGAACGCGCAAAACGCCTGTCTGACATCGGCGTACTGGCCTCAACAGTAGCGCATGAGCTGCGGAACCCGCTGGCTGCGATAACCATAACTGCCGACATCCTCAGGAGGAAAGCGAAAAACCTGGATGTCGAAAATCTCCTGGGGGGCATTGAAATGAAGGTTGCCGAGAGCGATCAGATCATCAACAACCTGCTATATTATTCGCGAATCAAACCGCCGCACCGTGAAAAGATCGACATAAGCCCCATTCTCGAGGAATGCATTGAATTGATAGAAGATAAAAGCAATAAGGACATGTCGATTATCAAGAATATCGATTCCATCAAGGAAATATCTATTGAAGCCGATCCCATCCAGATCAGGGAGGTCTTCAACAATCTATTGAACAATGCAATTGATGCCATTCCGTCCGAGGGGGGCATAATCAAAATCATAGCTGAAAGCAAAGATGGATTCATTAAAGTCGCTGTCGAAGACAATGGCGAAGGTATACCGAAGAACAAACTCGAGAAGATATTCGATCCTTTCTTTACTACCAAGGCGAAGGGAACAGGTCTGGGACTTTCTGTTTGCCGCCAGATAATTGATTTCCACAATGGTTCGATCCATGTTGAGAGCGAGGAAGGTCACGGAACAACTTTCATTGTATCACTGCCCAAGAAGTAAGACAGGATCGGACCACCGCCAACATGGCGGCGGAATTGAACGCATGACAGGGCGGTTCCGCATTTACCAACTCTCGCATCTGGCGCCTTCTCCCTTTCCATGCAGCATCTGCATCCGGGGAACCTCTAAAAATCCGACAGGCTCCGCAGGAGGAGGAGGTAGGGTTTTTCCCCAATGCCAGGTAGGGTTTCCTCTACTAGCCATTTTATCCCCGGGCTCCTATGTTGAAAAAAGATATAAACATATGCGTGGCAATATGATTGATCTCGGAAAAAACAGTACAGTGGAGGCCTCAGAACTGCGTAAGCGGTCGGAGGAGCTCACCCGGAAAAAAAACGGTAAGTCTCTGGACAAATCTGAAACGATGACGCAGGAAGAAATGCGCATGATCCTCCACGAACTGCACGTGCATCAGATGGAACTGGAGATGCAGAACGAGGAACTGCGCACATTGCAGCTTAAACTGGAGGATGCCCGGTCTCGGTATTTCGACCTCTACGACCTTGCGCCGGTAGGCTATTTCACCATCAGCGGAAAAGGATTGATCCTGGAGGCCAACTTCACCGCCGTCATGCTGCTTGGCGCGCTGTCCCGCAGCGAGCTGGTCAAACATCCATTTACACAGTTCATCCATAAGAAAGACCAGGACATTTTCCACCTCTACAGCAGGAAGATCCATGAATCGGGCGCGCCTGTCCCATGCGAGCTACGGATGCTGAAAAAAGATGACACCACCTTCTGGGCGCATCTGGAGGCGACCATGGCGCAGGATTCTGAAGGCATGCTTGTCCAAAATATCCTGATCAGCGACATCACCGAACGCAAGCTCGCACAGGAAGTCTTGAAGAGGGATGAAGAGACTCTAAAGAAACTGGTCGATGAACAGGCCCGCAAGCTTCAAGCTCAGCAGACAGAGCTGGAACGCACAAAACGCCTTTCAGACATTGGAGTATTGGCGTCCACGGTCGCCCATGAACTGCGGAATCCCCTTGCGGCGATAGGCATAACTGCCAGAATTATCGGGAGGAATGCAAAGGGCACGGGCCTTGGACTCACTGTGTGCAGGCAGATAATTGATTTTCATAAAGGATCGATCAGCATCGAAAGCAAATATGGCAATGGAACAGCCGTCACACTATCCCTTCCCAGGAACGATGCCAGGAATCAGCCGGAGGAAACCAGCGGTGATTGAAGCTTATCGATTACTTATTCAGATATGGATTGTGGCTTCACGCAAGGTCACCCCTGAGCCTGCGATTCCGGTGCAGGCACCGGCTCTTCGATGATCCTGACAATTCCCGCAGTCCCGTCAACTTCTACTATGGCATTGTCCTTGAGGATGCTTGTCGCATCTGCAACTCCGGCGACGCATGGCAGTCCATATTCACGCGCCACTAGCGCACCGTGCTGAAGCATTCCGCCGACTTCTAGAATGACGGCCGACGCACTGGCGAAGAGTGGCGTCCATCCGGGATCAGTGGCGCGCGCCACCAGGATGTCGCCCGCCAGGAACGGTTTCTCATCAGGGCTGTATTGCTGGACCGCCGGCACCCCTGCCGGCCATCGGTGGAGATGTGGAAAAGACAATGAAGACTGCCAGCAGGAGTGCGCTGGCGGTCCGGCAGATGGAACACAGCATGGACCGCCGGCACCCCTGCCGGCATCGGTGGAGATGTGGAAAAGACAAAGAAGACTGCCAGCAGGGGTGCTGGCGGTCCGGCAGATGGAACACAGCAT
>MHBI01000090.1:12098-29451 GCA_001804815.1 Lentisphaerae bacterium GWF2_50_93
GGCAGATGGAACACAGCATGGATCGCCGGCACCCCTGCCGGCATCGGTGGAGATGTGGAAAAGACAAAGAAGACTGCCAGCAGGGGTGCTGGCGATCCGGCAGATGGAGCACAGCATGGATCGCCGGCACCCCTGCCGGCAGTCGGTGGAGATATGGAAAAGACAATGAAGACTGCCAGCAGGAGTGCTGGCGGTCCGGCAGATGGAACACAGCATGGACCGCCGGCACCCCTGCCGGCCATCGGTGGAGATGTGGAAAAGACAATGAAGACTGCCAGCAGGAGTGCTGGCGGTCCGGCAGATGGAACACAGCATGGACCGCCGGCACCCTTGCCGGCATCGGTGGAGATGTGGAAAAAACAATGAAAACTGCCAGCAGGAGTGCTGGCGGTCCGGCAGATGGAACACAGCATGGACCGCCGGCACCCCTGCCGGCATCGGTGGAGATGTGGAAAAGACAATGAAGACTGCCAGCAGGGGTGCTGGCGGTCCGGCAGATGGAACACAGCATGGATCGCCGGCACCCCTGCCGGCATCGGTGGAGATGTGGAAAAGACAAAGAAGACTGCCAGCAGGGGTGCTGGCGATCCGGCAGATGGAGCACAGCATGGATCGCCGGCACCCCTGCCGGCAGTCGGTGGAGATATGGAAAAGACAATGAAGACTGCCAGCAGGAGTGCTGGCGGTCCGGCAGATGGAACACAGCCAATAAAGGCTTAACTACCATGAACTAAATAAAAGTGCCAACCTAGTTACCGGCACCATCTTCAAGGTGTTCGGACAGCGTCTTTGCAAAGCTGGTCAATGGTTCGATCACGCCCTGATGATGCATGCTGAGCTGGCCCTGTTCATCACACGACTTCACCCATCTGGAAAGAACGCGCATGTATTTGATTTCCAGTGCGAGCGCCTTGTCAGCCTCCTTTACGAGAACCTTGAGTATTTCCGGGGCCGGCCATGCGGCGCGTTCATTCGTCACCGGCCACGCCTTGTAGCCCATGAGCGGAAGCTTTGCATTCTGCAGATGATGTACCGCGTCGACATGCCATACAGTCATCTGGCAGTAGTCCCTCATATACGCGGCCTGTTTCCTGCCGGTCCTGATTGAGACGGCCTCGAGCTTCCTGAACACATCAAGGGCCTTCTGGTAATTCCCCTTTGATTCCATGAGCCTGCGCCAGTAGTAGCCGGGGATGTCGGTTGAATTCCTGAACACCCAGTCCGTAGTGAAACCGATATTGTAATTGTAGGTCTTCGCGTAGATGGTGGCTTCCTCGAGCAGCCCATACGCCTCTTTTGCGAGATCCGCATTTTCCTTTCCGAACATGCGTCCGAAATAATCATCCTTGAACTCGTCCGCAGTCAGCGAGGGATCCCAGCAGAGCCCGGCCGCGGCTGCCGCATTGTGCTCAAGTGATCTGACACGCCAGTGGTTGAAGCTCATCACTTCGGCGCCAAGCGCTTTTGCCTTGCGCACATTTTCGACAAGTGAATCCAGCCATGATTGGGCGAGCATCATCGTGCCATCGAACTCAAGCCAGGAAATGACGCCGATCCTGTGTCCGGCATCCGCAAGCGGCTTCCATGACGGAAGGTTGTCGGCAATGTCGCGTGCACCGTAGTCCGCGAGACAGGAGAATCTTATTCCCTTTGGAAGCATCTTCGCCAGCGGCGGCATCATGAGGCGGATCGTTTCCGGGTTCGGACTGTATACTGCGATCTCCGCCTCGATCTTCCGTTCCGCCAGTTTTGCCTGCACACGTGGATCTTTAAGGATAGCTATGGAAAATTCAATGTATCTGAGGGAGCCGATTACGGTCGGAAAGAAATTGTCGCCTGGTGGAACTGTCCAATATGGATGCGCCTTGAGATTCATTTCCGGACCTTCCCCGGCTGGAACCGTCCGGCCCAGTCCGGCACTGTCGAAGACTTCGGCAGCGAACTCGAATTTCCTGCAGAGCCGCGCGATCTCGTCGGCATAGGTTGCTCCGTCCTTGGGCCGCCATGCAACGCCTTCGCGCGATATGAGCTGCAATTCATCGAGTTCGGGGAATGCATCGATGCACTGGAGGACACGTTCCACGGCTATGTCGATCACGAGAGGGTGTCTTATATCAGGTTCCGCGAGCTTTACTCCCGACCATTCCTCCTGCCAATTTACGGTGAGTGCGTCGGAAGAATTAAAGGCCGGGGCGCCCTGCCCCGTCCACTCGGGAAGTTTTGCCGCCATGGCCTGGGGCATGGATTCCGGTTCGAAGGAAACCGAATTGCGGATTCCGCGGGCATGGGCCCTGGACATCATGCTTTTATACCTGCCGTAGACTGCCTTGAGAAGCTCCTCATTATCCCGGATCTGCTCGAATTCCTGGGGGAACCAATGCTCCTTTACCTTCACCCTGCTCCTGCCGATCATGTCTTCCGCGAGAGGTTTCCTGTTCAGGTTTCCGAGACCTAGATCCAGATGCCTGATTCCCCTGTACTCAAACGGGAACCATTGCTGCGGGGTATACATATGGAAGAGCAGATAGTTGAATTTCTGCCGCGCCATGTTGTCGATGAATCCGGCGAACTCCTTCTCAGTGAAAAATGACTGGTCCTGGACAAAGTTCAGGTGCATCCTGATACCGCGGTTCGGCATTCCCGGAATATGCCGGACATGGAGTTCGGGCATTTCCAGAACCTCCTTCTTCTCAGGAAAAAGAATGCCCGAAAATTCAAAGACGCATCCGAACTTCTCTGCAAACGTATAGACCGCATGCAGGACTGCGCCTTCGCTTCCGCCCTTTATCTCGACAGAAACGGGATCGGCGTCGATCATTATTTCCTGCGGATGCAGCGAACTGTCGGTCGACAGCGAGATTGATATCCTGGCATCAGCCGCCGGCGCCGAAACAGATCTAACCTGTTCACCGGTGAGGTGCCTGAGGATGTTCACCAGTTCCTTTTCAGCATGGACTCCTGTCTGATGGGTGGGGCTTATATGTACGACTGCTATCATTTAATTCCTTCTGTTTGATTTAATGCAAAGGGTGACTCAAGAGGAAAGGCTAATATAGGAATACATTTTTATAAATCAATTGGCTCAGTCAATTCCCTTTGCCATGGTAGGGTTTTACCCCATTGCAAATTTGCTTGTTTGAAAATATGTTAAGCTAAAAGTGCGTAACAGGCAATTGAAAATTATTTTATCATAAAAAGGGGGATGTCAAAATGAAAAGAACAGGAAAAGCACCTATCGTCGCGCTTGGGGTCTGCATCGCAATGCTGACGGTGGCCGTCACTTCGGAACTGATTGCACAGCAGGCGAAAGTCGTCTCCAGCTACGGACCGACAGACCAGGATGTCACCTTCGAACAGATCAAGGCAGCACGCATGGCCGTGAAGGCGGAGATCGCAAAGCAGCACAAGGAAATGCTGGATTCGCGCTACGATTCCTTCAAGAAGACGGATCCGGCGGAAACCATGTCGGGAGGAAAGCCCATTCCTACAGGTCCTACAGCCCATCTCCATGGGATCACATGGGATAATCTCGACAAGATGACACCGGACGAGATAAAGGCAAAAGGCGTGTTTCCCTACAGGCCCCTTCCCTTCGCCGACCATGCCGAAGGAGGAATGCTCTTTCCACCAATGACGATAAACCTCCTGCCCAGGCTTGAACGCTTCGACATTGAATTCGACCTGCCAGAACATATTCTCCCAGATGCGGCCCCGGCAATCTACCTGACCACCCGACCCGATCTCGGCGACGTGGCGAAAGGACGCCTTATCACCATCAACAACTATTACGAGATATTCAACGGTATTCTCAACCCCAAGCAGCTTGAAGGTCTCAGGCTCCTGCTCACCCAGTTCCCGCAGCAGCAGTTCAACGCCACCGAAGACCGCCGCAACAGCAAACCTGAAGGAATGCTGGGAGTGACCTGCTTCGACTGCCATGTGAACGGACATACGAACGGCGCCAACCATCTTGTCGGAGACATCCGGCCGCAGGAATTCAGACACCGCATCGAGACCCCTTCGCTGCGCGGAGTCAACATCCAGAGGCTCTTCGGATCACAGCGCGCACTGAAGACCGTCGAGGATTTCACGGAGTTCGAACAGCGCGCCGCATACTTCGACGGTGACATCGCCATGGCCGCCAAGAAGGGCGTCAATGTCCTCGAACGCGCCTCGCAGGTGCATGCGATGGCGGAGTTCCTGGCAATCCTGGATTTCCCGCCAGCTCCGAAACTCGACATCTACGGAGCTCTCGACAAGAAGACAGCTACCGCAAGCGAACTGCGCGGAGAGGCGCTCTTCAACGGCAGCGCCAAATGCATATCGTGCCATCCCGCCCCGTATTACACGGACAACAGCATGAACAACCTGAAGGCCGAACGCTTCTACAAGCAGGAAATGTCAAACGGAATGATGATGGCCGCCGACGGCCCGATCAAAACGTTCCCGTTGAGAGGCATCAAGGATTCTCCTCCATACCTGCACGATGGCCGCTGCTTCACACTCGAAGACGTGGTAGAGTACTTCAACCTTGTCCAACAGCTGCATCTGAAGGACCAGGACAAGAAAGATCTTGTAGCCTTCCTGCGCGCGTTGTAGAGGACATATTGTCATGCGGGGCTGTTTCAGATATGTGCTTGATGATCAGTATTATTGTTCGTAGAGCTGATTTCAAAAATACAAAAAAACGGTTGTTGTGGGAAAAACGCTTGTTGGAGTTCACAGCTTCAGCGTGTCTTGGTATTAAACAGGTTATACACGCTAAAGCAGCGCACTCCAACTTTAGAAATCAGCTCAAATGAGGCAATTTTGAAATTGCCTCCGTAGTTAACGCATTCTTGCGTGTTAAGTAGGTACGTGCTTCAGCATGTACCATCTTAATTTCCAGGAATGGGACAGGCTAAAGCCCGTCCCTACTTAGGAGTTACAGCATCTGTTTTCGCGCTGTCATTAGCCGCCTCCCATTTTGCAACTACAAGACGTTTCTCGCCTTGGAGAGAAAGCTGTCCAAAGCCGCCGCCGGGAGGACCACCTGCCTGCCTTCGGAAATTTCCAGCATTTCTGCCAGGCCCCTGCTGATCCGGCATCCCCGGTGGCGGAACACCTCCGGGAAACATCCCGGCGCCCGGCCTGCGCATCCTGTTTGCATTTACCGCTCCGGGCATGCCGCCACCTCTCCTGCCCATGTTCATGTCAGGCGGAGCTTCGGGAAGTTCTATCTTGTCGACAATCTCGTAATCCAGTTTTTTGAAATACGTCTCGGACATGTTCTTAAGTTCTGCTTCAGTCCCCACGAAATAGATGCTCTCTCCAGCGGACCACTTCTGGATGTCCTCCGCAAGAGCCTGCGTCAAGGCCTGGCCACTGAGCCCTTCATATTTAGCCATCAGGGACTTGAGCTTGTCGGCCTGCCTGGGTCGTGGCGTGTCGTTTTCAGCACCGCCATCCCTCTGGTTCTGTCGTCCGCCTCTCGAGATCTGCGCGGGATCGGCCAGCCGCCATGCGCGGATGAAGTCGAGGTGCTGATACATTCCCTGGTTAGCAACGAGAACGGATCCAGCAGGCACATCCCTGCGAAGTGCTGCGGTGGTGCTGGCAAGGATCTGGTGCTGGTATTTGAGAGTACGGCATTCCTGCAGCGTCGTTGGGACGCCCCACAATGAATAAATCATTAAAATCACAGAGACAGCCGCAATCCGCGGCGCCAGATCCAGCCGATGCGTAATGAACCAGAGAGTCCAGACCGCCGTCACGGAGAACAGCGGAAATAACGGCAGCAGAAAACGCAGGCTCCCGGCGGCGCCGCCCATTCCGTCCCAGTAGTACGCCATGTACAAGATAACCGATGGTGTAATGAGCAGCGCGATCAGGATGCCGAATGGACGCATGATCCTGGATTGAGGGTCTTCATCCTTCCCACCTGAAACTTTCCTGGAAATGCTTATCATGAGCGCAATTCCCATGAGCGCCAATGGCAGCAGGACGCCAACTCCGTCTCCAAGGAGATTCTGTATGTACTGGAGCCAGTGCTGCTTGAAATAGTCCCAGCCGAAACCAGTCTGTTCATGCGTGATGGAATATGCCGTCCTCCAGAATGCGCCGAACGTCAGCTGGTTCCGAATCATCAGAGGAATTATCGGCAGCAATGCGCCACAGACGGCGACCAGGTAGTGCAGCCATATCCGTGGACGGGCGCGCCAGTGCCAGAATAGAAAGACAGCCACTCCAAGACCGAACACCACCTCCGGATATCGTACTGCCGGAATGCAGCCAAGCAGAAGCCCCGCGCCAAATGCTTCGAGAAGACGGCCATGCTTCGCCCAGCACACCAGCAGATACACTCCCCAGACAAGCAGAGCCGCGACCGACATGTGTGAGATCGAACTCAGCGCGTGCGAATTGAATACCGGATTGAGCGCCAGCGTCAATGATGCCAGGACACCCCAGCCTGATCCTGTCAGAGACCGCGTCAAAAGAAAAACTCCAAGCAGCGTCAATACGGCAAGAACTGGATTTAGAAGGACGCTTGATTCAGATCCGGAGAGCCTTGTTATCAAAGCTATCGCCAGCGGAAGACCCGGCGAGTAGCGGCTTACAAAAAAACCCGTATCAGTTATAAGCCAGTGCATGCCGATGTACTGCACCGGCGAATCCGGACGGAATGTCGCCCGTCCGGTCTGTGCCAGCAAAGTGCCCTGCGCCCAGTATCCGTTGGAATCGGGATGGCTGATCGCAGGCGAGTGGAAATGACTCAGGAAGACGGCATAGCCGATCATAAGCACGATCAGACAGGCAACCGGTATCCAGCGGCCTGGCTGTCTTCCAGCGCTCTGGACATGTTCCTGTCCGTCTAAAGATTTAATTTCTTCCGGCTGGGCCACGAGATCCTCCAAAGAAAGGGCGGATCCCCGGTGAGAGGATCCGCCTGCTGTTTAACCCATTCAATCAATTATGCCCATCTGCACGAGCCTTGCTTCCTGGCGCGGAGTCGCAACTTTGAGCAGATCCTCCTTAGCCTTTGCAAGCGCCTGCTCGGACTTCTTCTTCGCCTCACGCACGGCTGTCAGGCTCGCCTTGACATCCTCCGGCGTGGATTTTGAATTGTCGAGGGCTTCTTCAAGGGCCTTGTTCGCCTTGCCTATTTCCGTGGTTGGCTGGGCGGCATCCGCTCCAGGTCCGCCACGGCGTCCGCCTGGACCGAATCCCATGCGCCCCTGCGAAGCTCGCATTTCGCGCGACAACGTCATCACCTTCTCAACCAGCGGCTGCAGAACCTTCCATTCCTCATCAGTGGCGCTGAGGCTTTCCTTCAGATTGTCCATGAGCTGCTGCTTCATCTTCTCAGGGTCGAAATTCCTCGGTCCCTGACGCTGCCCGCCCTGGCCACCCGCAGGATTCTGCGGCGCCACCTTCGGCGCCTTGCCCTTGTCGGCATTTGCGTCAGCTGGCTTCTCATCCTGGCCGGATACCGAATTGCCTGTCAAGAACACCACGCCCGACAAAAGGCATCCCGCGACCATCACGACTGTCATCTTCTTCATGAACATCTCCCTGGGTTAATGATTATTTCCACGTTGATCTATTTGTTTATAGCCGATTAGTTGCTCCGCTCTTCTGCTTATATGACATGCATTTGCAGATAATATGGAAAAATGCGCATCGTCTCGAATGGCGCTAAGAGAAGAACAAACTAAAGTTTGAACTCCAACATTTGTCGGCGCGCTGAGTTTGGAGTTCAAGCCCTGGTCGCCGAAGGCGCTGCCAGAGGAGCCTGTCGGACTTGGAAATCAGTTCAGGAGTGGTTGAACTTGTCCATAGTAGCGCATGTTTGCGCGTTAAGTAGGTACGTGCTTTAGCATGTACCATCTTAGTTTCCAGGAATGGGACAGGCTTCCTTCGACAAGCTCAGGACAAGAAAGCCCTGTCTACTATACGCATTTTCCCGCAGTGCCTGCCTCATGGTGCATCTTAAGTCCCAGTCGAAAGCAGGACTAACCACAGATGCACGGGCTAAAACATGCGTATAGTAGGCAGGGATAGATGCCCTGATAATATTTTTTCCGCACTTGCATTTTCACGGACCGAATATTATCATTATTAAATAATAGTTTGCTTTATTCAATATTATTTTATACGAGGCGCAAATGAGACAGTACCGGAGAGTGATGCTCGGGGCCACATGCCGTGCGGCCGGGGAACTCCTCAGGGGTTCCGGACAGGATCTGATAAGCGAGAGGTCTGCTTCAATCGGAGGGGAGTATTTCGACTCCTACCGCAAATGCTCCAGCTGGGGGCGGACTCCTGTTACTCAAGCCGGAAAGGACTTCTACAGGGAAATGTATTCAAGAGGGATGATGTCGGGATGCGGCGACTCCTACGGACTCGCCCCGATACTGTACGGACGGCTCAGGGGGCTCGAGGACTCCTTCATGCTCACTACGGAACTGGCACAGATAAGAAAAACAGACAGAGGCTTCGAACTCGACGTCTACAACCAGTCCGGACACGATACGCTGCGCTGCGAGGAGCTTGTCGACAACACCCTGCGCTGCGTGTCAGATCCAAAATGGGGCCTGGGCAACATCGTCTCAAAACGCCTGAACGCTGCGATATTCGCAGAAAATGCCGAAGCAGCTTTGAAGAGCTCCATCGATGGAGCTGAGCTGCGTCCAGGACGGAATTCCAAGGAGATCTTCCTGAGCTGTCCGGTCGAAGCCTCCACCGGCTGGACCGCAGCCCGCGAACAAGTCCTCTCGATATGGCTCAAACGCGACGGTGTCCTCAAGGACGCCAGGATAGAGGCCATCGCAAAGGAATTCGATTTCAGCTTCAAGAAGGACTTCCACCGCTTCGACGACGGCAGGATCTTCCTGAACTGTGCGAAATTCGCAAACCCAATCGAAGCCATCGATGCGGGGCTGAACTTGAATGGCACCGAGGCAAGGCATTAATAGCAAAGACAGCCTGAAGGCTGGACTCCAAACTTTGGAGTTCAAACTTTAGTTTGCCATAAATTGAAAGGTTATTAAAATGTTTCTTTCCGAATTACATGAAGGCAAATGCATCAGGACTGAAAGCTCCGTCAAGTTTGACAAATCATATGATGCCGTAGTTGCCGGACTCGGCACAGCCGGCGCGATCGCGGCGCTTTCCGCGGCGGAGAACGGCGCGAGCGTCCTGGGCGTCGAACGCATCAACCTCTGCGGCGGCACCGCCACCGCCGGAGGGGTCTTCAGCTACTACTACGGAATTCCCGGAGGACGTTTCGAGGACATAGATGCAAAAGCTGGGAAACTCAGGGAAGGTAATTTCATCACCAACGGAGTATTCCATCCCGATGCCAAAGCCATAGCGCTCGAACGGGAAATCCTGGACAAAGGCGCCTCGATACTTTACGAATCCAGTGTGATAGGCGCATATCTCAGCGCCGCTGACAAGGTCTGTGGAGTCCGCCTCGCCACACCTGAAGGTGTCAAGAATATCGGATGTAAAATCCTCATCGACGCCAGCGGCGACGGTGAAGTCTGCGCAATGGCCGGTGCGAAATACAGGGAAGGCCGCGAGTTCGACGGCCTGCCGCAGCCCTGCTCCAGCGTCAGGGTCTACGTCAGAGACGGCAAAATCCATATGGCCAATTTCGATGCCGGATATGCTCTAAGCTCCGATGCGGCCGACATGACCCGCGGCATGATCAGCTCCAACTCACTGCACATGTCGGCACCCGGCGAAGCAGCTCCGCCCCTGCTCTGGATCACCACCATGCCGGGCCTCCGTGAAGGACGCCTCATAGCCTGCGACAGGACGCTCACGTTCGCCGACTTCATGGATGGCAAACACGAAACTGATCCTGTTGTCTGGGCATATTCCAATTTCGACAGCCATACTCAGGACTGGGTATTCGAGGATGATCTCGCAAAAGACTGGATGGTCGCCGCAAGCCTCTGGGGAAAAGTCTTCACCTTCCCAGTCCCGCTGGAGACAATGCTCGTCAAGGATTTCAGCAATCTCATGGCAGTGGGACGCTGTCTTTCCGTCGACCACATCATGGCATGCGCGCTCAGGATGCAGCGCTGCATGCAGAAGCTGGGCCAGGCAGCTGGAACCGCTGCGGCGCTTGCATTGCGCGCAAATACCGGGCTGAGATCCGTCGACCGGAAGGCATTGAAAAAGCTGCTGGAATCCGACCACTGCCTGGACGCCTCAAAGCTTCCTGACTGTTCCTACCCCCAGGATCCGGAAAAGCTGAAGGAAATACTCTCAAGCGACGCTCCGGGCGAAGCCATCTGGCATCTCTCCAGGAATTCAAAGGATTTCGGAAAACTGCTTCTTGAGTGGCTCGCTGGCTCTGACCGCGGCCTTTCAAAGAATGCCGCACTTGCACTCGGAATTGCCGGCCGCCGCGAGACCCTTCCCTTCCTGCGCATGATTTTAAAGGAACGCGACAATTTCCTTCCGAAATCCAGCCGCGGACACAACCAGCCGCGCCTTCTCGGCGCCATCCACCTGCTGGCGAAGCTCAATGATGCTGAAAGCATCGGACCGCTCCTGGATTTCATCGAGGCCCCGGATCTGAACGTGCAGGAATTCTCGCATGCATTTGTCTCCCTCCTCACCCTCGGAGAGAATCTTCCCCAGTTCCGCAAGGACATCGCATCAAGACTGACTGCTGTAATGTGCAAGGACTCGTTCTCATACGAACTCACCTTGAAGAACTCATCCCAGAACGGACAGCGCGTCTTCGAACCGCTGACCGGCATGATGCGTCTCGCCGCGGCCCGCGCCTTCAAAGGATGGGCCATAAGCAGCAGGCTGCCGGAGCTCCTGGACATGAATCACCTCTCATGGAGGGAACAGCATATGATCCGAGAGTTGCTCGGCTCGTAATCAAATCCGAATGTCGAATATCGAAATCCGAAACAAATTAATAATAAATAAAATCCCCAATGTTTCAAAAATTGTTTTATAGTTTTTCCCCATTTCGAATTTGTTTCGTATTTCGAGCTTCGTGCTTCGAATTTCCAACATATACGGAGGCAGTACAATGATACAGGTAATTGAAAGGTTCCACAGGCTCATCAGCCATGTCGCCGTTGAACCGGAACGCACCTGCAGCCTTTCCGAACTTGCCAAAATCATCGGGGTGTCGCTTCCCGCATGTTCGAATATCGTGCGGACGATGGTGCATCTCGGGTATCTGCAGTCACTCGGGGAAAGGAAAGGATACATCCTTGGTCCGACGGCCTATTTCCTGACCAGGAACGGCCCGTACAGAAAGCATCTAACCAACGTCGCGGATCCGCTCATGACAGCGCTTGCAGAAAAGACAAGGGAGATGATCGTACTGGTCGCCGAATGCAACGGAAAACGCGTGGAACTCCTCAGGTTCGAAGGCGATTCGCTCGTGCAGATCAGGGAGCCTGTCATCAATGAGAGGACGGATCTCTTCTGGACTTCCACCGGCATGGTCATCCTTTCGCACATGGATGAGGAACGCGTGAAGGCGCTGTGGGACAGGCGTTCGGATTCCGCGAACATCGCAGGCGCAGGAAGCTTCAAGCAGTTTTTGGACAAGTGCTGCGAAGTCCGCAGAAAGGACTGTTTCATAAAGGAAATCGACAATCGGCATGATCCTCTGAACGAGTCCGTGACTCTTGCATTCCCGATCTTCGAAAATGGAAAAGTCTGCGCGTCCCTAGGTTCAAGGATACCCGCATTCCGTTTCACCGGCAAGCACAGGGAGGCCGTGATCTCAGGATGCCGCACAACAGCGGAGCGCATCGGAAGGAACCTGAGCAAGACAGGAAATAAAATTACGGCGGATGGTGTATAGCTTGTGTTTTTAAAGTAGGGACGGGCTTTAGCCTGTCCCATTCTTAGAAATTAATATGGTACATGCTGAAGCACGTACCTACTTAACACGAAAACATAAACTGCTAATAATAAAAGGAAATGCATGACCAATAAGCTGCTAATCTTGAGGACGAAATTATTTTTATCTTCCATCCTCGCTGCATCCATCTGTTTTCCGCTGCTGGCGGAAGAACCTGCAAAAGCCGTAAACACCAAGGAGAACTTCACGATCATCGGCGACAATTTCAGCACGGAATGCGGTCGCGGCACATGCTTCTCATACAGCAGCAACAAGAAGACATATGTCGTATGGCCCGGCCCCGGCATGAGCCCGCAGATCCGCGCCATCGACGAGACCACCGGCGAGATTTCCCCGATCGTACGGATCCGCGAATTGAACTACAGCGCCAAGAGTGACTATCATGACTATCCGAGCATGGTCGCCGGCAAGGACGGCACGCTGCATGTCTTCATGACCAAGCACGTCAGGCAGCTGCACTATTTCCGGAGCGCGCCCGGAGGCGACATCGGCGCACCCTGGACCGAGACCATATTCCCCGATCCTGCAGGATATCCGTATTCGCTCGTTGCCTCCGATGGGACGCTGTTCATATTCTACAACTGGAACATGGATCCGAAATATGTGCATCCAGAGCGTCCGCTGTATTTCCGCCGTTCCGACGACGGCGGAAAGACCTGGAGCAAGCCGGTCAAATGCATGGACAGGGACATCGACGACATGAAGGAACTGTATGTCGGCGCAATAAAGCTTGAACCGGCACAGGGCAAATATCCGGAGCGCGTGAACATCGTGCTGACGCTGGCCGGACGTGGCGGACACAACCAGTGCCACAAGGACATCTACTACGCCTACATGGATGTGAATACCCAGACCATGTATGACGTTTCAGGCGCGGATCTTGGCGACTGTATTTCAGGTGCCGATGAATGGAACAAGATCAAGGTGCTTGACACTGGTGACAGCTACAAGACTCCATATGCCGTGCATCATACGCATAATGTGACTGCGGACGCGGCGACTGGCAATCCTCTCGTCGGCTACGAGCAGTATAAGGACGATCCCAGGAAATATTACCCGACAGTACAGTATTGGAATGGCGAAAAATGGAACCAGCCTGTTTTCACGCCGAAGGGGCTGATGTTCTGCGACATGTTCAGGGATCCGCGCGGCATGTTCTGCTACGTGCGCGAAGCAGGCACCGTCACCGGCTATGTGTATTCGGCCGAATCCAACTCCTTCACAGAAGCTGGAACTTTTAAGATTGACGGGCTATCCATCGCCTCGTTCCGTCTCACCGGCGGATACAGCGGATACGAACCGGCACGTTTCGTCTTCCACGAGAAATGTGAAAACATAAAAGAGGTCGTTCCGAAGTTCAGGGTCGGGATATACAATGGGAAGTGATTAAAGAATCATCACAAAGGATGATGGATGAATGGATTGTTGGATGAATGGATGCCTGGGCAAATTTCAAAACTGCTCTTTTGAAGGAGCGCATGTTTGCGCGTTCTTAATTGTCTTTGTATTATATTGAAAAAGACCCTATTTTATGCAAAAGCGAAATTCCGTATAACAATAGTTGAACTAATCATGATAAAGAAAAAGATCCTCAACAGACTCCATAACTCAGGAATCGAAGAATTGAAGTCTGTCACTTCATTGAATGAACTGGACGGAGATTACATCAATCTCGAGTGCCGATGGCCTAATGGCGCAACCGGGAAGATACTTGACGACAATAAGAAATATTACGGGATTCAGGTTGAGCAACCCGGAAGCGATAAATGCTATGGCATTGCCGCAGACGAGAATCAAATTGCAGTTTTTACTTACGGTTGCGGCGGCAGTGACGCAGAACTCGTCATGTGGCTTAAATTATAACTTAATCAACACAAAGAATAGGCCTAATCGCCTTCAGGTAATCTCGCTCCATGAGGTTCCTGGGACTAGGGCGGAGATTGAAAATCAATCAAATGAACAATGAATATCATATGGATACGGTGATGTTTTTTCTCTGGTGCATAAACTTGGTTATAGGAACCTTGATAGGACATTATAATTGCATAGGCGTTATTTCAACAAAAGACAATGTCGCCGTCGATGGCTTCTCGAAAATTGTAATTCCAAAATGCACATTGGCGATCGGGACAATACCGTCAGGTCCAAGCGGAGGACATAAGAAAAACAGGAAATCATATGAAGGCAAAGGATATGAGCTTGATTATGCAAAGGGCTTTGAATTGGAGATGTTTGAGGGGCTGGAAACAAAAGGCATATTCAGAAACGCTTCTCCAGTAAAGATAAAAAGAAAGGCCTGAAAAGGGCCTGTCGAACTGAAGAGACAATTGGTTGTTCTGGTTTCACTTGATTTATTGATGAGCGAAGCAAAGCGGTGATGAATCACCGCAATTCAAAGTCAGGCCGAAAGCCCTGACGTGAAGATAATCCAAGAATGTTACAGGCTGAAGCCTGTACCTACTTTTTCCTCCACTCCCTCGGAGAGCTGCCGGTCTGCTTCCTGAAATGCCTGTTGAAACTGGACAGGGTCTTGAATCCCGACTCATATGCGATCATGCTGATCGGCTTCCTGCCCTGCTTCAGTTCTGCGGAGGCCATCGTCACACGCACCTGCGCCAGGTACTGGACTGGTGATTTCCCAAGGGCCTTCTCAAACAGCCTCCTGAAATGTGTGACGCTGAGTCCGCTCAGCTTTGAAAGCTCCCTGATTTTGATTTTCTCAGTATAATGGTTCGTGATATAAGCGACGGACTTCTGTATCCGCTGGAGGGTGTCCGGCTCGAAGCATGAACGGGTTGTCGTTCTGGGAACAGGCTTGCCTGTCCCGAAAACGACTCTTAACTCAGTCATCAGAAGACAAAGCGTTGAGATGGTCCGTTCCTTCCTGTATGGCTTCCTGCCATAATGGATTTCGGCAATCTGTTTCACCATCGCGCATATCTGCGGATACCTTGACACGTGGATGATGTTATTGAACTGGGGTCCTGCCAGGCAATCAGCGCCAGCTATTTCCGAGTTGTTGAATGCCGGAAAGAGGATTTTTTCGAGGTTCACATAGATCCAGTACCAGTGGCTGCTCGTACCTTTTGTACTCTGCGCCAGATGCATTTCCCTGTTCGTAATGATGGAAGCATCACCGGCATGGTAAGGAAGCACCTTGTCCTCGACTACGAATATTCCATTTCCATCGAGGCAAATCCCGAACTCTATTACATTATGCGCATGGAGCGCGGTGATCTCCTTGTCGCCCTGTTCAAATATAGGAGAAACAACAAGGGGAAACTCTTCCGGAAGACCTACCTCCGCGTAGCCGAACTTATATAATGGTCTTTTATGCATAGTTTATGGTATTTTTAGCGTTGTTATGTCTATAATATACCATAACTTAAGGCAAAAGAAAGGATGACTGGACGATTGGATGACTGGATGGATGCAAATATGTTTCCATTCCACTACCCAACCATCCATACATCCATCAATCCATTCACCCAAGGAGTTTAAAATGGTTATCACAGGCTGGGATCCGGGAGTCAAGCTTCTTAAATGCGAAATCGAGCAGGCTGAATACGAGGGATTCATCGTCCCGCAGGAACTGAAGGAGGAGATCAATTCCCTTCATGACATCTACGACGCAAACAACGAATGCAAGATAAGCGAACTTACCGAGAAGCTCAAGAACCTGCCGAAGGATCCTAACTTCAAATATGTCCAGCCGAACGACCTTGAAGGGATAAAGAAGGAACGTCCTGATGGCCCAAGACAGCTCAAGATGAAGTATAGCGACGCCGAACTGCTCGACCGACTCCATGGCGCCTGGACGGGCCGCGCCTCCGGATGCGCCCTTGGCAAGCCGGTTGAAGGACTCGGAATGGGCGGAAGGAAGGAACTCGGGCTCAACGGCAGGAAGGCGATAAGGCTTTATCTGAAAAACCGCGGCCACTGGCCTCTCGACTATTATTTCAGCGGCAAGGAATCCTCCGACAAGATAACACTCGGCTGCGATAAATCCTGGCGCGAAAACATCAAGTTCATGGAGCCTGACGACGACATCCATTACTCGATCATAGGTTTGAAGGTTCTGGAGGAGAAAGGCCCTGACTTCAAATGGAACGATGTTGCAAATGCCTGGAACAGCTCCCTTCCATACAATGCGATATGCACGGCGGAGACGCAGGCGATACTCAACTATAACATAAAGACACCAAGAATGGGGGCATGGGATACTGCAAAATCCTTCACCACGCCTGAATTCACAAGAAGGTTCAACAATCCCTACCGCGAATGGATCGGCGCGCAGATCAGGGCCGACGGCTGGGCGTATGCATGCGCAGGAAATCCTGAACTCGCTGCGGAATTCGCATGGCGCGACGCGCATTGGACACATACCGCGAACGGAATCTACGGCGAAATGTTCGTGGCTGCGATGATCGCAGCTTCATTCGTCGAATCCAATCCCCACAAGCTTGTCGAGATAGGCCTTTCTGAAATTCCAAGGAACTGCAGGCTGTCCGAGGGCATAAGAGAAGCCCTGAAATGGATCAAGCAGTGCAAGGACTTCGAGGTCTTCATGGAGAAGCTTGAGGCGCGGTACTCGGCAATGAGCCCGGTGCACACGGTCAACAACGCCCTCATTGTCGTAATGTCTCTCTTCTACGGAAAGATGAATCCCGACAAGTCGATCTGCATTTCCGTGATGGGCGCGCTTGACACCGACTGCAACGGTGCAACGACCGGCTCGATTGTCGGCGCGGCCGCTGGAAAGAAGAAATTCGGCGGGAAACTCGCCCCTGCCCTGAACGACACGATCAAGCCGCAGGTCTTCGGGTTCCAGGACATTTCAATGAAGGAACTCGCGGAACGGACGCTTGCCATCCACAAGAAGGTGAAGAAATATTTCGAGGACAGGAATTGTTGTAACCGTTAAGCTCATGTTACTGCCTCATAAGTAAGACGGGTTTTAACCCGTCTATTTAAGAATTGTCGGGCTGAAGCCCAACATACTTTTGCGGCTCCTCAGGTTGCCAAACTTTACGATTAAGAATTTACTTCCTGAAAAAAACTCAAAAAAAACCACGCCTTAAAAAAGCGCAGATTTTCTATTTACTTATATTTTCTTTACCAATGTAGTGTTCGCCGTCTGCCCCGCCGTATGGCCGGGGTCTCGGTGAAGGTTCTTAATTCTCTTGTCAGTGACGGACAACTCTACATCCCGGAGTTAAATCTTGAACGTCCAATCCCCTTTCAGAGGAAACTCCCACATTTTCTCTGTCGAGGCGTATTTCTGCACAGAGCCGAACGCACAACAAAACTCCCGCATTTGCGCACTCCCGAACTTTCGAACTTCTTCTGTGGCTTTTACCCCATTTTTCAGGAGTTATGCCACAGACATAATTATTTTCCCTTATTATGCCACATGTTACATAACAAAGCAACGCAATTATGCTAATATTTATTGCCCTAGTA
>MHBI01000091.1 GCA_001804815.1 Lentisphaerae bacterium GWF2_50_93
CTCGGGATAATAAATGGAGGGACGCGGTTTTGCCTTTGGCAAGCATCGCTTTGCTCAGCTAAGGCCGCGTCCATGTTTTTGAAATCACATCTTCTTTCCTTAGATTCGGATTTTATCTTTGATACCTCGATGCATGCGTTGGGAATAGGATGGACGTCAGGAGATTCTTTATTTCATCATTTCCTTTAGCACGGGCATCATGGCTGCGTCCCAGTCAGCGTAGCCGGGCTGGGCCAGATGCACCAGATCCTTCGAGTACAGGTCAGGGAGCACCTTGCCATTGGCATCAGAGAATTTTGCGGACAAGTCCATGAATTTCACCGGACCGGCCTCAAGTTTCGCCAGCATTCCGTTTATGTTCTTGGCGCGGGCGCTTTGGGAATCGTTGCCCAGAGGAAGGATTCCGAGCAGCAGGATCTTTGACTTGGGGCATTTCGCCTGTATCTGCTTGAGGATCTCGGCAACGCCTTTGGCGATTTCCTCGTCAGTTCCAGTACCCGTAAAAATATTGTTCACTCCAATCATAAGTACGACAACCTTGGGCTGGATTCCATCAAGCGCCTCATTGTCGATGCGCCACAGGGTCTGGCGGGTGGTATCGCCGCCGATTCCGATGTTGAGAGTCTTCAGTGGCTTGTAGTTCTTCTCGAATATTTCCTTTCCGGCCCCGCTCCATCCCTTGGTGATGGAATCGCCCATTAAGACTACGTCGACATCACCCTTCTTCGCATCCTTGACGAAGCCCCAGTGTGTCTGCTGCCAGGCCTTGGGAACATCCTTCCAGAATCCCCAGGCCGGTTCCCAGGCTTTTCCTTTCGGTGCCGGACCGGATGACATTTTGGCAGTCTCTTCAGGGCTTGGTTCGGAGTAGGCGGAGATGGAAGAAAGCAGTGCAAACACCAGTATTGCCTGGCACCAGGAAATTGTTTTGATTGTCCGGTTCATAAAAAAACGGTCCTTTCTATATTAAGTATGTCGGGTTTTAACCCGACGATTAACTGGCGGTTTAAAAACCGCCATACTATTTCACAGGCTTTCATGCAGTTCGACATTGTCCAGATACACCTTTTCGTTGAATCCCGCCTTTTTTGACCGGACAATGAAATATATGGACACCACCTTGTCAAGATTCTTCACGCCGCTCAAGTCCAAAGACACTTCATTCCATGCGCCGGCCTTTCCATCAACTGCCTTTCCGTCCTTCCACTGCCAGTTGTCGCCTGTCTGTATGGCGAGCTGCATTTCCAGTTCGGGGGAGCCTGGCGTCAGATAGAATTTAGCGGTGAGTTTCTTGAAGGCCGACCAGTCCTCAGGTTTCCCGAAGAAGGATTTTTCCGCACGTCCTGCCGCTTCATACTTGCTTATATCGCTTTCAATTGAGACTTCAAGAGAACCCTTTCCGGTGTTGGCATTCATGTCCGACTGGGCAACAGTTCGTATGAACGGGAATTCCTTTTTCGCACCCTCGAACTGGATCCCGGCCCAACCTTCGGCGTCCCCAGCTTTCTCCCAGTCGAAAATCCTTTTGCCGGAGCTTTTCTTGTCCTGCGCAATCCCATCAGGCAGGAATACCGTCAGGGCAAGAAGTGCCAGGCTCAAGACCAAGATATTATTTCTCATGTTCCTCCTCCTTGAACTGCTCGCGAATTACAGGATATCAATCACTTCCGTCCCATGGATGATTGGATTGTTGCAAAATAATCCATTCATCCAACAATCCATCGATCCGTCATCCTGTGGGATGACACTGTATATCAATAGTAGAATCCAGTTCCAGCCCCCAGCCCAAGTCCCTTGGAGGTTCTTGGAGGCCTCCTGAATTCAGTATGGCCGTCAAGGAAGAGTATGTTCTGTGATTCGAGGTATCCCTTGCTCGTACGGTGGTTGTTGGCGTAGCTTGCAGAAAGATCATGGGGATCCGTGCATGTGTCCTTGACGATCTCCTTCTGGGCTGGAGACATGGAGGTGCCGAAGTTTCCTGTTATCGACCTTGTGAGCATGAGAAGCTTGTATGTCCGCGGATCCCAGTATCCTCCATATTGGGAATAGTCGGTCATTGTATAGAAATATGAACTCCTGCTGGCCCATGTGTTCATCCAGACGGATGAATTACCGTAGTTGCCGGAGAAGGGACATTGTGCGACATTCTTGGTGAAACCATATGGTGTCATCAGCTTCCACATTTCATCAAGACGGCCTTTATATCCTCTTCCGTCAGGCGCGAAATTGTCGTATCTGGCGCTGTCCCAGATGTCAGCATTGAATGGAGGAAGGGTTGAGTCATAATCGCCGGCATATGTTGCGACTGTTGCGGCCATGTTCTTCAGATTGTTTGCACATGTGATCAGCTTTGCCATCTTCTTTGCGTTGGTCAGCGCCGGAAGAAGTAGGCAGCAGAGTATTGCAATGATCGCGATAACCACCAGCAGTTCGATAAGCGTAAACGCAGGCGACCGACGACAGACCCTTCGGCTTTGCTCAGGGCAGGCGACCGACGACGGGTTTGTGAATCTTGCATCCTGGATCCTGGATCCGGAATATTTCATTCCAATCTTTAATGCTGTTGAAATAAAAATATCCGTCATAGTCCATCCCCCTGGTTTACGATTTCATTTTGGATCGATGTGCCCGAACATGTCGTTGATGTTCCCTTTAGCCTCCAGCCATGAATAGGAGTCGACATGCCCGTCTATGAAGCAGACGTTTGAACTGGTAAAAGGATGTCTTGCCGGAGATATCGAGTTGTTCCATCCCACGTAGTTTGTCCAATCGCTGCATGGGCAGCTGAAGGAGCATGGACGGATATTGTCGCCCTGGCTGAGGACTTTGGAATAATACCTGTCACGTGATTCACCGATCAGCAGGAGGGCGCTTCTTTTCTTGCCGAACTTGATGGCTTTCCCCAGGTCGAATCCGATATGCGAGTGATTCACCCCGTAGCTTCCTCCATTGACCCAGAAGGAGGTATGGCTGCGTTCCACGGCAGGACATACCAATATCCCCGTCCTTGCCCAGCCCTTGTTTGTCGGATTGTCGTATCCGGCATAGCCTGCCCAGGTGCCCTGCATATATCCATTATCGACCAGGATACGTGTCCAGTAATAGTTGTCGCCCTGGTATTTCTCCGGTGGAGACCATCCATCCCAGTCCCCCGCATAGGAATGGAAGGTCTGTCCAACCTGCCTCAAATTGCTTGCGCATAGCGTTTTTATCGCCTGGTTCTTTGCCAGCGACAGCGAAGGAAGAAGAAGCGCCGCCAGGATTGCGATGATCGCAATCACCACGAGCAGCTCGATTAGAGTGAATCGAGCTACTCTCGCCGTCGCTCCCCGCATTCGCGGGGCAGCTATGGCGGGCACAGACACAAGCAGTTCGATAAGTGTAAAATATTTTTTCATATGGTATTCCTCAATCTTAAGGAAGTCCGAGTCCTACCCTTTTTGCCGTGTTGGGTGACTTGACCAGATCAACATGTCCGTCAAGAAACAACTGGTTCTGGGAATCCACCCTGGTATTGCTCTTTGGATGATTATTTGCCCAGTAACAGCCTATGCTATAATAATCGTCGGCAGTATCGCAGGTGATCAATGTCTTGTCCGCATTGCGGTTGGAAAGTCTTCTCAGGGTATAGGAGCTCTGGGTATAATACGGGCCTCCGGCGAGGTGGTAGAAATAGGAACTTCTGCTGGACCATGTCTGAAGCCATACCGCCTTTGCCGTATTTCCTTCATATTTCAGGGGGCACTGTGCTATATATGCATTAAGGTTATAGGGTGTCATGAGCCTCCACATGGGATCAAGATAGCTTTCCTTGGAGCTCTTTCCATACATGGCGCAGTTGAAGATGTCTGCCTGGTAGGGAGGGAGGATGTCGTCATAGTCGCCGCCGTAGTTTATAGTGATCAGTCCTATGTTCTTGAGGTTGCTTGCGCACAGGATTATCTTGGCATTGGTCTTTGCCTGCTTCAATGCCGGAAGCAGGAGGGCGGCAAGGATTGCGATGATCGCAATCACGACGAGCAGCTCGATTAGGGTAAAAAGCGATGCTGGATTCCTGATGCTGGATGCTGGTTTGCGATATCTGGCATCCTGGATCCTGGATCTTGCATCTGTATCATATTTCATTTTCATTGTCCACCTCGCAAAAATTATATTAAGCAATATTCAAAAATCAGGGGCGTGTATCTTCGGCTGGTAGACAGCCACCTTGTGGCTGCTGACATCGTTCAGTTCGTTTACAATAAGATCCACCGCCATCAGGGCGATCTTCGACGTGTCGAATGAAATTGTCCACAGGTAGTCGAGATGGTAGGTCCCGTCACATCCGACCACCAGGACATCTTCCGGAACCCGGATGCCATTCCGCTGGAGCTCCGCCACAAGCTTAAGCGCCTCGAGATCATTGGAGCAGAGCACGGCCTCTATCTTCTTTTTCCTGCACAGGTCGGAGATCTTTTTCGGTTCGGTGAAATGAGTTTCCGTTCCAGCGGCGACGAATTCCAGGCCGGAATCCCTGAGGCACCCCTCCGCATGGACAAATTTAAGATCATTGTTCACCTTGAAGCTGTGCGGGCTGTAGAGGGCGATTTTTTCAAGTCCGCGGGCAAGAATCATTTTTGTGACTTCGACATATGAGGTTTTGAAGTCGAACAGGAGGTTGGACGCCATCTCCGATGCCGCCTTGTTGCCGTTTATAGTCAGCACGGGCCCTTTCTGGATCAGTTTGTAGATGTCGTCCTTGTTGCCGGAGCACAGTATCGTCGCGCAGGCGTATATGGAACTGTTGGCGTTGTTCACCGCCTCGATATACCTGCAGGGGACGACGAGGAATCCTTTGTCGTTGAAAAGACAGTATATTTCCTGGAAAAGGCTTCCGAAGAAGGGAGTGTCGATCTCGGGGAGGCTGACCGATATTATTTTCAAGGATTTAGCGCGCAGGGCCTGTGCGATCGGATTTGGCCTGTAGTTGAGCCGTTCCGCTATCTTCAGGACATGGTCCTTGATATATGGTCTTACGGAATCATCGCCGTTGAAGACCTTGCTGGCGGTTTTTACGGCGACATTCGCCTCCCTGGCGATATCGGACAAGGTTGTTTTCGCCTTCATTATCATGATTTTTCTCTTCCGTTAATATGCCTACGATAATAAATATGCTATCGATAGTATATTATCACAAAAATGGCCTGATGTCAAGAGAAATCATAAAAAAGTTATTGCAGGTATTTTGAGGGCCTGGGAGTGCCGGAATTCCGGAAAGCGCCGTAATCGTATTGGAACAGGGAGTCATCCTGGTCTCCGATATAGAAATAAGTGAATCCTGGAAGTATGCCATTAGGGAGCCCTCCGACTCCTTTGGCAATACCCACGTGGCCATCGGCCAACAGCAAATTTGAACTTTTGCCATGGATTAGCAGGCATTTGAACTCGTTCCCAACGAACAGCCGCCACCGGGTAGTGGACCATGCGCTTTGATGAGGAACAGATTCATTAAAATATTCAGTGATGACCCCAAATGCCTCAGGTCTTGCAACCTTTGAAGGTTTTATGTTCGGCACCACCGGATTGAAGTTAAGCGTATCTGCAGTGCATACGAGACGCCTCCAAAACGGTCCAGTTGCAGAAGTTTCAGTGGTGCAATAGGCTCCGTTCATGCCGTACGTCAAGGTGATGGGATAGTTATTGGAAGCCTTTACGGTCGGAACGCTTGGACAATGGATCAGGTCAAAGGGTTTGACACGATTAAGGCCAACGCCGGGATCACCGTTATCCTCTGGGAGATCAGGAGTCCCATGCAATGTCCCATTGAGATACATGTTGAAAGCCTCGGGCCAGCGGAAATTTGGATAATAGTCGAAATCGCCAGTGTAAAACGCCATGGTCAAACCAAGCTGCTTCAAATTATTGGTGCACACGCTGTTTCTGGCAGTGTCCTTTGCATTCTTCAATGCCGGAAGGAGCATGGCTGCGAGGATCGCAATAATCGCAATCACTACGAGCAGCTCGATTAATGTGAATTTATTTTTCATCTTCCCCCGTAGGTACATTCTATAATAAAAAACCTTCCCTGTCTACAGCATAGAATATAGCTCATCTCGAAATGCGTCAGTTTTCCGCATCCCCTTTCAAAAACTGTCAAAGGGTCGCCGGCTGGATGCTGATCGGGTCGCTGTTCGGCAGCGCCTCATACTGCAACGTGCCATTTGCGGCTGTCGCCGTTGTCTTCTGCGCGCCCTGCGTGATCTGGCATTTCTGCCAGCTTGCCGGCACTTTCGTGATCAGAGTGAGAGGGGCGTCATAAAGTTTCGGGTCGGCCTTGTCGTTGGTGTAGCTCTTGCCGTCCAATTCAATGATTCTGGGACTGATCTTGCTGGTCAGTGCCAGCTGGATTTTCTTGTCGGTGGCTTCCACAACCTTCACTTCGGCGCCGGCGCGTTCGGTCGCATACTTGTGAGAGGATATGTGATCGGTGACCCATATCTGGTCCTGTTTCGATACGAGATAATCGAGGAGCTGGAGGAAATCCGGCATGGACGCCGAAAGCCAGTCGCCGCCGACGCCGTGGAAGACAATATAGCCTGCAGAACCGCTGGAGATGGCCTTGTCGACGACCGCAACCATGTCCTTGCCGTTCTTGTAGTGGATGGCTGCGCCCATGAAGGGGCCGCGGTCGATCAGGTTGTACTTCATACAGGCTTCGCGCACCTGTTCGTTGGTGACAAGCCATGTACCCTTGCCTGTGCCGGGCTGGCCCCAGGAAATCAGACGCGGTGTTTTCCGATCCGGATAGGCCTTGTCTATGGCCTCTGCGCAGAGCTTTATTTCCTCATCCAGCTTTTCCGCATCTTTAGCTCCTGAATGCGTGTTGGTGTGGTTGCCGTATTCCATTCCCATGCCGGGGACTTCTTTTTTCCAGGCGTCGCTCCAGCCCTTGCCGGGGCAGACGTAGAACGTGCCTGTAAAATTGCGCTTCTTCAGTTCCGGAATCGCGTTCTTGAGATGGGAGGGCGCGTTGTCGTCGAACATCAGGAGGAACGCCGCCTTCTTGTTGTCCTTCCATGGTGCGACCTGCGTGGCGCCGGGCGCGGACGCATCCGCCGCAATTGCCTGTTGGGGAATTCCAATCAGCATGGCGGCTGCGCATGCGCATAACAGTGAAACAGACATCGCTTGAAACTTGAAAATGAAAATCGCTGTCCTCCGTGATACTGAAGTGCTATTGTAACAAGACTCTTTATGGAAACTCATTTTATGGTCACTGCAATCCCGGACAAAAAACGGCCCAGTTGGCAAGAACAGCCTTTCCAGGCCGGAAAATGGCCGACCGGCGACTGCAATGACTAATATGCCATCGATAGTATGTTTATATCCGGAAACCATGTTTGTCAAGACAGGACTGCAAAATAGGCAAAAGGAAGGACATCCGCGTGGAAAAACAGATTGAGGATATCACTTTCGACAATTGCAAGGTGGGAGCTAAGGTGCTATCAAGTATCAATGACGCCGATTTCAAGATCAATCCATTCGTCAAAAATATAATATTTGTATAAGCGTATCAGTTGATTAAAAGCTGCTGTTTTAAAGGAGCGCCGGTCTCCAGACCGGCTTTTTACCGACCTGGAGGTCGGCGTTCCAAGGGAAGTTTGTCTTTGAAAGTATGTCGGGTTTTAACCCGACAAATAGTTGGCGGTTTAAAAACCGCCCTACCCATAAGGTGAAAAATCAAAAGGAGCATGCATGCTGTTAAATCTCATCCACAGGCCGATTCCCACCGATAAGAAATGCGTGGAAGCCTTCGAGTTCCAGCAGGATGTCGCCCACAGGAACGGTTTCAGGACCACCATCCTTCTTCCTGTTCCGGCCCTTTTCGACAAGGCGACCATCGAGCAGGTCAAGTCCTACAGGCAGGATTATGGCGACGAGGTCGGGATTTATTTCTATAACCTCAACTGCAGGGAGTTCAAGGAGAAGTTCAACACTCTTGAATACCAGTATTGGCTCTTTTCCCAGGCAGACAAGAAGAAGATAGCGGATTGGGCGTTCGAAGTGTTCGGTGAAAATTTCGGCTTCGTCCCATCTGCCGTGGGCAGCTATTACTTCGATGTGGACTCTCTTGCCTACATCAAGAAGAAATATCCTTCGGTGGAATGCGCGCTGGCTACCTGCTTCGAGGAAGGGGCCAACGTCTTCAGAGGCACAAACGGATATTGGCATCTTTATTCGGAAGGCGGACCTTGGTGGCCGTGGATCCCTTCGAAAAACCATATCCATGCCCCGGCGATGAATTCTGCACAGAGCCTCGATGTCGTCGCATTGCCGCATCTCGTCCGCGACATGCTCCATTCCATCCTGCACAGGGACGACTGCTATGCCAGCCATCCGGCGAACCTGCTCCGCGGCAAGATCTACAAGGACAAGGGCCTGGCATACGACCTCAACTTCATCGACCAGTACATCCATCAGGAAAAGTTCAACGGCGGATATTCCTATTATAACATGTTCGTCGGTCCGAACTGGGTCGCCTCAAGACATTATTACGAGGAGGATGTCAAAGTCTCCAGGGACCTGTACGTCAAGACACTTAACTATCTGGGGAAAAAGAAGAAGGAAGGATCCGTACAGGACATGACGATGACCGAGTTCGGACGCTGGTTCAAGGCCAACCGGAAACTGGATGATGTCGACCAGTGCTATTGGAAGGACATCCTCTATGGTTCCAGAAGAAGCATCTATTGGATCCGCACTAATGGATATCGCGCGACCATCGATCCCATGGCTGGCTCCGCGATAACCGATCTGCGCCCTTATGCCAGCCAGGTGAAGATGCCGGTTGGTGCAGGCGCCAAGGATCTCTGGAATGGTTCATATCCGTTCGTGTTGAACCAGTACCGCAAAGGTGGAATAAATTACTTTGGCCGCGCCGGTGTCTTCAGCGCCAGCATCCTTTTCAAGGACAAGAAGTTTGATCTGACTTTCGAAAGGACTGAAATTGAGTCGCTGGATCCCGACAATCGTTCCTTCTCGTCCCCTTTCACACTTGAAACGCCCGAAGGTCCGCTTGTAGTTGAGAAGACATGCAAGTTCTCCGGATCTGATATCACGATTGACTTTAAATTGATCAGCAGTCCCGGCAAGCAGCCTGTGGAGGTCACCCAGTATTTCACCGGTGTCCAGGGTATTACCGGCTCAGGGGATTATCCTGAGGATATAAGGGGGATAACCATGGAAGCAAGCAATGCCCAGGGGAAAAAACGCCTGCCGATCAGTTATACAAGCAAGATGATCACTGTTGAGAATCCTACCAAATTGATGGCGAACCTGCCAAAGCTGGATCTTAAGCTTTCGCTTGTTCCCATGAACAAATGCGATTCCGGGAAAATAGCCGATGCATGTCTTTCAGGACCCATGTACCAGATGGCACTGGTAAAAACAATCAAACCAAAGGAGAGAATGTCCATATGCCTAAGAATAGAAAAAAAATAATGGAGGAATTCAGATGTCCGCTCTGCCTCTCCCGCGAATGCGAGACATTCGTGAAATATGATCCGAAGCACAAGGACTACTACTGCAGCACCTGCGAGTATACCGGGACCGAGAACGATGTAAAGAAAATGTACGCAGTGATCACGTCCAGGTTCAAGCTGCTGAACAAGAGGATAAAGACATTCTAGCCTGTCCACCATAGCTTA
Organism: Lentisphaerae bacterium GWF2_50_93; assembly: GCA_001804815.1. Taxonomy (GTDB): domain Bacteria; phylum Verrucomicrobiota; class Lentisphaeria; order Victivallales; family GWF2-50-93; genus GWF2-50-93. The sequence continues at coordinate 9,687 of MHBI01000091.1, forward strand.
TAGCTTTCCAGCGACGGCGGATTAAGCCATTAGGTGTAGCCTTTCCCATATAATAAAATGTAATACTTTAGTTGTAACATCATGAATATAAGATATTAAATTAGAATGGCACCAATTTTCTTCCTTTTGAAACCGGAAAAGAACGGGAAATCCCCTTTGGATGTACCATGCCTCAACTTGAAACTGTCTACCGCTTTATTATGTCTTAGTATATGAATCCAAAACTATCGACTTGTGAAAATGAAAAATGATGCAGCTATGTTCGAACCTGAAAAAATCGCAGGCATACGCGCCTTCTATGAAACCCGCGACCGCTGGCGTGAAATCCAGAACTACCGGACATTGCGTCCGCAGGTCGGGCATGTGAAGAATATTTTCGTGAGCTATATCTGCTAATTTACCTTCTTGTCCGTCATCTCAAAGACAATTGCAGCACCGTCCTGGATGTCCTTATGGCTGAACCAGGGCTTATCCCATTTCTTTCCGTTGATGGAAACTGATTTCACGTAGATATCCGAAGGAGAGGCGTCAGGGGCTGAGATGGTGACTGTCTTCTTGTTCCCTAAAGTTAAAACAACCTTTGTAAAGGAAGGGCCTGTCAGGTAATAGATGTCCTGTCCTGCATTCGGGAAGAAGCCCATCGCCGAGAACATGTACCATGAACTCATGGCTCCGCTGTCGTCATTTCCGGAGTATCCTTTTTCGTTGAACCTATCCTTCATAAGTTTGCGCACGTAAAAACTGGCAAGGTCGGAATGCCCGGCATAATGGAAGGCATGCACAGCCAGGAAGGCCGGCTCGTTGCCATGATTTATCAGGTTTTTCTCGAATCCGTACCGCAGCTTCTTGGCGAACATGTCCTTGCCTCCGGAAAGTTCGACCAGCTTGTCGAACTGATGCGGCATGAAATAGGAATAGGTCCAGGAATTTCCTTCATAAAAATAGTCCTTCCATGATCCGGGGTAGGTCTTTGCATCATACTTCACAAAACTGCCATCCGCTTTCTTGGGCATGATGAACCCTTTGAATCCGTCGCTTTCCGCATCGGCGTCCCATAAGTTGATCCACTTGCCGCTCCGCTCGAGATATTTATCATAATCCTGTTTTGTGCCGAGATCCCTTGCCAGTTCAGCGGCGCAGAAATCGTTGTACGCATATTCTAGCGTCATGGAATTGCTCATGCGGCCTGCAGGAATCCATCCAGTCTCCTTATAGGTGTTGGTCTTGTCGGACTTGTTCCAGCCAAAGCTTCCCTGGCGCTCGTTGTCGGCATTGAACTTCATCACATTGTAGGCTTCCTTCCAGTCGACGCCCTTCACGCCTTTCACATATGCGTCAGCAATGATGTTGTCGATATTGTTGCCGCCCTGCTCGGACTGCATCTCGTTGCATGCTATGTAGGCATCCTTCACCATCTTGTCTGTCTTCAGCCTGGCTATGAAGGAATTTATTGTTCCGGCCACCATTTCCGGATTGATCAGAACCTGCAGGGGATACAAGGTGCGCCAGGTGTCCCATACCGCATAATGATCATCCCAGACCGGCACGCCGGCATCGAAGTGATCAGAGTCATTGGTCCTGTCGCGTGGCATTATGGAGGCATGATAGAACGCCGTATAGAAAATCTTCCTGTCCTTCTCGGTGCCGCCTTCAACCAGGATCTTGTTCAGCTGCTCGCTCCAATTCTGCCTTGCTGCGGCCCGTACTTTTTCATAGTTGAAACCGGGGATCTCCGAATCCAGCCAAGCCGCCGCCTGTTCAACGCTCTTCAAGGACACTGCCACCTTCATGTAAATTTCTTCGTCCGCCTTGGTCTTGTACTGGAAATAAGCCCCGACGCGATCATCCGCCTTCTGCAGCTTTTCAGATTTCTGGCCCGGTGATGTCACCCCATTCAGCCAGGTTCCGGATTCAGCTGGGGACTTGCTTACCCTTGCACAGAAATACACCTTGTATTTTCCCCCTCCAAACCCGCCGGTATAATTGCCATAGCCTTTGATCTCATCATTTGAAGCCTTCGTGAAACTTAGCTCTCCGTCCAATATCTTGCCTCCCAGTTCCGGGGCGATATCCTTGGCGATGTGGTGAGACAGATCGAATGCGATATTTGCCTTGTCGCTTTCGGGAAAGGTAAAACGGTAGATCGCCGAATGATAGGAAGGGGTCACGTTTACATTGATGCCGTAACGCGTCAGCTTGACGGAATATTCATAGGCAGTCGCCAATTCAGATCCCTTGGGTGAATCGTGTTCGGTTTCGCCGACGGCAAGACCAATCTGGGGGGAAATGAAAATCTGTCCGTACTTGCCCCAGCCGGTGCCGCTCACATGCAGCTGTCCGAACCCGCGGATCTGCTCGTTAGGCGAATATCCGTCATGTGATCCTTTTGGTGTCTGCGGACTTGGATTGATCGACCCGAAAGGCAGCTGGGGCCCTATCACGCAGTTGCTTCCCGGGTCGAGTACCCCGATAAACGGGTCGACATAATCTACCGGGGATTTGAGCTTGCCTTGTGCAGATATGCCCAATTGCAGTAAGGGCAAGAATATTGCTACCAGTGATAATTTTGAATAAAGGATTATTAAATGTTTCATTCTTCTTGTATCCTGTTTGTCTATGCAGGCATCTGCGCCAGCGATGACTGTTTTACATTTCATTCCATGGAATGGATGGATCTCCTTATTATCTGAAAGCGATGTCCTCGGCGTCCCTGGTGTAGAGATCTAGCTCATGCACCGAGGAAACTTTTTTGCCGTCAACGAAGAAATCCTCGAATACAACATTCCTGACCTTGTGGTCCGGGTCGAAACCGCTGACCAGGGAGAACGAATAGCCCGGATTGTATATCGTGAGGGCTGCCTGGATGTTCTTGAAAAAGATATTTTCAACATACCCGCGCTCCTCGTCCTTCGACCACATGGACTTGAGTACGCGGATGTCGACCAGCCGGTAATAATGGTGTTCGACCCGGATGTTCTCGTAGTAGACATCCTTCACAAGGGCCCGGTCGGCGTTCCGGATCGAGAACGCAGAGCCAAAACCGTGTATGGCCACGATATCACAGTCCTCGAAACGTATGTTCCTCACCATTTTCGTCCTAAGCTCATGCCCGATTTCCATTGCGGCTCCGGACTGCTGCAGGAAGATGCACCGGCGCGTGATGATGTTTTCCACGTCCCGGCTCCAGTCGTTCAAGGAATCCAGAGGGTTCTTAAGATTGAGAGACTTTATCACTACGCCGTCGTCGTTGCACATGAACGTGCAGTCTTCCACGAGTATGTCCCGGCAGCCGCAGATATCGATGCCGTCGGATGACAGCACATCTCCAATCTCGCGCAGGCCACGGACAGTAATGCGTTCGCAGGCGCCAAGAACTGTCATCCATGACGCGGGATTGATGGAGATGATCCCTTCGATTGAGGAGTCGACACACTGGTCAAAGACAATAGTTCTCCTTTCCCCCTTTGGGTAATTGCACGCATCAATGATTCCATGGCCTCTTATTTTTACATTCTTCGATTTAAGTGCGCGCACGCAGCCTCGCACAACCGCTCCACCCTCGATGTAGAGAGTCTCATTGTCATGCAATACGATTTCTCCAGCCTCATGGATCTTGCCCGCCTTGAAATATTTCACCTTGGGATCCCTAGGAGAGGGGATGTCGGTGTCAGGAGCGGAAACATAGAGGAAGAGAGGCTTGCGTCCCGGGATATCGATTACCAGATCTCCTGCGCCCTTGGCCTTGAAAGATAGGATTTTCCCCTTGATGACAGGCTTTATCCCGCGTTTCAAAGGACGCACGTGTGCTTTCCTGATCGGCTCATTTATCTCGACAAGAACCTCGTATCCTGAAGACGCGGAGAAAGCGCAGAAGTCGGCATTCTTCATCTGGCAGGGTCTGACTTTCGCTCCATTGACCTCCACCTTGACGTCATCCGGAGCCGGAAGTGGAAAGGAATAAATTTCTACAGGAGATTTTCCTGATTTTCTGTTTCCATTCCTTTTCCTGCCATGTGATTCATTCATGGGATTGCCTTAATGAAAGAGTGAATTGTTGAGAACCTCTATCATTTAATATTGAGCCATGCATACACTGCCATTTCCTGGCTGTATTTCAAACTGCGGAACTCGCAGGTTGCTGCAGGATTGTATGGAGTGAGCATTTTGGATTATGATACAATATTTGCCGGTTTGCCATCGATAAACGCCTTGACGTTGTCAACAGCTATTTTCATGAGCCTCTCGCGTGCGGCACTTGTCGCCCAGGCGATGTGAGGGGTGATGATGCAGTTCCTAGCCTTGAGCAGGGGATTGTCCGGTTTCGGAGGCTCGCTTGAAAGCACATCAAGCCCGGCGCCGGCGATGCGTCCGGAACTTAATGCATCTGCAAGAGACTGTTCATCGATCAGCAGGCCGCGGCTGGTGTTTATCAGGAACGCGCTCCTCTTCATCATTTCAAACCTCGATTTGTTGATGAATCCTTTGTTCCCGGCGGTGAGCGGACAGTGCAGGCTGACAATGTCGCTCTTCCGCAAGAGTGTTTCCATGTCGGTTATCTCTACCCCTGCGCGGGATGTTTCCTTGTGGTTGCTGGTGCATGCAATTACTTTCATCCCGAAACATTTTGCGATTTCCGCAGTTGACTGCCCTATGCGTCCAAACCCTATGAGCCCGATTGTAAGTCCTTCAAGTTCCACGAGGGGGAAATCCCAGTAGCAGAAATCCTTTGATTTTGTCCAGCGTCCGTCGTGGACAGTATTGGAATGGTGACCCGCATGGTGGGCAAGCTCTAGAATGAGGGCAAAAGTCAACTGTGCGACGGATCTCGTCCCATAGGCCGGGATGTTTGCCACGACAATTCCGCGTTCTGTTGCGGCAGCCACATCGACGACATTGTATCCTGTCGCTAGGACGCCGATATATTTGAGATTGGGAAGAGAGGAAAGCGTGTTCCGATCAAGGACTGTCTTGTTTGTCAGGATGATTTCCGCATCCTTGGCACGTTCGACAATCTTGTCCGCAGTAGTGCGTTCGAAAATCCGGCATTCACCAAGTGCCTTCAGACCATCCCACGATAGATCACCGGGATTCAAAGCGTATCCGTCAAGTACGACGATATTGTTTTTTCTCATCAGACTAATTCCTCAGTTCAATTGCATTGCATTAAAATAGCATAAATAATTTTAACTTTCATGTAGTTACGTTTTTTTAAGTCTTGATTTAAAACGCATTGCATTCAAATTATGGAAATATAATTTCTTGAGGTGCCAGGGAAGCAGAAGTTGATTCGCGATTGATTTTTGTCGGCATTTGCCTGACACCCGGACACTGACACCTGAAAACAGGAGGGGACAATGGTTACGCAGAAGACTCTTCAGCAGCTGGCGAAGAAACACGGTACGCCGATATTGGTGGTGGACCACGACGTCCTGCGCCAGAACTATGCGATGTTCAGGAAACATCTTCCGCGCGTCCAGGCATACTACGCCGTCAAGGCGTTCGCCGATCCTGTCGTCGTAAAGACCCTCTTCGATGCCGGCGCGAGCTTCGATGTGGCCTCCATGCCCGAATTCAAGATCGTCTACAAGTACATAAAGGACATGCCTGCAAAACAGCGCCAGGACTGGATCTGGGACAAGATCATCTACGCCCATCCCATCAAGGCCGACAAGACCCTCCAGGAACTCAACCAGTACAAGCCCCTGGTCACCTATGACAACCATGAGGAGATAAGGAAGATCAGGAAGTACGCCCCTAACGCCGGACTCGTGCTGCGCCTGAAGGTCGCCAACACAGGAGCAATGGTCGAACTGTCCTCGAAGTTCGGGGCGGCGTCAGGAGAAGCCGTTGATCTCATCCTTGAAGCCGACAAGGCCGGACTCGTAGTCGAAGGCCTCAGCTTCCATGTCGGCAGCCAGACGACGAACTTCGACAATTTCGTCCAGGCGATCAATCTCGCCCATAATATTTTCGAGGAGGCAAAGGATCGTGGCTACAATAAGATGAACCTGCTCGACATCGGCGGCGGGTTCCCGGCACCATATGATTCCAGCGTGAAGCCTTTCAGCGAACTCGCGCACAAGATCAATTCCGAACTTGACCGCCTCTTCCCGAAAGACGTCCAGATCCTGGCCGAACCCGGAAGGTTCATGGTAGCCACTGCGGCAACAGCAGTCTCGAAGATCATCGGGAAGGCCATGCGCGACGGCAAGGTCTGCTACTATATCGACGACGGTGTCTACCATACATTCTCGGGAATACTCTTCGACCACTGCCAGTACCATCTGAACTCATTCAGGAAGGGGCCGAAACATATCTGCACGGTCTTCGGTCCGACATGCGACGCGCTCGATGTCGTTTCCATGTCCGAGGAGCTTCCTAACAACCTTGAACTCGGAGATCTCCTGTACAGCGACAACACCGGCGCCTACACGATTGCATCATCAACTCCATTCAACGGATTCCCCCCGGCAAAAGTCGTCCATGTGAACCTGTAGAAGAATGGATGGGTGGATGATTGGATTACTGGATGGATGCGGAAAAGATGAACCTGAATGTAGCGCCGGCATCTTGCCGGCAATTGCCTTTGCCATCTGGATTAGGATTTTTCATGATTGAAGAGAATGGATTCGCCTTGACTTCATCCCGGAGGGATATGAGCTCTTAGCCGGGAGGTGAACCCGCTTCGGGTGACACCCCCGGTCAATGATAAAAAAATACCCGACCCCATCGGGGTCGCAGACATATCAGTCAAGGTATTTCGGATTATATTCGATTCCGGCCTTTTTCAGAATTTCAATCAATTCTTCCTGGGATGAAAGAATTCTATGATGCTCTTCCTGATTAGCTATATACTTACGGCCTGCCTCAATGGAGCTTGCGCTAACAGTAAAGGCGCCATACCCCTCCTGCCATGCGAAATTTCTTTCGCCAATCTCAGAATGGATCCATGCTGATGATGCTTTTTTCAATTCCCGTATAAAGTCAGAAAGACGGTGAGTTGCTTTTAATCTTACAAGTAAATGAACATGATCGGCTACTCCTCCGATTCCCTCTGGAAAACCCTCAAGACCCTGTATGGTTCCGCCTAAATATTCATGGAGTCGAAAACGCCAGGAGGAGTCTATGAGAGAGACTCTTCCTTTTGTTGCAAACACGATGTGGTAATGGAGGTTTAGGTATGTTGATGACATAATGATAATATGCCTGAAATTTCTGGCACCCCTTCAGGGTGCATTCTTTTTAACATAAAAAACCGGTGGTGTCAGCCAAATTGGCTTCAACCACCGGCTAAAAGCTTTGAACCCTCCGGGTTCACAGGAAGAAAACAGATGGCAGCCCTATTTCTTCCCCTTGCACATTTCCTTGCAGATCGACTTCAGGGATTCTTCCTGGAACTTGCGGTCGATTGCGACTATCGGATTCGCGGCTGACACCGTTACGGTAGCCGTGGACTTCTTGAGTTCGTCTGCAAGCTTGCCGACCGTGCCGTTGAAGGAGTCCTTGCTGCCGGGCTTGATCTCCTTGACGTCCGTCGGAAGTCCGATCTTGTCGAGAATTGCGATGAAAGGTTCGGGATCCATCTCCTCGACGTTTACCATCTTGCAGGCGTCCCATTTGCCGTTCGCTATGAGCATTGCTGCGGCCACTGGCGGAACTCCGGCGGTGTAGCTGATGCCCTGTGAACCGACTTCGAGGAAGCATTTGTGGTGGTCGGAAACCTGGTAGATGAGCACTTCGCGCTTCTTGCCGTTCTTCCAGCCCTTGACGAAATTGCCGATGCAGGTCTTGCCAGTGTATTTAGGAGCCAGAGTTTTGGGATCTGGGAGAAGGGCTTTTACGACCTTGAGCGGAACTACTTCCTGTCCGGTAGTGAGTGTCACCGGCAGATGCGAGAGGAATCCTAGCGTGCGCAGTACTGTGAACACGTTGATGTAATGGTTGCCGAATCCCATCCAGAAACGGATGCTGTTCGCATCGATGTTCTTTGACAGGGAATGAAGTTCATCATGTCCGTTCAGATAGATGGGGCAGGGACCGGCGACTGGGAAATCGTAGACGCGTTTGACGGAATGAGTCGGATATTCCTTCCATTTCCTGTCGATCCAGGTATAGACCTTGATGAACTCGCGGAAGTTGATCTCCGGATCGAAGTTCGTGGCGAAATATCTGCCGTGGCTGCCGGCGTTGACATCCATGATGTCGATGGTGTCGATCTTGTCGAAATAACGTTTCTGAGCAAGCGCGCAGTAGGCGTTGACCACTCCGGGATCGAATCCTGCGCCGAGGAGGGCGGTAAGACCCTTCTTCTTGCAGATGGCCTTGCGCTTCCACTCGTAGTTGGCGTACCATGGAGGCTGCTCGCAGACCTTGTCCGGATCCTCATGAATCGCGGTGTCCATGTAGGCGGCGCCGGTCGCGAGACATGCCTCGAGTACCGACATGTTTACAAATGCGTTGCCGAGGTTGATGACGATCTCGGACTTGGTATCCTTGATGAGCTTTATTGTTGCAGGGATGTCCATGGCGTCGAGCTGGCGGGAATATAGTTTCTTAGAAGTGTCCTTAAGGTGCTTCATCTTCCTGACGCTGGCGATGATCTCATCACATTTCGACAGTGTGCGCGATGCGATGCAGATGTCGCCGAGCACGTCGTTGTTCATGGCAGCCTTGTGCGCGGTCACGTGTGCAACACCGCCCGCACCGATTATAAGGACGTTTTTCTTCATTTAGGGATTCCTTCTTCTAAAAAATTATTGATGTAATATTTTAACCACAGAACACACGGAACACACAGACAAACAAAATAAAATATAAACCACGAAATACACTAATCACACGAAAATATTAACAATTATTTATTTCTGTGTAATCTGTGTGTTCTGTGGTTTGAAGATCTTATGACAGATTGTCCCTGAAGTCCTCGTATCCGAACTTCCGAACTACTTCGATCTTCCCGCTCAGCCTGCGGACGGCGATAGACGGCATCATGACGCCGTTGAACCAGTTCTTCTTCACCATCGTGTATCCTGCGGCATCCGCGATGCGCACTTCGTCGCCGACTTTCAAAGGCCTCTTCAATTTATGCGTTCCAAACACGTCTCCAGCCAGGCAGGACCGTCCCGCGACCATGAACTTGTGCGGGCCGGGAACAGGGGATGAGAGCCGAGGAGTCGTACGGTAGATAAGATGGTCAAGCGTGTGCGCCTCCAGAGAGGCGTCGATGATCGCAATATCGATCTTGTTGTGGACGACATCAAGGACAGTTGTCACCAGTTCAGTTGTCTGCGTGATCGCGGCTTCCCCGGGTTCGAGATAGATCTGGACGCCGTATTTTCCGCTGAACTCCTTCATCTTGAGGCAGAACTCCTTGACAGGATATCCCTTCTTGGTGAAGAAAAGACCGCCGCCAAGGCTCATCCACTGCATCTTTTTCAGCAGAGAACCATATTTCTCCCCGATATAGTCCATGGATTTTGCGAGATTCGCAAAGTCGTCGTTCTCGCAGTTGAAATGGAACATGACGCCGCTGATCAACGGGGCCATCTCCATCACTTTCTTCTTGTCGAGCACTCCGAGCCTGGAATATTTCCTTGCGGGATCCGCAAGATCAAAATGGGAATAGCTGATTCCGGGATTTACACGCAGCCCGAGTTTCAATCCCTTTACATCATCACGGAACATCTCGAGCTGCGAAGTCGAATTGAATATGATTTTGTCGGCGAACTTCCTCATCTCCATTATGTCTTCCCTGGAATATCCGACGCTGAAGGCATGGGTCTCCTTGCCGAACTTCTCATGGCCAAGCCGTGCTTCAAAGAGGGAACTGCTGGTTGTGCCGTCCATGTACTTGCGCATGAGAGGGAACACGCACCACGTGGAGAAGCATTTGAGAGCGAGGACCGATTTCGCACCGGAATCCTCGCGTATTTTTGCGATGACCTCAAGGTTCTTTTTCAGCTTCCGTTCGTCGATGAGATAATATGGTGTCTTCAGGTGTGTCATTTATAGCCTTTAAATTATAATTAGAAAATATCCCTAAAAGGAACGCCGACCCTGGTCGCATTTGGCGCTGCCTGCGGATCCTGTCGGACTTACAAAAGAGTTCAGAAATGGCTGAATTTGTTCGTAGCGCATGTTTGCGCGTTCTTCGGTCTTTTGAGATTCCGTTAAGAACGCTCGAACACGAGCTACTACAAGCGAAAAACCTTAAGTCCGACAGGCTCCGGAGGCGGGTAACCCTCCAGGTCGGCTCTTGAGCCGGTCTGGAGACCGGCGCTCCATAAATAAATATCCTCTTCCGAAACCAAAGGATAAATCCTATTGGGTAATTTTCAAGGATGTATAAAATTTCCGTGCTACGGAAATTTTATTTGTTCTGGCTTTTGGAGGCAAGATATTCCGACGGCGTCATGAAGATGCAGCCTTTTTCGATGAGGTAGTCGACGATCTTTTCAAAGTTCTCGTATTTCCTGTCGTCCCATGCCGGCGGATGCCCCTGAAGGACGATATATTCCTTGGTCTTGCCCTTTGACTCATACGCTTCCTTGAATTTGTCGAAATCCGGATTTCCGACCGAGGCTTCCAGGTTGACGCTGCGCTCGAGGATCAGCTTCTTGCTGATCTTTGGTTTTCCGGGTCCGTAGAGCCATATCTTTATGTCAGGAATATCCTCGAGAGCCTTCTCCGTATCCCCGCTGGAGGAATTGAACGGCGTCCCCAGTGTTGCGAGGGTTATGCCGAGTTTATCCTTCGCAAGCTTCTGCCCTTTCTCAAGGGTAGCCTTCTGCTCCTCATATGACGATCCCTTGTTGAATTCCTGGATCTTGTTCCCGTTTTCGGTCTTTTCGCCATGAGTCATCCCATGGTTCCAGAATTCAATGTTGCCCTTTGTGTTCAAATCCTTGATCCAGTCGAAATAGGGTTGGTTGTCCTTCTCGAGTGAGTTGAGTATTATCCCGAACGAGGCCTTTATCTTCTTCTTCTCCACGGTGTCCACCACTTTCTTCCACCTAGGTCCGGCTGGACAGTCCTTGCTAGGGAATTTGGCGGTGAGATCGTCAAGTTTTAGAATGATGACCTGCGGTTTTTTTGCGGCCTCTTCGGAAAAGACCACGAAATTCATTGAAACAAAGATCGCAAAGGCTGATAATGCTGGGAAGATTTTCATTTTTTGCTTTTGCCGGCAGGATGCCGGCGCTCCTTTCCTTATTTTGTTTTCATTTCCCTTATATGTTCTGCGATGCGCGCGTTCGCCTCTTTCGAGGCCTCCTGCGCGACCGTGTGGGTGACCAGGATCCCGTTCATGATGCTCTTTTTGCATCTGAGATTGTTATACATCGAATATACGGCGGTGGGGGTGCAGGTGGTGTCGATGAAGCCTACCGAGACAAACGTCTCCGCCTTTATCTCCGGGGCTAAAAAGGAAGGATCATAGTAGGACATCGCCTTCACGACATCGGGTTTGACGGCCTTGCCGTCTTTCGCGATGATGCAGTTCGGCCAGGTGGGCCTGCAGTTGAACAGGACCTCCTGCTGGTTGCACATCGCCGGCACAAAGACCGTGCATAATGTGATCTGCGGATCAAGGGCCGCCGCGACAAGCGACTGTGCGCCACCCTGGCTTCCACCTTGGACAATAAGCGTTTTTCCGTCCCACTCCGGTTGGGATTTTATGAACTCAAGCGCCCTGATCACCCTTAGGAACATTCCGAGGAAATATGTCTTTTCCCTGTCATCCGACCCCGACCTGGCATAGTTGGCAAGCTTCCCTTTGATGAGTTCATCATAGAATTCCTTCGGCTTCCCGTTTTCTATGCCATGCGCGTTGATGTCAAGGGATATCATTCCGTTCTGCGCGTGCCAGATGTTCTTGTTTGAGGACCGCACGCCGGCACCCTGGTATGTGACAATTGCAGGACACGACTTTTCCTTCGCGTTCAAGGGTCTCACATAATATCCCGATACTGGAACTCCTCCGTAGCAGTCCGCCCTGATGTCGAAGCATTCCATCTTCTCCTTCAGATTCCCCTCAAGTTCGACCTTGTCCATCTTTGCGTTCATTGGGATCTTCTTAAGCTCCTCCAGCTTTTTCTGCCAGAATTCCTTGAGATCGGCGGGAACTGCACCACTGGCCTTTATTTCAAGAGGTGAGACTCCTGCTCCGGCCGCTGCATCAGCCTTCGGCGGACCGGCAAATGACACCGTGCACAGTATGAAACCCGGCGTGTCGAGTGACGTTTCGATCTCCACGGGGGAAGATTTTGAGATTATCGAACCTTTCTGGGCCTCGGCGGAGCCGTCCCTGTGGATGGTGTATTCGATCTTTTTACCTTCGAGAGGATTGCCTTTTTCCATTACGCTTACAAGAAACTTGACCTTGTCTCCAGTCTTGTAGACGGCATCAGCCTTGTCTGCCACGACTTTCAGCGAGACTGCGGCGTTCGCAGGCTTGTCCTGTGCGAAATTCGCAACGCAGAACATGATTAACACGGCTGACAGCAATAACTTCCTGATCATTTTTTATCCTTTTAAGTATGTCGGGTTTCAACCCGACGATTAATTTGACGGTTTCCCTTCGACAAGCTCAGGACAGGAAAAACCGTCCTGCTTCAGAAATATTTCGTTTCAAACGGCGCGTCGCTCCAGGACTGCGGAATGTGCTTGAACGGGAAAAAGTCGACATGCCCGTCGAAGAACACCGCGTTCGTACCCTTGTGATGGATCCCGATCTGGTCCGGGATCATATTCCCGGGAGTTCCGGTATATAACGCCCTGAATGAATAAGATGTAGTTCCAGTAAGGGCAGTCCTTTCCAGAAGCATGAACTTCTCAGTGCCGATGGTATGCATGAGCGCCTGGCGCTTGCTGCCTACCTGCCACCTTGAGAATTTTTCAGTTACCACATATGAGTTTCCATCCCAGGAACCTACCTGCGCTAGTATCGCATCCCTGCGCGGATGGGATGGGCAGACCAGTTTGCTGACGTCCTTGTAGTAGTCCCAGAAGCAGTTGTCGTTGTTCGTGAAGTTTGTGAACCACCTGTAGAAGTTCGCCATGCTGGTCATGTTCTCGTCGGCCGGGAAGAGCTCGTCGCGGTGCCCGGCGGTCTTTCCATCGCCCGTGAAAGCGGGGAGATATCCTTCCCGGTCGGTGGTGAAGGATATGACCGCCATGCCGACCTGGCGCATGTTGCTCTTGCAGATGATCGCCTGTGCCTGGTCCTTGGCGCCTTTAAGAGCCGGCAGGAGCATGGCCGCGAGGATTGCGATGATCGCGATGACTACCAGCAGTTCTATAAGTGTGAAGTGTTTATATTTTTTATTTTTTGCTTTAAAAAATAAAAAATTACAAGAGCTAACTTTAATCACTTTACCCCCTTTACAGATTTCACATATTCCATCGGTGTCATGAAGACGCACTTCTGCTCCTGAAGGAAATCTATTATCTTCACGAATTCGTCGAAGCGCGGGCCGGCCCACATCGCAGGATGTCCCTGGAGCACGAAATATTTCCTTTCCGGATTCCTGTTATATCCTGCGATAAGCTTTTTTGAATCCGGAACTCCGACCGCACCTTCGGTGTTCACTTCCCAGACGCGGTCGAGGATTGTGACCTTTCCAGCTTCCTGGAGTTTCTTCCCGTCCTCGTCGATTGGTTTTGGATAGAGCCAGGCCTTCATATGCGGATCATCCTGCATCACCTTGCAGGTGCCGGCGTCGAAATGCTGTCCGGATCCGCCTCCGCCGGGACCGAATGTCTCGAATGCAAAACCCAGTTTCTCAAGCGCAAGCTTCTGCGACCTGTCGAAACGGCTTTTCTGCTCCTCGTAGGATCTCGTGTCAAACTCACTCAGCGATTTTCCATTTTCATTATGTGTCGCATGATCCCATCCATGGAACCAGAATTCGGTTGCGCCGGAATCATGGCGCGACTTGATCCAGTTCACATATTCGGGCTTTGCATCCTGGAGAGTATCGCATGTCATTCCAAAAGCCCCCTTTATCTTGCGGGATTCGAGGAAGTCCGATATCTTCTGCCAGCTGGGATGAACCTTGCCGTTGACCTGCTTGAGATCGTCAAACTTGAGTATGATTACCGCCGGTTCCTTCCTCGGAGCAGGAACTTTCGTTTCTTCCCTGGGCTTTGCCCTGGCCCTGGGCGGAACTGGAGGGACTGCTTTCACGTCTGGAGATATTCCCGAGAAAGAAAAATCATCGTAGTCCGTGATGCCGATATTGCCTGGGGAGAAATGCACCCATACCGCGACTGAGGCTCCGTTTGCCGGAGCTGTCTCCTTCAGGGAATACTGGTGCCACTGTCCGTCCTCGTTGGCTGGCCAGAGGGCCGGCTGGGGCTTCGAAATGACTTTCCCGTTTGAATCATAGAAGTAGATGTAGGCGCCGCTGCTCTTGTTCTTCCCCTTCGCCCAGAAAGAGAGCGTAACTTCCTGACCAGGATGGACCGGTAGTTTCGCGCTGGTGACAGAACCAGGATCCGCATTGTATTCATCGTCACCGACACGCAGACCGGATTTTCCTTCGTGTGCTGCTTCAGCAGTTAAGATAGAAGTCGAATCCCCGAACGACCACATCTTATCCCCATCCTCGAATCCGGGATTTGGGAGGAGGTTTGTGTCGGCGGCATAAACCACCACTGAGCTTAGGATGAAAAAGATGGTCCAAAATGTTTTCATGTTTTTCCTTTAGTATGTCGGGATTGATCCCGACGATTAAAATGTCGGTTTAAAAACCGACTTACTGTTTTAATTCAATCCTGATTGGCTTATCCTTTTCCAGCGAGGAATACTTAACAGACCTTGTCCTGCCGTTCACAGTTATCTCATAGTCGCCGAAGAACGCATTCACCGAACATTTTCCGTCCTTGCCGGATTTCAGATCCGCATTCGTCCACCAGTCCTTGAAGACCAGTTTTATATATGCATCTGCAACCGGCCTCGCCTTCCAGTCCTTTGTCCACAGGGCCGCGGCCGGCGCGTAATGCGCGCCTTCCCAGAATCCCCACTGGGTGATCGCATCGAATGCAGGATGGGCGAATGCGATGATCATCGTGTCACGGAGGAAGTCAGCCTGATATGCCAGCTGATCGGGATCAGAGGGATCCCCGATGCCGACATCGAGTTCCGTGTACTGGAGTTTCTTTCCATAATAAGAGGAGAGATAGTCGAAATATTTCCATAACCCCTCCGGACCTGTCTTTCCACCGAACTCCCTGCCTGCCGATCCTCCGTGGCACTGGCTTCCGATATAGTCGAGCGGCGCCTTGTTCTTCACCAGGTAGTCCACCCAGCCGCGGCATTTGTCATTGAGCAGGCTTTCCGGAAAACTTCCAAGCTCCATTCCATCCGCGCCGAAATTAGGCTCGTTGAACGTGAGGGCTGTCTTCGGATCGGCCTCGTGCGCGATCCTGTACCATTCAAGCATCGATTCCGGACCCAGCGTATCCATGAAGTCGCGGTTTACAGCGGTCTCATTTGTTACGTCCCAGTCGGAGATCCATTGTTTGAACTCGGATACTTCCTCGGTTACATGCTTTTTCACGGTTTCATCCAGGAGTTCCTTGTTGCCTTTCAACTTTTCCTTCAGCGATTCAGGAGCCCTGAAGATCGTCGGCCATACCAGGACATGCCCTCGTACATATTTCCCATTGTCATGGTAGTACTTCAGGCACTCCTTCGTATCCTTCCATCCGTCCTTGCGCTCATTCTCGAAGTATACCCATTTCAGATTGTTGTCCGGTACGATGGAGTTATAATATTTCGTGGAAACTTCCTTGTATTTCATGACATCTTCTGGACTCATGTTCTTGGATTTTCCGGTGAATGCGCCGACTGAGACCGCTACTCCAAAACGGAACTCGTGCTGCTTCATCCGGACCTGGACATCCGCATCGGCGACGGGCTGGCCTTTGTCATCTACGACTTCTATGGTCAAATTTCCCCTGCGGATTTTTCCGATGCGCTCCTCCGCCTCCTTGCGCCAGGTTGCGTCTGCCGCGCGCCCCTCGTAGTTCCAGCTCTTCTTCGGCATCTTTGCGATGTTCGCACCTTCAGGAAACACCATCCAGGCGATGCCGCCTACCTCTACGGCCTGCTCCTTGTGCCCCATCATTCCGATCAGTGCGAGCTTGCCTGCAGGGAAATCCATTGACACAGGGCTGGTCTTTATACAGTACCGCTCCCATTTTTCGGAGAGCATCTTGCAGTCGTAGAAATTATTCACGCGACCCTTGGGGAATTTTCCTATGCTCGACTGGATGTATGCCTGCAATGTTGCGCCGGCGCCGTCATCCACCACCTGCGGGACCTTCCTCCCCTTCGCCCAGAAGACCACGAGGACCGCGTCGCCCTTTTTAACCGGTTCCCTGTTCAGGAGCTGGAAGCTGGCGTTCCAGAACACTTTCGGTTTTGGTGCGACAGTGAACCTGCATGCCTTTGAAAAGGGCATGCCTTCTACGGGGACGGTTTCCTTTGAAACATTTTCCGAGGACTTGAAGAACTTCTCCATTCCGCCGCCGGTTTCAGCTCCGGAAAGGGCTTCGCCTTCATTGGCGCCGCCTATGAAGAAAGCTCCGCCGATCTCCTTGAACTCCTCCTTGAGCTTGCCGTAGTAGGAATTAGGATCGATCTTCTGCTGCCTGGCGGAAGGAGCGTCGTCGGCAAATGAAATATTCGAGGCCATCATAAGAAGAAGCAACATTCCTTTAAGGATTCTGTTCATCGGCTTTCCTTATGTTTCAGAATAAGCTTGTCGAAAACGGCGTATCGTTCCAGCCGATGGGGACATGGTTGAAGGAATAGAATTCCACATGCCCGTCAAAGGAGACGGCATTTATACCCCTGTGATGGACGCCGATCTGGTCTGTCAGCGTGTTTCCGGCACTTCCGAGGTTTGTGGCCCTGAAAAAATAAACGCTGGCGTTGATACCTGATTTTTCCAAAAGCATGAATTTCGCCGGATTCATCTTGGTTATCAGGGTTCTCCACTGGCCATTCAAAACCTGCCACCTCGATAGCCTTTCTGAGGCGACATAGCTGGCACCATCCCATCCTCCGGTCTTTGCGCTTGCATAAATGGCGTCATAGCGCGGATTTGACGGACATACAAGAAGGCTTACCGGCTGGTAATAATCCCAGAAACAGTTGTAGCTTTCGTCGGTGAACCACCTGTATGCCACTACAGCCGTCATGTTCTCGCTGCTGGGGAAGAGTTCGTCTTCATGTCCTGCATTCTTCTTGTCTCCGGTCCACGGAGGCAGATATCCCTCGTAGTCGTTTGTGAAACTGATAAGGTTAAGGCCCACCTGGCGCATGTTGCTCTTGCAGGAAATGGACTGGGCCTGCTCCTTCGCGTTCTTGAGTGCGGGAAGCAGAAGAGCGGCGAGGATTGCGATGATCGCAATGACTACCAGCAATTCGATCAGTGTAAACGCTGGTCCATTTTTTTTATTTTTTGGATCTCCAAAAAATAAAAAATTATAAAAGTACGATAAAAATTTCATATTTTCTCCTCCTATGTTTTTGGACTGCGGCATGAACTTCTTGATACGAATCTGGTATTCAGCAGGAGATCTTCTTCTGTCAAGGCCTGCCCGTCTATGAGCTTGATCAAGGCGCGGAACGCCATCGATCCAGTATCCTGGAAGGATATTTCAACAGTGGTCAGCGGCGGTTCCACATATGCGGAGGTTTCGACATTGTTGAATCCTATTATGCTGATGTCATCTGGAATCCTGAGCCCGTACTCCTTTATGCACGACATGGCCCCGAACGCCATGTGGTCGCTTGTGCAGAAGACTGCGGTGGGCCTGTCTGGAAGGGACAGCATTTTTTTTGCGCACCTGTATCCGGCTGGATCCGTCCATTCATCTTCAAAGACAAGATTTTCATCAAACGCTATTCCTGCTTCTTCAAGGGCCTTCCTGTATCCGTTGAAACGGTATTCGCCTTCCTTCCATGTCATGTATCCTGTGATGAAGGCTATTCTGCGGTGTCCCAGATCTGTGAGGTGTTTTACAGCCTTGTATGCCCCAGTTTCATCGTCGAAGTGTATTGAAGGGATCGGTGTACCGCTGACGCCGACTTCAATCATGGGGATGAACTTTGAAATATCATCGATCATTTTTCTGTTGTCCCAGCGGCTGAAGACAATTCCGTCGAAGTCCAGTTCGCTCCGGCTTTTGAAAAGTATGTCAAGGAGGCTGGTTTCACTGTCCTGGAATATTGCTTCATGGCCGGCACCCATCGCGGCCGACGTCATTCCGATGAAAACTCCCGCATGGAATGGATGTCGCAGTCCGAAAGCCTTGTCTGGGACGAAATAGATTATCCTGCCTGTCTTCTTCTTTTCCTTCTTCTTCGTGGTAACGAAAGTGCCGGAACCTATTTTCCTGTGGATGAGACCTTCACGGACGAGTTCACCGACAGCCTTGTTAATTGTCATAGGAGATACGCCAATCTCTCTTACAAGATCATTTGTGGAGGGGAATTTTTCGGTGTATTCGCCGTCGGAAATTCTTTTTTTGAGAAGTGCGCCTATTTTTACATAGGGCGGTATGAAAGAATTCATTTCAATCATATGTTCACCAAATGAAGTTATATAGTTATCTATACAACTTAAATGTATAACAGTTAAATGCTTTGTCAATTGGAAGAGAAGGATATATTAAAAATTTTTATTTTAACTTCCTTGACATGTAGTTTTAAAGGGATATTAGTAAAATCAAACGCTTGATATTTTGTATGCTGCAGAGTCCTAAAGGAGATTTGTAAATGCGAAATTATCAGTTCAATACGATGGACCAGTTTGTAGATGTAGACGCCGAAGGCATTTCCAATTGCCGTCTTCCAATGTACGATTTTAAATTTGAAAAAACTGATCCAAGATCCAGGATCCAAGATGCCAGATACTTGAGCCCGTCGTCTGTCATCTGTCATCTGTCGTCGGCATTTACCCTCATCGAACTGCTTGTCGTAATCGCGATCATCGCAATCCTTGCGGCGCTGCTGCTTCCGGCGCTCAAGAATGCCAGGGAACAGGCGAAGACCATGTCCTGCAAGAACAACATGCGGCAGCTGGGCATCTGTGTACCGAGCTTCGCGCAGGATTTCAACGGATATATTCCGCCGATAACTACCAACGTAAAGGCTGCAGGACATGAAGACGAGCTTTTCCCCGACACCACCTATCTGACCGGCTCGCTCCTACGCTGGTTCAGCAACAGTACAAGCAACTGCTTCTGGAGCTATTACCAGCCTGTCCGATTTGCCATCTGCCCTTCTCATCCCATGTATGATGCAGTTTTGAAAAATGCCATAGACAACACACCCTCCAACCATGTGACATATGGTGTCTCTCATTGGTTCTCGCGCTGGTACGAGACAGGGCCTAACTGGAGGGAGAAATTGGACAAGCAGTCACCGTCATGGTTCATGATTCTCGACGTAGCCGACACCGGCTGGTATATGTTCCCGGCGCGCTACTCTTCCACGTCCGTCAATACCCAGGTCGGCGTACCCCACAGGGGCACAAATGCAATCTTCTTCGATGGA
Organism: Lentisphaerae bacterium GWF2_50_93; assembly: GCA_001804815.1. Lineage (GTDB taxonomy): Bacteria > Verrucomicrobiota > Lentisphaeria > Victivallales > GWF2-50-93 > GWF2-50-93. The sequence goes on from MHBI01000091.1 coordinate 29,257, forward strand.
CATGCAGAGTTCTTCTCTTTCAACCATGTCCCGCTGTCATGGGATGATCCGCCTTTCGAATCCAAATATTTCAATAACTTTTAGCAGGGAACATAAATGAAATTCAAATCGCTTATTGCTGTCCTGTGCCTATGTGCGTTTGGAGCCTATGCCGAGGAATCAATTGCCCCCAGGATCGCAATGTGGAACCCTGGGAAAGGGACGAACGAGAGCCGTTTTTCCATTGACCTTAAGGCGATTGACAAGGCCGCCGGATGGCTGAAGGAGTCGGGATGCAAGGTGGAACTCCTGACCGCCGAACAGATCAATGATCCGAAAGTGTTCAACTCCGACAGCTTCGACGCCTTGATGATCCAGGGCGATGCATTCCCGAAAATGAACATCCCGGCATACAAGTCCTTTGCGGAAAAAGGCGGAGTCCTAGTGTCGCTCGGCGCAAAAATTCCTTTCCTGATCGCGGCAGCCAAGGAACCCGACGGTTTCTGGACCATGAGCCCGAAGACTCCTACCTTTGCCTGGCAGAACCCCGATGTGCTCAAACTCTACAATTTGAAATATGCCTACAATGAAGCAATGCATGACAAAGGTGTCGAGCATCGCCCCACTGATCTGCTCAGGAAATATCTGCCGGATGCAAAAGATTTAAAAGGCAACATCCGTGGCTGGTGGATAATTCCGGTAGAAGATGGAAAGGGCGGAATCTATCCTCTGATCCGAAGCAAAAGAGTGGATGGCGTTGACACTACCCCTCAGATATTCATCGCGAAGAACGGGTCGAAGCATGCAATCATGTGCCTGAACGAATGGTTTACCGATGGCAGCAAGCCCGCACTATGGAATTCATCGAAGGAACTCGTGGTGGCGTTTGCGAAGATCGCAAAAGATCTGAAAGACGGGAAAATCGATCTGTCCAAGGAGACATCAGTTGAGGTTGGAGATAAGACTCCGCCTCCGGCCCCGATGAGATCCATGCTGTCGAGCGGAAGCGTCGAACCCGATGGAGCCAAACCGATCGCCAGATGGGGGAAATTCGATGGATCGGGCGCTGAGTTTGGAGATCCTATAAAGGAAGGACAGTCAAAATCCATACCGCTCAATTCATCTCCGAAGGATTTCCCTTATTCACTTGAACCGAAAGCATCCGTCAAGCTGGCAATCCCGAAACTTCCGGATGACAGCCCGTGCTTCCTCAGGGTTCGTTTCTGTTTCGTCGACACAGGAACCGGTCTCAAGGCGAAGCTTGGCGATGTAACACTGATTGACGAACTGTTCATATGCATGGACGCCTCCGGTCCTGGCAACTTTTCCGACTATGCCAGCAAGCAGCCTATCGACACGAACAGGATCCTTTATATACCGGCAACATCTAAACAGGCAATGGAACTGGAGATTTCAAACCCCGGCACGTCCCCGATTTATTTTGATGCAGTCCAGATTGAGACACGTCCCAAGCCTGCGCCGGAAAGGTGGATCGGCCTCAACGGGGGGATTCTCTGGGGACCCGTTCTTGATGAATTGAGGAAATCTCCCGACATGGCCAAGGTAGATGTCAAAAACTCACTCACCGGAGAGCTTTGCAGAAACTGGAGCACTATGCGCTGCACAATAAGGTCGCAGTATGCCGGAGCCCCGGATGATCCGGACAGGTGGAAGGTCGTTGACTTCATAATCGACCGCGCCCTCTCAATAAGCCCGCGTCTCGATATTCTCCTTGAAGGCACCGCCGAATGGGATGCTATCTCCCCGGATAGATATGCTGAAGCAAAGAAGGCCGGACGACCTCATACAAGCGTGCCGGACACGGCAAAATATCTTGAAGTGGTGGAGCATGTCGTGAAGAAATATGGCGACAGGGTGGACAATTACGAGGTATGGAACGAGACGAACATCACCCAGTTCTGGCGTGGTACTCCCGAGGAATACGCCTCATTTTTCATTGATGTTTCAAAGAAAATCAAGGAACTTGCCCCGAAGTCGACAGTCATCATGGGCGGTATGGCCGGATACAAGGTGCCTTTCCTGAACGTCATGTATGAGAAGGAGGCCTTCAAGTATGCGGACCTCTGCGGATTCCATCCGTATGCGGGGAAAAGTTCTGGCTGGGATATACCATACGGAATGCTCCAGACCGATCTCTATTCCAAAGGCGAGCCGGTTGAAATCTACTGCAACGAGAGCGGTTTTGTCTTCAGGGCCGGCGAATGGTTCCAGCCTCCACCTAACTATACTCAGGAGGTACAGGCGGAACAGCTCAATGTCGCCATCGGACGCCTCCTTTCCTCTGGCCTCTCAAAACTAAGCGTCTTCCATGCCGGCGGCGACGATCACCTCTACGGACTGATCGATGCGAAGGGTCAGCCAAGACTGGCATACAAGGTAATGGAGGACTACTTTGAGCTTGGCAGACCGGGAAGCAGGAGGCTTGACGTGCAGATGTCGTCATCTGATGGCACTTCACTAAAAGGAATCTACTGCGCTGCCTCAAGCTGCGAGAAGGACGGTTCGGCAAGCGTGGTCTTGAATCCGTCGCAGGCCCCCGGCAATTCAGGTCATCTGAGACTCGCCGTTCCCTTTACAGGAAGCGGGCAGTGGAAATTCGAGGCGAATGATGCCACTGGTGCCGCAGTGCCAGTGAAAGCTGAACTTAAGGGTACAGGCAAGGACCAGTTCTATGACGTTGAGATTGAAATAAAGGCGCGCACCCTGATAAAGTGTACTGGAAAATGAATATGCCGCTTGCTCGGTTGTTTGATTTGAATGTCGGTCAAAAAAAAATTAAAGTTCCCAGGATAGTAGAAAAGAAAGGCATCTGATGAATAAGATTTTGTGCGCGATAAGTGTTGTGGTACTCTTGGCAGGCTGTACAGGTCAGGTGAAGACTGCTGTAAAAGAAAGCGCTGAAGTAAAACAAAAAATTGGGCTCCCTGCAACTACAGGTGTTTCCGGAGTAAATTATTCATGGAAGAATGTTCCTGTCGGCGGTGGTGGTGCCGTGATCGGCATACTCGTGCATCCACTCGTGAAGGATCTTGTCTACATGCGGACAGATGTCGGCGGCGCATACCGCTGGGACGAGGCGAAACAGGAATGGATCCCCCTTCAGGACGGTATCCCTTTTTCAGAATGGAACCTCTACGGGACAGATTCGCTTGCGGTGGATCCGAGCGATGCTAGCGGAAACAGATTATATCTTTCGACCGGGAAATACTGTGATCAGGCATGGGCGAAGCCGAACGGCGTCATCATGAAGTCCAACGACCGCGGTGCGACCTGGAAACGTGTTCTTCCCGAGGCTGGCGGACATGTCTCAGCATGGGGCGAAAAACTTGCCGTCGATCCAAACAACGGAAAGCACCTGCTGTATGCATCCAAGACAAAAGGCCTCCTCGAAAGCGACGACGAGGGAGAGACTTGGAAACAGATCTCCAGTTTCCCCTCGCAGATCAAGAACGCTGACGACAGCGATGGAATCCTTGGACTTCTCTTCACGGTATTCGACAAATCCTCCGGGCTTGTCACTGAAACTTCGCATACGAAGACGATCTACGTAGGCGGCGCAGGCAAAGGCGTCTTCTGCTCGGAAGACGGAGGTGCAAGCTGGAAGCTGCTGGAGAATTCACCGAAGGATTCGTTCAGGACATGCATCGGTTCCGACGGAGTCCTTTTCGTCTCGCACAAGGACGGAATTGCGAAGTTCGCAGCGAAGGACGGATGGAAGGATATTACGCCTCCTTCTCAGAAGGGGAGCTATTCCGGGATCTCGCAGGATCCCGCAAATCCGAAGCATATTGTCGTTGCGTTCCTGCAGAACAAGAAGGATGCGCCGATGTTCAGGTCGACCGATGGCGGCGAGAACTGGACGCAACTGAAGAATGAATTTGAAAACACGGTTCCATGGTGGAACCCAGAAAAGCAGAATCACCGGCTAGCACATGTTTTCGCCATGAGCTTCGATCATTTTCATCCGAATCGCATATGGGCTGTCGACTGGTATGGCGTCTACCGCACCGACGACATCACGGCTGAAACTGTGAAATGGACGAATCTGGAGAAGGGGCACGAGGAGATCGTCACGCTTGGTACACTTGAGGCCCCGCCGGAAAGCAGGTTCCGCCTATACAGCAGCGTCGCAGACGTAGGTGGTTTCGACCATGAGTCCATCGACAGTTTTCCCTCCAAGGCGACTTTCGACAGGGGATACAAGTGGCAGACAACCACCGGAATAGCCTGGTCGCGTGCTGACAAGGATTTCCTCGTCAGGGTCGGCGGTCTGGTCTGGAACAAGCCCGGCCTCGGCGGTGCCTACACGTTGGACGGAGGCGAGACATGGAAGCTCTTCCCGAAGGACAAGCTGCCCTACAAGGACATTGCGCGCGGACGTGTCGTGATCACTGGCAAGGGTAAGCGTATCATCTGGACTCCGCAGACCGGAGACCCTTATCTTTCGGACGATCTTGGAAATTCCTGGAAGAAACTTGAAACCCCGATTCCCCTGCCTGGCGTAATGCCTGGGAACAGGATTTTCTCATATGAGCAACCTATAACGGTGGATATAGCGGACTGCAACAGGGTCTATATCTATTACAAAAAGCAGGTACTGCGCAGCGACGATGCGGGGGACACCTGGAAGTTGGTCTGCAAGGATGCGCCTGAATCGAAGATAATTTTTACGGGTGGGGTCAAGGACGACGTCTGGATCGCCGGAGGGAAAGGGCTTTTCCATTCGAAGGATGCGGGTGTTACATGGGGACAGATTCCTGCGACGAAGGAGGCCAGGCTCGCGTGCGCCGGAAAGAATCCTCCCGGCAAGGATCACTCGGCGATCTTCCTCTGCGGGAGCATTGGCGAGACAGAGGGATATTTCAGATCTGATGATCTCGGCGAAAACTGGATCCGCATCGACACCCTGCCAAACCAGCGCATCGGCGACGATCCTAACAGCCTATGCGGGGACTGGCGCGTCTTCGGCGGAGTCTTTGTAGGAACGAACGGACGCGGAATATTCTATGGTGTGCCGGCTGGAGGGAAATGAAATTCGAGTTCAATTCTACATGTTTATAAAATGCAAAGACAAGCTGAAGCTTGGACTCCAACTTTTGTTCCGTGTTTAACGGTAAATGAGGAAGCAGTCGTTGGATTACAAACTTTAGTTTGTGTGTTTTCCAAATAGGAGACTACGTGAAAGTTACAATAAAGGACATCGCTGAGAAACTTAATATCGACATGTCGTCGGTCAGCTACGCCCTGTCCGGAAAAGGGACTATCAAGCCCGAGACCAGGGAGCTTGTCAGGAAGACAGCCGAGGAGATGGGATACGTGGCGAACGGCATTGCCAGGAAGGTCAGCACCGGCAAGAGCAATCTCATAGGAATAGTGATGCCGAACGTACTTTTCGCCTACGGTGAATATGTCCAGCACGGATTCCGGATGCTGTCGGATGCAGGCATGGAGACAAGCGTGTCGCTGACCGAGTTCACCATGGAACGGGAGTCGATGGCGGTCAAGTATCTCCTTGAGAACCGGGCCTCAGGTCTTATAATAAAGAGTCTTTTTGGAAGATGGGAGGAAATTCCTGCAGGACATCCACTCCGTCTAGCCGCCAAAAATAAACTGCCGGTAGTGAGTTTCGGATATCCGATCTCAGGTTCTCCATTCGGATGCGTACACATCGACATGCTTGCAATCGGTAGAATGCTTGGTAGGAGGTTTGTTGAAACAGGGAGGAGGAAAGTGAAGCTTCTCATACCTCATCCTCCTCCGTTCTACAGGAACGTGAAAGAGCTTCTCAAGGGACTTGAAGAGGCTGGAGTTGGAAATTACGAGGTGTCGACAGCCCATTTCGATCCCGAAAAGAACGTTGATGGAAAGATGTCGAAACCCATGTCCCAGTATGACATCCAGCTGAATGAATTCCTCACTGAGGCCGGCCTCAAGTCCGGCGGAGCCATGATGAGGAAGCTTATATCTGAGAAGGAGATTCCAGATGCGATTGTCTGCCTCAGCGAGAACAATCTGATGGGCGTCTACAATGAGGCGGTCAGGAACGGCATCGATATCCCGGGCAGGATGGCGCTTGCAAGTCCTGAAAGAAGCCTCATACTCTCGCTTTCTCCTGTTCCCATTACTTCCGCCGCGGTGTCAATGAAATCCGCAGCAGAAGCATCAGTTGCAATGCTGCTGGAGCTAATGAAGGAGAAAGACAGCGCCTCAAGGACTGTAAGCCTCGAGCCTGAGCTTTTCATCGGGGCGTCGACATGAGTTAGAATGTTCTTGAAATTTTTATTTTTTGGATGCAAAAAATAAAAATAATGTGATAAAGTCGTAGATGTGACAAACAACAAGGACGGCATATGTTCTACTATGGAGCTGCATATTATCCGGAACACCGGACCGAGAGGGAATGGCTGAAAGATATTGATCTGATGGAGAAGGCCGGCGTGAATTCACTGCGCATAGCGGAATTCGCATGGAAAAGGCTGGAGCCGTCGGATGGCAGATACGATTTTTCCTGGCTGGAGAAGTTCATCGATCTCGCCTGGGAGAAGAAAATAAGTTCCCTTGTATGTCCCCCCATGCGCACAGCCCCAGCTTGGCTCGTGGAAAAGCATCCCGATGTGATGATTGTAAATGAGAATGGGATCACCCTCGAGTTCGGGAGCCGCTACACTTTCTGCATAAACAATCCCAACCTCCGGAAGAGAGGGCTCGCGCTGGCGGAAAAGATGGCGAAGAAATTTGGATCACATCCTGGCGTATGCGGCTGGCATCTGGACAACGAATATGCCGACGAGCCAGACTGCCATTGCGACGTATGCAGGAAGAAATGGCAGGGCTGGCTCAAGAAGAATTACTGTGATATCGAAGCAGTGAACAAAAAATGGGGAACCGTCTTCTGGGGACTTGAATTTGATTCCTTCAGCCAGGTGCCGACTCCTAAATTCTCGAAGACCTTCCATAACCCCGGTCTTACCCAGGCATGGCGGCGTTTCGTCAGCGACTGCAATGTCGAACTCGTCGGACTTCACGCGAAGGCCGTAAGACAGCATTCGAAGAACAAGCACGTCACCACCAACTTCCAGACCTGGAATCCGCGTACTGATTATTTCTCCCAGCAGAAAAACCTCGATCTCTGCGGGACCAACTATTATCCGCCTTACGGCACTGACAATTTCAGCTATGCACTCGGTCTTACAAACTGCCGCAGCTACAAGAAAAAGCCGTTCCAGGTCCACGAACTCCGCAACGGTCCGCATCTTGTCCCCGGCAAGGCGAACAACAGTCCTGCGCCAGGAGAGATCGAGAAGCTCGCGGTCCATGCAATCGCCAATGGTGCCGACGGACTCTACTATTTTGCATGGCGCGGAGTCCCTTACGGAATCGAACAGTCGCACGGAACCCTGATCAGGCATGACGGCAATCCCGGGAAAACTTATGAGGAATGCGCCAAAGTCGGCAACAGACTGAAAAAGGTATCGAAGATGATTGAAGGACTGGCTGTCCCAGCGGAAGTCGGGATATTCAACGACTTCCAGTCATGGTGGATGATGGACAAGAAATGTCCTGAATGGACAGGTCCCGACTGGATCTTCAGGAGCCAGCTCGAGAAAATCCATTTTTCCTTGCGTAAAAATGGATATCAGTGTGATACTCTGGACAGGAAGTCCAACTTCAATGAATACAAGGTGCTTGTTGCACCCTTTCTGACGGCGTTTGACTCCTCGCTGTCAACAAAGATACTGGATTTCATTGAGCATGGCGGAACTTTCATTGCGCATCCCCTTTTCGGAATGAAGAATGCTGATGCGGAAATCTATCCAGCTCGCCTTGAGCCTCTATTTGCCAAGGTTTTAGGTTTGAAACTAGGCGAGTATGCGACATCAGGTGCAGGCGAGCTCATAAATTTTTCCTGCGAAGGAAAAATTTATAAGGGATCATTATTTTATGAATTTCCCGAATCGCGAAGCGATTGGAAAATTCATGCGAAGTTCGCAGAAGGAAGATTCAAGGGATTGCCGGCCGCAGTCGAGATCAAGCACGGGAAAGGCAAGTTTATTTTTCTAACCTGTTTTCCGGAGGATAAATTTTATGAAATCTTTTTTGAGCGGACGCTCAAAAAAGATAAAGTGAACAAGATATTGGAATGCAATATCCCCGAAGGTGTTGAAGTTTCCGAACGCTGCAATGATAAGACCAGCCTTGTCTTCCTCATTAATCATTCCAACACTAATAAAAATATCCGGCTCAGCGGAGATTTTTATGACGTCTGGAACGACGAGAAGCTCAAGGACAAGATCCCGTTGAAGCCGTATCAGGTACGAATTGTTACTCAGTAGAGTTATTTGATAAAGCGATATATATCTATGACATACAGGTAGTTGTTCGGGCCAACAAAGTACGCCTCGAAAAATCCGGTACAGGTGTTTTCAGGCGTTGTCTAAAATTTCAATGAACACGTCATAGATATATCGCGACCGTTTCCAGCCTCAAAATTGGGCTATGCCTATGAATCCTGCGGTTTACATGATATTTTCCGTGTACTTACCACCGATCTGTGACGATCATCATTGCAAAATGCTGTTGATCAGCAAGTTAATGGTGTTTCAGACCGAGCGACCAATCGCGACGATGCGACCGTCATCCTGTCTATGCAGTTAAAAGACTTTCTTAAAGAACGTCTCTTTGTCGAGAGTCGCCTGCCAGGCCTTGTGCTGCTTAAGCGACTCCATCCTCTTCTTCTGGGTAATGGAAAGGAATCTGCTGTACTCCAACGGACCAAGCTGCTTTATCAGCAGGTCGGTGGCCTTCTTGATGCATTTCTCACAGTCATTTTTCATAAATCACCGGATTATGCAGTCTTCTGTATCTTTCCGTAGAGGAACTCGGGCGCCATGTCGGCTCCGTTCTTCCAGACTATGGTCTCTATCTCAGGATCGACCTTGAAAGACTTGAACATCTCAGGATTGCGCAGGGGGGTGAATACTTCCCCGTACAGTTCGTCCTTGAGGTCGACCTGGCCTTCGGCTCCGTTGTTGAACCTGACCCAGATTACATAGTCTTTGACATACTTAGCTTTTTGCACGTGCAGAAACATGGTCACTCCAGTGGCTTAATCTCTTTAAGTTCTTTATGCTCTTCCGCCAACTTCCAATCCTCTAGGAGGTCTGCCTTATTGGATTCCCTCCATTCCTGGATCATCTTAAGGGCCCTCTTGTTCATGGAACCCAGGACTTTTCCGGACTCTATTTCAATCTCCACCTCTTCCCCCGCATATTTCGCATGGAAATGCGGCGGAGCGTGGTCTCTCCAGTACATATAGATTATGATTCCAAAAAATCTGCTTATGACAGGCATTTACATCTCCAGTAACATCTCTAATCTTTTCTATAGATAGTATAACTGTGGCACTCAGATTTTCAAGGAACGTGTCCGAGTCGGATTCCGGCCTCGTCACATGTATTCAGTTTTCAATGAACATCGCCCATGGGGGGCCAAAGTCAGATCGGAGGACGACTTCGTCTTCCTATGGAGTTTTGTCTTTATGCTCGAGCCACTTTCTCCATTCTTCACAAATGTCTTCATCGCAAAAATATCCAGCAGAGGGATACTCTATTATTATCCTGTTCTTATGTTCTCCGCAGATTAGGCAATGATGTCGCCAGTCTGGCGTTTCTATCACTCCAATTTTATTCTCAAGCATATCCTTGAGTTCTCTGGCATGTTGCTCACATAGATAGCCACATCCTATTGCTTTTGAGCAAATAAAACATTCCATATATTCTTCCTTTAAAATATCAATCTTTTTCTTTTGGAGGGTTTGCTGGTAGATGAGGATTCCCTACCTCGTCTTTGATTGGTTGGCCGTCTGATCCTACCCGATGAGCATGAGGAGCTTGCGCCTTGGGATCAGATTGTTTCGGATGACCTAATCCATCATATCTGTCTCCCGTAGGATTCCCATCTTTGTCTTTAACCTGCCACATTTTACCATCAGGTCTTCCTTCAATTTTCTGACCAGGCTTCAGTGGCATTGCATTGCCCTGAGGATCAACTGCAATAACTCCATTATTCTTATCAGCAGAAGAATTTTGTACTGCACCTTCCCCTTCATTTTTCACCTTGTCCACTCCGGTCTCGGCGGTGTCCTTTACAGCACCCTCGGAAGCCTGTTCGGTCTTCTTCTCGGCCTGCTGGCCTGCTTCCTGCTCAGCCTCCTTCGCCCCTTTGCCTGCGGTCTTCTCCGACTTGCCTACCACCTTAACCGAGTCAGCCGATGCTTCTCCAACCTCTTCAGCCTTCTTCAACTTTGATGCGTACTTCCCGCCTTTTGCCACCCAGGCGCCCGGGACATAGGGTATTAGAGTTCCAGCGACATCCCAGGCGAGGAAACCGGCGTTAGCCCATGATGGCTCGTTTGCCATGCTCACTACGCTATCAACCAACGATGCGGCATCAAGTATGGTTTCAACAGGAACTAATCCCAGCGGATCCACGAAGTTGACCGGATTGTTCTCGCAGTACAGGTAGTTGTTCGGGCCGTTAGGATAGCCAGAGGGATCAAGCTGGATAAAGCGGCCTATGTATGCCGAATATGCTGGTGCCAGGGAAAAATCACTTTGTCAAAGAACTATTGGCATCGTATTCCTGAATGAAAACAGGCGCATGTGTCATAAACATAGTGGATTCCACATTGTTTTCAACATCATTAAGTCTTTTTGCCCTGTCATCTTGTACAGTGGTGCCTGAGATGTCAGCATTTCCTAAGCGGTCTCCTTTTTTCATCATAGGTATAGGACATGGCTTTACCCCAGACGTGGAGTCATGTTCATAGGAAATCCGCCACGCTTCTCAGACCGGGCTGGATTTCGTTCCGGTTGATCGCGGCGAGATCCTTGAACAGGTTTCTCGCAGCCTGGGAATTCTGCCTTACAGGATACGCGAGCAGCGCCCTTGCAAGCATCTGCGGATCATCCGTTGCAATTGCGTCTCCGAGCATCGTCTGATGGGTGGCGAGCGACGCGATCAGCCCGTAGACTGCGTCCGGAACGGAATATTTACCCGCAGGAACAATCTTGCCGCGGTCGATTATCTGTGAATATTCCAGCACGGTCCTGTCCTTGAAGCCTTCGACGGCACCGTTGTTGGGACGGCTTACAGCGATTTTAAATTTTTCCACGCCAGCCAGAGCCTTCATTATCTTGACGAAGATATCGTTGTCCTGCCGTTTGAAGACAAAGTTTTTCTTCCAGCATGTATCCCAGAACTGCTTGTCGGTGTCCTGGAACAGCCATTTCTGGAACTCCTCGTCGGCCTTCTTCCTATGTTTGAAATTGTCATCGAGCGACTTCTTGATCTGGCTTCTGCTCCTTGGAACAAATCTTTTCAATGACTTGTCCAGATCAGATTCATAGTCGAGATGGAGCATTCCATCGCCCTCGGTTGAAAAGATGAGCACGCCAAGTTCCCTGTAGAACCTGACAATGTTATATATACTGTTCAGGATGTTCCTCTTTGACGCCGGATCCCAGAAAGGCTGGAGTTTTGGAGCCTTCCATCCCGGCCGGCTTATTGCCTTGTCGATGGTTTTAAAGATATCCTTGCCTGCAGCAGTGCCCTTTACGATGAAGCTGAGATGGTTGATTCCGGCGGCATCGACGTCGAAATCCTCTCGTTCCTCATCCCTGCCAAGGATACGTGAAAGATCCCACATATGGTTCGTGTAACCCTGGCATACGCCTACAGCGCTGATCTTGGTGTGGTTGTTTATCATTCCGCTGTGCACGGCGACGGGATTGGCGAAGTCGACAAGCAGAGCCTTTGGGCAGTGCTTCTCCATCTTGCGTGCGACATCAAGCAGTATCGGCGCGCCCTTCAAGGCTAGGAAAGCTCCGTTTGGCGATACATTGTCGGATGGAACGAATCCATTCCTCAGAGAAACATCGTTGCCGAGTTCATAGCTCATAGGCGAACCCGCCATGAGAATTACTCCGACCATGTCGGCGCCACCAAGATTCTTTTCAAGGTTTGAACCCCAGGTTATCTTGCAGTTAAGGCCCTTGCATTCCGGGGTCTTCATCAGCATCCTGCCCATCGCCTCGGCACGGGACACGTTCAGGTCATGGAGATGGATCGCGCCATCTGTAAAAACCTTCTTTTCCTTCATCGCTCCGCGGAGAATGCCCAACAATCTTAAAGATCCTCCTCCTACAAATACAGCTTTCATTTATCTCCTAATGTTATTTAATTGCTGGATGATTAATCGCCGTATCTATAAGTACGCCCCTTTGGGTAATCCAGCTCCACCGCCTTCCTGATGCCCAGGCGTTTTTCCGAATTCATCATATTGTGCCTAGCATCACCTCGGCGATGCCGGTGCTTTTTCCGTGGTTGTCGAGGATTCCGAATTCTCCCTTGTAGTCCCAGTTGCCCCATCCGATCTTATGCTCGTTAAACACAGAGATCAGATCGCGGTACCAGGCCAGACGCACAGGCTGGGGCGCCAGGTCGATGACCCCGAACTCGCCGCAGTAGAGCGGAAGTCCGGTATTCCGTGAAACTGCCAGCGGTTTTGCAAGATCAGTTATTATGGCATTCCGGTCATAGTGCTTGTTGAGCTCGTCAAGCTTCAGGCTTACCATCCGGGAGCCTTTCGGCATCACGACTTCACCGAGATGCCCGGCCGGTATCGGCTGTCCAGGATATTGGACCGGTCCTTCATACATCTTCCCTTCCGGACACCACCAGGCGCGGTGGTGGGTTACAAGCATCGGGTAATAGAAATGGAATGTCAGGATCGTATTCCTGTCGTCAGGCACCTGGAGCTGATCAAAGGTCGTGACCGAATTCCAACGGTTGGAGCCAAAGACAATTGTCCTTTGTGGTTCGAGATCCCGGATTGCCTTGAACGCGAGCATGGCGACACGGTTCCAGTCCTGCGGATCGCCCGCGACAGGTTCGTTCATGAGCTCATATGACACCTTGTCGGTTGAACGGATCTTGAGCCGCGCGGAGAGCTGTCTCCACATGTCTGCGAATTTCGCAGCTTCTCCGGGATCGGTGAACAGCCTGGGTTCCGTTGACTGGTTGAAGAAATGGCTTCTTAGAATATGCAGATCAACGATGATCTTCAGTCCCGAATCCGCGGCCCAGTCCACGGCTGAATCCATGAGATCGAAGGCCTCGTTTTCCTGCCTGCCAGATTCGTCCCACATCTGCACTTCGTCAATGGGCAGGCGTATATGGTCAAAACCCCAGTCCGCTATGCGTTTCACGTCGTCGCAGTTGAAATATTTCCGCCGGTCGGCGCCGCGCTTGTCGCTCTGGCTGAGCCAGTGCGATATGTTTGTTCCACGATTGACTTTGTAGGACATTATTTATTTCCCCTTTTGGATTACAATATCATTTTCAGGGAGGGAGTTCAATAATTACTTTTGACGAACTGAAATATTGGGCATGGCGATGGTAAGGCGTCAGGCTTACTTGGGCTGATATCACTTTTACCGAAGTATGGCGTTTTCGATGAAAACGCCTCGAGACGGTTTCGGCGAAACCGTCATACTTGGTCGGTTTGCGTGCAAAAAAGGTAAGATCAAACAATCAAACAGTAAGACTGACGCATTGCTGGCGGTGTTTATTTTTGTCCATGACGTACAAATCGACATCAAGATCATGATTGCGTTCTCTGGAAGATTCGCTGATTTGTTATTAACATGCACAATTATGGTGCTTTTGTACATTGATAGGTATGTGGATGGGATTTAAAGTATCCCCCGTTATTTAAAAAATTACTAAATTGGTTTATAAAAGGGAAAAGAAATGAAAATCCATAAAGTCCAGAAAAGCCCGATCAAGTCTTCAGCGGCGGATCTCGTGGCCGACAGGTTCCGCCAGATCCATCTCGACTTCCACACCTCCGAGCACATCCCCGACGTAGGATCCGAGTTTGATGCGGAAGTCTTTGCATCCAGGCTTGCCGATGCGAAAGTCAACTGGGTTACACTTTTCGCCAAATGCCACCACGGCCTCAGCTATTATCCTACGAAGGTCGGTACCGTGCATCCGTCACTCAAGTTCGATCTCCTCGGCGAACAGATCGAGGCGTGCCGCAGGAAAGGAATCGTCACTCCCGCATATATAAGCGTCAGGGTCGACGAGAACAACGCCAAGGTCCATCCGGAATGGATTGGCAGGATGAAGGACAACAAGTTCTGGAAATGGGGCGACGCCCTGACCGCCGGCTGGTTCAACCACTGCATGAACAATACCGAATATGTGGACCAGCTCATCGCACAGGCCGAGGAAGTAATCAAGTGGTATGACGTCGAGGGGATATTCTATGACATGTGCTACAACCCGGATCCCGGATGCTACTGTCCGCGCTGCTATGACTCCATGACGAAGCTCGGACTTGATTTCACCAGCGACGCCGACCACAAAAAATTTGAATACACGATGACCAGGGACTACACCAGGAAGATCACGAAGGCTGTCCGCGGAATCAAGAAGAACGCGACAATTTTCTTCAACGGAAGGATGAGGCCTGGAATCTGCGATGAGCTCGACGTGTTCAGCCATCTGGAAATCGAGGCGCTGCCTACAGGCGGCTGGGGATATGCGTTCTTTCCGATACATGCGAGATACGCGAGGACAATCGGAATGCCGGTACAGGGCATGACCGGGCGCTTCCACAAGAGCTGGGCCGATTTCGGCGGACTCAAGACCGAAGACCAGTTCCTCTACGAGACTGGCTCGATCCTTGCGGCGAACTGTGTTATGAATGTGGGAGACCAGTGCCATCCGAGAGGAATCCTTGACAAGGGCGCGTACCAGATGATCGGCAAGGCGTTCAGCCATGTCGAGAAATGCGAGCCATGGTGCGCGAAGGCTGAGCATGTCGCAGAAGTCGCCGTTGTGATGCTTCCTGCCACCGCAGAGGAATCAAAGTCCTCGGCGTTGGGCGGTCCGAAAGCTATTTCGCAGAGCCAGGACGGCGCAGGCAGGATGCTCCTTGAACTTAAACAGCAGTTCGACCTCGTCTATCCCGCTCAGGATCTTTCAAAGTACAAGGTACTTGTCCTTCCCGACAACGGCTACGTTTCTCCTGAATTTGCAAAAAGACTTTCCGCATACATCAAGAAAGGTGTTGCGGTGATTGCGTCCCACAAGGCCGGGCTTGAAGACGGGAAATTCGCCGTCTCTGAACTCCCTGCGAAATTCGCAAAGGACAATGAGTACAAGCCGTCATACCTGAAGCTCGGGGCAAAACTTGGAAAGGGCCTTCCAGAAAGCGAATTTGTGTTCTACGAGGACAGCGCACTTGTTGATCCGGTAAAAGGCGCAGAATCCTTTGGCAATCTCTGCACAAGCTATTTCAACAGGAAGTTCGACAGGTTCTGCTCGCACAACCAGACGCCGTTCGACAAGGTCCTGAAGAATCCTGTCGTAGTCGTCAAGGGCAACGTGGCTTATGCCGCGCCTGCGATCTTCATGGCATACAGGGAACATGCGTTCCCGGTCTACAAGACGATATTCAAGTTCATTCTTGAAAAGCTGCTTGCGGAACCTCTCGTGAAGGCGGTTGCGCCTTCCGCGATGGAGATTTCCCTCAACAAGCAGAACAATCCAAAGCGCGTGATCGCACATCTTGTCAATTTCCAGCCGCAGCGCAGGCATACCAACGTGGAATGGATCGAGGAGCTCTATCCTGTCAGCAACATCGCTCTTGATGTGAAGACAGGATTTGTTCCAGGGGCAGTCTACCTTGCGCCGGACAGGAAGGAGATCCCGTTTGAAATGTCAGGAGACTACTGCCGTGTGACAGTGCCAGAAGTGAAGGCGCACCAGATGGTGGTATTCGAGAAGTAGGTACATGCTTCAGCTTGTACCATGTTTTAGGTGTCAGCCGTAGTCCTCCTGCGGAGATCTGAACTTTTATCAATAAGAAAATTAACCACAGAGTTCGCAGAGTGGGGATTCTCTGTGTTCTCTGTGGTTGAATTTAAATGAAGTTAACCTTGAAGGGCGTACCTACTTTTCGAAAGTTCCGCCGGAAATCTCGCGGCTGATCTCGCGGCGGGAGGAATCGTAGAAAATTTCAATTTGTATCATCCTGAAGCATTTCGAGTCCATGACTTCCTTCTTCAGGACGTATGCCGGACCGTCGTCATCATAGGTAGGATTCAGATCCCGGTCAGGAAATACCTTTATCGTGACGCTCTCCCCGCATTTCCCGCACTTGATGCGGTATTCGATGAATCCGCCGGCAGGGCTTGCCGGACCGGAAAGGAAATCAGATATTTTTTTCAATAGCTTTTTCATTATGCTCTTTAACCTTCCTGGAGATTGAATGCCGCAGAATCAGGTTATCATGTCAATTTTGATTTCCTGCACTTGTTGCATAATCCCCTCACTTCGACATGGACATATTCCGCCTTGCCAAGCTCATCAATCTCCATTGGCGTCGAGATCCTGTTGAATTCCTCGCTGTAGAAATCCTTTATCGTTCCGCATTTTCCACATATGAAATGGTGGTGGGGCTCCATGTTGGCGTCATACCTCGTTCTTTCAAGTCCCGGCGAGACCCGGGAAATGGCACCCTTCTCCTCAAAAGTCCTCATTGCCCTATAGACCGTATCGAAAGAGAGGGAAGGCATGCGTTTCCTGATTGCAGTATATACGCTTTCCGCATCGGGATGTTCGGTCGACCCAATCAGCTCGGAATATATCTCGAACCTCTGCTGTGTGGACTTCAATCCATGATTCCTGCAGATTCCCGCGAACTCCGCAAATCCGATCTTTCTTTTATGCATGCACGCCTTCATATGTCTTTAATATTAATTATTATTACTATTTAATACTTGTAATGCATATCATGTCAATGTCAAGTACTCGAATGTTATCAGTGTCTTCTCAAAGGATGACGGATGGATTTATTTAACTGAAATAACATCGGAAAGGGAATCGAACATGAAAATACTTGGCATATGTGGAAGCCCGCGTCCGGAAAAGATATCCGCGACTTACAGGGTGATGGACGTGCTGCTGAAGGAAACCGGGCACGAATATGAGCTTGTTTCACTGCGCAATCTCAAATTCTCCGGCTGCACCGCCTGTCTGGGATGCGCAAAGGACAATGTGTGCAGGATACATGACGACCTTTTTGCATTGAGGGACAAGATCATCAGCGCGGACGCGTTTGTGATCGGATCACCTAATTATTTTTCCGGGATGAGCTCGCTAGCACATGCTTTCCTTGAGAGGTGGTTCCAGTTCCGCCACCAGGAAGGAAAACTCGTCTGGGGCAAGCTTGCCGTCGCCGTCGGAGTCGGAAGCATGGGGGGATCGCCGGTGGTGGAGCAGATCGAGAAGTTCATGGCATACAACCTGGTGAAAACCGTCGACACCCTTTCCGTGAACGGCAATCCTTCGTGTTTCTACTGCGGATATGGGAAGACGTGCGAGATGGGCGTTCCCAGGATGATGGGCATTGGATGTCCTGAGCCTTCGAGCATTCCAGACATCCTGGATAATCCTGATATAAGAAAAGCCGCAGCTGAGGCAGGTGCGAGGCTGGGCAGGATTCTGTCAGGAGGATATGACAGGAGGCTTGTGGCGCTTGAGATGCAGGAGCTGCTTTCGGACTGTCTCAAGGAAAATGTCTAAAAACGGAGTGGAGTTCTTATATATGCTTATATTCAAGTGCATGAATTGCGGAAGCCATCTGCAGGCCGAATATGTCGACATCGGAGAGCTTGTAGAGTGTCCGGAATGCAAGTTCGCACAGATAATTCCCGAACCTGTGATTGCACGCGGAGGATACTTTGAAGAATACATGATCAAGGATCTGCTTGCATCGGGCCTGCTTTGGAATTCGTATCATGCGCAGACTTTGAAGGAAGGCATCCTGGTCGATTCCGTATTGAAAATACCGACCGGCTTCCTCCTGAAAAGAGTGTCAAGTTTCAAGGCCATGTACGACATCATAAAGGTGGCCGGGAGTTCAGACATGAAGGAATTCCAGGTTCTTACCGACAGCAGCATGGCGGACGGGCGCAGCTATTTCGCCTATGAATACGTGAAGAATCTCAGGTCCATCTCATCTTTCGCCTTGAATGCTCCTGTCCGTGATGCGGACGCATTGAAAGTGGCCAGAAAGGTGGCGGCAGCCCTTTCGGGAGCATGGAGCAGATGCAATATTGCGCATCTCAATCTTAATCCCGACACTGTAAGGCTGGTGATAAGCAGTCTTGAGGTCAAGATAAGCGGCTATGCGGTTTCATCATTCCTCGCGTCCGAATCGCGGCTTCTGAACGAAGGACTGAACATATGGGATTTCCGCTACGTATGCCCGGAATTCATCAGGGACGGGAAGCGTGACAGCCAGGCGTTCGACATCTATTCCCTTGGACGGATTCTCTTTTTCATGCTTTCAGGAGTTCATCCGCCGGAACACGATGAGGCCGGAAACCCTACGGGAGGTCCGCTTACGGAGAATCTGATTGCAGCCAATCCATATCTTTCCATGCCCATCATGGCGTTGGTCAATTCAATGACCGAACCTGATCCGCGGCACCGGATTTCCACCTGGGACGAGGCGATACAGCGGATCGACGCAGTACTCCTCGAAATAAGTCCTGAATACCAGGTGATCGAGTACAGGAAGAAGTTCAACATATGGAAGGGGTATACTGCTCCTGCCGCAAGATCCAGGATAAGTGAACCTGAAGGTCTGAAGGCTGGAAGGCCTGAAAAGAAGGCTTATTTCGCAAGTCCCGGGAAAAAGCTGATTGTAAATACGCCTGCGGGGCGGGTGTCTGCCAGAGATGCCATAAGGGCTGTCAACATGAAATGGCAGATGCAACGTGAATCATCTGAGCTCGCCAGCTGGAAAGCCATGGTAATCTTCTTATTGCTGATTACTGTCGTAGCTGCGGCATTCATTTGCAAGCAAGCCCTTTCCCTTCCTGATGCGGCGCCGACTGACGTGGAACAGCCTCAGCAGGCTGTCTCTGAAGCTCCCGGGGCGGAAACTGTTCCTGTCAAAACTCCGGATTCCGGAACTACAGAACCTGTCAGACAGAAACCTGCGGAAGTGCAGGGCAAGCCGGTATCTAAGTCCTCCCTCCAGGAGAAATACGCCGAGATCGAGGATTTCCTCAAAGGCAATCCGGAAGGTTTTGACTCGGCAATAATGAAATATGAGGAGTTGAAGAGACCCTACGTGCTGGAGAACAACGCGAAGCTTGTCGGAGATATCAATGAAAAGATATTCGACCTGGAGAAAAGGAAGCAGGAGAAGGTGGACAAGGCTGTCAGCGATATGTTGAAGTCCATAACGCCGTTCCTGGAGAAAAACGAAAAGGACAAGGCCGTGCTCATGCTGGACTCCTACTCCGGCAGATATGCCGCGGAGACCAAGAGGCAGCGCAAGGAAATCGCCAGGAAGATTCTGGATGGCATGTCCATTGTCGAGATCAACAGGGGTGAGGCCGTGAAGCTCCTGGACGATGTAATGGAGAAGAACACGAAATTGATCGCGGCCGGTGATTTTGACAACATGCTTGCGGAAATGAAGGAACTGTTGAAAAAGCCGAAGGATGAGATGGTCGGACAGATCATCAGCTCGTACATCGTCGATATAGGGGAGTTCAAATCGTTGCGCTCAGATCTGCAGAAGAAGATAATCTCTGAAAAGGCCCTGAGGCTCAAGCTCGGAAGCAAACCCGAGGGAGACGAGATCCTTCTAAAGGCGCTGGCATACGCTGAACTTGGAGACTACGAAAAGGCATATGAGAACTTCGAGAAGATGCCTTACGGCACCGGATATGTCTTCATAAGCGTGCTTTCCGAGTCGGAGGCCGTCGCGGCCTTGCGCAGGCTTCTTGAAAAATACGGGATAAGCTATGATGCGGCGCAGCCGGACAAGCTTGGTGAAACCCTATACAAGAAGCAGATCGACAGCGTCCAGGCACATAAGCTCATGGATGACCTGAAGGCGTTCGAGTCGGATTTCTCCGCTTCACAGGCCTTTACCGGCAACACACTTCTACTCGACTCGCTCACGAAATATGCATTCAGCCATTTCAGCCACGAACAGAAGAAAAAAGATAAGGTGATAGTAGTTTCAAGCGGCGGGAATGCGGCTTTGAACGGACAAGAACTCCTGTTGATGCTTGAAAAGGCCAACAACTTCACCACCATATACCTTAAGAAGGGTGTATATGGCTTTTCCAGAAAAGGAGACAAGGGCAGGGATTCAGGGAAGGAAAAGGATACCAGGCTGGAGCAGAGCTCCACTGGGGGCGGTTCGTTCAAGCTGAGCCTTACGGGACTGAAGCTCATAGGGGAGGAAGGAGTTGTGTTCGAAGACGACATAACGATAACCGCCCAGTCGGTCGAGATATCGGACATAAGGATGGAAAAAGGCAAGTTCAGCATACTTCCAAACAACCTTTCAGTCCTTCCCGATTCCGGAAACATCATTGTCAAGAACTGTTATTTCAATGATCTGGAGGCAAGGGTGCACAGGGGGATTGACATTACCTTCGACAACTGCTTTTTCAGGGGGCTTATGATAGAGAAGTCGAAGGACGTCCTGCTAACCCACTGCACGATCATCGCCCAGGAGAGGGGCCTTTCCCAGAATGCGGCGCTATGGGTGGATGGAGGAAACCTGAAAGTGGCGAACAGCGTCATATATGGAAACAGCCTTGCGGTCATGTTCTCGGAAAAGGGTGCCAGGATACTGAAGGAATCTGACATAAAGACCGACAAGACGATTGACATCTCCGATACTGTTTTCTTCGGTGAACAGGGCCTATGTTCGTTCCAGTTCGAGAACAGGCCTATGAGTGAGGAGGATATTGTAAAGAATCCAACGAGGATTTCAAGGTACTGCAACCCTAAGAGGAACATCTACTACCTGCCTCAGTTCATAAATTCTATTGCTGGCAACTGGAGGCTTGTAAAGGGTACTCCGGGATATAAGGGGGGCAGCCCGAAATACAAGGGAGGTCCCCTCTACTACAAGGATCTGAAATACGGATTCGACTGCGGCGTAATCTGGCCGGATTCCGCCGGAAAATAATTTGTCCCAGGTATTTTTACTTGTCCGTCTTGAATGGAACTGCGGGAAATCCGTTCTTGTTATAAAAATTAACTGGATCAGGATTCTGCACCCATGCATATCTCACCGCAACGGGATTTGGGATTTCCGGAGATGAAACAATGACAGTATCCCCGTCTATCTTCGCCTTTGCGAAAATGAATTTCTTGTCGGCTCCGCATATGGCAAACCACTTGAGTTCGGTTCCATCCTTTGAAGCGAGTCCGTCGCCAATGTGCTTGAACGAAATCCGGATATTGCTTCCTTCGACCTTCATCGAATCGTAGACTGGGCCGCTGAATTCAGCTTTTGTTCCGTAGACCTGGCTCATGGCCCAGCCTGCAAGGCGCTGCCCGACTTCCAGCTTGCGGGCGGGATGTATGTTGCCGGCATCTCCCAGATCAATTGTCGCGATGCATCCGACGTTCGGCAGGATCCTCGAAGTTTCCATCTGAGATTCACGCACGTCCACCCATGAACCATTCCAACCTTTGTCCTCCACCGGAACTTTTGAGATGGCGTTGAAGTTCGGAAGCTGTACGACGCCGAATGCGAAATCATTTCCAAATCTCTTCCTCCAGTCGGTGATCATGTTCTTGAGGTAAGTGGCATATTTTACTCCTTCACCCGGTGATCCGCTTGCCTCGCCCTGATACCATATGCAGCCCTTGAAGACCGCAGGTATTAGAGGGGAGATCATTCCGTTGAACAGTACTCCGGGCGTGTTCTGGTGCGGTTTAGTGTCTTTGGGAATATCGCTCTTGAACTTATCCTTCAGTATCCCTTCGCGGTAATACCATTCCCCTGCAAGAGAAATATTTTTTGTATCCGGTGCCCCTCTTGGCCTGATCCAGAGATGCTCGGCCTTGCCCCTGAATCCTGAATGGCCGAATCCGACTATGCGGCGCGCAATCGTGTTTTCTCCGGTCTTCAGCATACCGGCGGGAACCTTGTAGAGATTGCTCATCTCGCGGTTGTAATAGCAGCCGATCTGCTGCCCGTTCATATACACGAAATTCCAGTCTGAGATGTCGACGCATCCCAGCAGCATTTCTGCGTCCTTGCCGGCCCAGTCGGCGGGAACCGTGAAAGTCCTGCGGAGCCATAGCACTCCATTTGGAACAGAACTTTTCTCAGGAGATACCGGCACGTTTATCTTTGTCCAGTCCTTCAAATCCAGTTTTTCACCGGCCCAGCCGGCGGAAGATCCGGGATCATTTTCCTTAAACCATTTCTCGAGGGTGTCCTCGTATTCCTTTGCATGGTTTGGATTTTTAGATTCCTTGTCGGCGACCTTGAACTCCTCCTGGAGGGTGTTGCTGAAAAGAAGATCCTTCAAGGTGTCGATGCTGCTCCATGCCTGGATGCCGGTCCCGCCCCAGCTGGAGTTGATAAGCCCGACCGGACGCTTCAATGCCTGGTGCAGTTCGCGCCCGAAAAAATATGAGAGTGCGGAGAAATTCTTCGCTGTCTCAGGAGTGCAGACCGTCCACGACCCGCTGCGGAAAGACAATTCGGGGTTGACCGACAGCTGCGGCTGTATGAGGAAGGTCCTCAGCTGGGGCCAGTCCGCCTTGGCAATTTCATCCTTTCCTGATGGAATTCCAGAAAGCGGCCAGTTCATGTTCGACTGGCCGGAGCACAGCCAAAGCTCGCCGACCAGGATGTTCTCGGATTTGACGGAGGAGGGGCCGTCGACGGCCAGAGTGAAAGGTCCGCCTGCTTCGATCGGCCCTATGACAGCCTTCCAAAGTCCATCAGTTCCGGCGACCGAGTCCGCCCGGGAGACACTTTCCCCTTTGCCATCCTTGAGATCAACATGCACTTTTGCTCCTGCATTTGTCCATCCCCATACCGGGACTTTCGCCCCGGACTGTATGACGGCGTTCTTCCCGAAGAGAGGGTGCAGGAACGGAAGCTTGATGTCTCCGGGGGATATCTGGAACGCCGCATATGAAATATTGGTGGTGCAGATCAACAGTGCGGAAGCAGAGAGGAGGAGTATGAAGAGGCTTTTAAATATCCGTAATTGCATGATATGCTCCTTTATTAATGGTATGACCAATAAAATGCGTGCAAATAAAGAAAAATCAAGTATTTAGAAAGCAAATATTATACAAATAAGAGCTTGACATTATTAATTAATGGTATTATAATTGGTATTAATAAAAAACGAGGGATGGATGATCTGCGAGAGACAGAAGGAATACAAGAAGATTGCAGGCGAACTGAAGAGGAGGATTGTCGTAGGCGAATTCAGGCCTGACGAGAAGCTTCCTACTGAAAGGGGCCTGGCCGGCCTGCTTGATGTAAGCAGGGTCACGATCCGTTCGGCCCTCCAGGAGCTGGAGAAGGATAATCTCATCCGGAGAAGGCAGGGCGCCGGTACATTCGTGTCGAATTCATCGGATGCAGGGACAGGGCTCGATAGGAATTCCATATGCCTGATCTTCAGGAACGTCAGGCAGATCAGCATTTCCGAAGATCCTTATGTGTCAATGCTTCTCGACGGGCTCAACCGGGCGTCCGGCAGGCTGGGGTTCAGGCTGTCCATAATGCCTGTCGATTCAAAGGACAGTTTCCTGGACTGCATAAGAAGGCACCCCGGCATGGCTCCAAGCTCCAAGGGGATAATACTTGGGAGCGACAATAATTTCCCTGAGAGTTTCGAATGGCTTACGGACAGGGGATATTCCGTTGTGGCGATAGGGCCTCCTCCGGCAGCGGGATCTGCCAGTCATTCGTATGTCGACATCGACAACAAGGCCGGTGGCAGGATGGCGGCGGAGCATCTGCTTTCCCTTGGAAGAAAGAAAATCATGTTTTTCAGCGGTGCCGGCAACGAGAGCTCAGGCCGGGACAGGCTCAATGGAATCAGTACTGCCTTCTCCGACAGGGGCCTGAGGTTCGATGAATCGTATGTCAAGTTTCTTGTTCCGTGGTCCGAGGATGACGGATACAGGACGACTCTGGAGGCTCTCAAGTCCAAGCCGGATCTCGATGCGATAATAATCCACGGCGACGTGGCGACTCTCGGAGTTCTCAGGGCCCTTCGCGAAAAAGGAAGGAGGATTCCGGAGGATGTCTCCGTAGTCATATATGACGATTTCCCCTGGATGAGGAAGATAAGTTCTCCGGCTCTGACAATGGTGCATCAGCCGTTCGACGAGATGTCGGAGTCCGCCGCGGAAATGCTCATGGAGGGAATAAACTCGTTGAATCCGGCAGTCAGGATTAAAATACTACAGTCATCCCTCATAATCAGGGAATCATGCGGTGCGCGTCTTTCGGCATCTCCTGTTTCAGCGGTGAAAAATAAGAGGAGCACTGGAAAATGATGAATGGGAGAATAAGCAAGTTAAAGACTGAAGAACGCGCAAACATGCGCTACTACCAACGAAATCTATCAGTAATCGAAAATGCATTTACGCTGATTGAATTGCTCGTGGTAATTGCGATCATCGCAATCCTCGCTGGTCTCTTGCTTCCCGCCCTCAAACAGGCGAAGGAATCCGCGCTCTCCATGACCTGCATCAACAATTTGAAGCAGAACATGCTAGGAGCGCTGTCATATTCTGTCGACTACAACGACCACGTCTACATCGGCGGCGGAGATTACGGGGCCGGGAACAATCCCCGGTGGCGCTCATGGGCCTATCCGCTGGTGCAGACAGGATCCTATCTCCCTGCCAGCGACGGATTGATCTGCCCGACCGAGAAGCCGTTCCAATGGAACAAGACCAGTCCCGCATGGGGCGAGGTTTATGGTTCGGAGGACAGGGCTACGGCCGCCCGCGTGCGTCTGACGACACCGCCGGACACGTACAGGGTGATGAACAAGATAGTCTCGCCTTCGACACTCTTCTTCCTTATAGACAGCTTCAATACGGACAACATGTCCCAGTACTGGCTGCCTGGCCAGCGGCCCGATCTCTGGCATGCCGGAGTGGCGATGCGGCATAACAGCAAGGCGAATGCAGTGTTCTGGGACGGGCATGCCGGCCCGATGGGCGACAAGGTGGAGGTATGGGGTGCGGGAACAAGCTATGTTTTCGTGAAATTGAATGGAACTTATGTGGTCCGATAAATCATGGAGGCGTATGATTAAATCATCAGCGAAACGGAATTTCACACTGATCGAATTGCTTGTCGCTGTGCCCGGCGTAGCCAGGCATCCGCAATCGCGGATGCAGGCGAAGAATTTTGCCCGTTCGACAAGCTCAGGGCGACGAGTAATATTTTCAATATTTACATTAATTGAGTTACTCGTCGTAATTGCGATCATCGCAATTCTGGCCTCCCTGCTTCTGCCGGCGCTCGCGCACACCAAGGAGATGTCCAAGCAGATCACCTGCGCATCCCAGCAGAAGCAGATTCTAGTGGGATTCTCGATGTACGCCCAGGACTACAATAATTTCTATCCGGCGCTGACCGATGATTCAAGCTGGGGAGGCAGCAATCCATGGCCGGGTCAATGGTTCGTCCTGCTTTGCCCATACATGGGCTACCAGTGGACGCCCGGAGTGCGTCCGGCAAAGTTGACGACAACCGTGTTCGTCTGCCCGTCAGCGGTTGCGGGCGTGAACGCCGACGACATGGGCAACAATATCCAGCTTGGAATAGGGATGTCGAGGAACATTCCTCCAGTGGATCCCGACTATGTAAAGCAATACAGGGTATATCCGAATTCCGTCCTCGTCACTTCACCAAGCACGAAACTTCTCATTGCGGATGCCAAAAGATATTCCCTCGAGGGATACTGGGAGTTCTCACAGCCGCCCCCCGTATGCTATGCCTTGTACAGGATCCGCCACAGCAACGGAGCTGAAATCGGATATTGCGACGGGCATGTCGACTGGGTTTCGAAGAATGAAATAGCCGCCAGGGGAGCGAGCCAGACCCTATATTGAAAGGTGGGGGGCTCCACCACGAAAGTTCCGTCGCGGCCGCGCGAGTCGATGAAACCCTCCTTTGTCAGGATGTCCATCGCGTTCTGCATCGTTGCAAGCGTCGTCGAAAAACGCCTTGCAAGCTCGTTCCTTGTCGGCAACCGGGAGAGAGGTTCGTATCTCCCCCTTATGATGTCGGTTTTAAGTTCTGTAATTATGAGATCGTATTTCATATTGTCTTTTCCTGTGTCAGTAAAGCATTTTCAATTTTTCCAGATCCAGATATTTTGTCGACGAGAGGACGCTGTCGGCCTCGTGCAGGTCCATCTTGTATCCTATGCCCATGCTCCTCATGCCGGCGTTCACAGCCGCGGCGACTCCTGCCTGTGCGTCTTCGATGACGACGCAGTTCGCAGGCCTGATCCTGAGCTTAGCAGCCGCAAGAAGGACTCCTTCGGGATCAGGCTTGGAAAGCCTGACATCATTGCCGGTCACGACAACGTCGAAATATTTTTGCACCTTGAGCTTCTCCAGTATCAGCTGGCTGTTCCTGCTGGCGGAACACAGGGCGATCTTGATTTTATTATTCTTTAGTTCTTCAAACAGATCCATGATTCCCGGAAGCAGGTCGTGGGGAGTTACACGATCGAGCATCTTGACGTAGGCCTTGTTCTTCCTGTCGGCCAGTTCAGACATCTCCTTTTCCGAGTACTTCCTGCTGCTCTTTTCCAATATGATCTTCAGACTGTCCATGCGGCCTACGCCCTTGAGCCTCTCGTTGATCCTCTCGTCGAAATAAATACCTTCCTTCTCAGACAGTTCCTTCCATGCGAGGAAATGATATTTCGCCGTGTCGACGACTACCCCGTCGAGATCGAATATCACCGCCTGCAGCCTTGGACGCTTCAGGAATTTCTCATCCAGAGGGACGGACAGGGATTTTCCTGAGATGATATAATCCTTCCCCTTTATCCGCGCCTTCACATCTTTTCCATGGAGAACCTGGTAGCAGGACTGTTTCCTGTCGACTTTCACCTGTATGACGCTGCCCTGATATGTGATCCTGAACGAATAGTCCTTCCATGCCTCGGGCAATATGGGATTGAAGATTATGCATTCGTCAGTAACGGACATCCCTCCGAAACCGGATACGATGTTTGTCCAGCTTCCGGCCATGGACGAAATGTGCAATCCTTCATGTGTGCTTTTGTTGAGGTCGTCCAGATCCAGGCGTGAGGCCCAGAGGTAATATGCATATGCCTGGTCGTACCGCCCGATCTCGCAGGCCAGTATTGAATGGATACAAGGAGAAAGAGAGGATGAATGAGTCGTGCGCTGCTCATAGAAACGGTAGTTGTTTGTTTTCTGTTCAACTGAAAACTTGTCGCGGTGGAAGAACATCGCCAGGAGGGTGTCCGGCTGTTTCACCATGTCGGTCTTGTACCATTTCTCAACGGTCCAGTGCCTTTCCAGCGGGATGTCCTTTTCAGGATCAAGCTGTTCACGCGAAAATGGCTCCATGGACAGGAACAGATCATCCTGGGGGAATATTCTAAGCTTCTCGTCGTAGGTCAATATCATCTTGCCGGCGATCTGCCGCCAGTTGAACAGCTCGTCAGGATCAAGGGATATCTTAGTTGCCAGCAGATCAAGATTCTGCGGGGAATCAACGGACATCCTGTCCACCACCTGCGCGGCATATTCCAGAACCCATTTCGCCATGTAGTTAGTGTAGAAGTTATTGTTGGTCCAGATATGCCATTCGTCAGGTCCTGTCACGCGGTTCAAGGCATATCCATCGCGGTATGGAATGAAACATGACCGGTCCGCCCAGAAGCGCGCCTGTTCGACAAGGACCTCCGCCCCCTTGGTGAAAAGATATTCATTGTCACCGGTGGCGCGGACATACTGGTATATCGCGAATGGGATTATCGCATTGATGTGGATTTCAGAAAAAACCAGGTCCCAGACGACACAGTCCTCCGAACCGTCAATAGTGGTGAACGGATAAACTGCACCTTTGTACCGGAGTTCACGGGCGCGGTCGCGCGCAGCATCAAGCGTATTATAGCGGAATTCGAGCAGGCGTCTGGCTGCTTCAGGATTTGTGTAGAGGTAGAACGGCACGCAGTAGCTTTCAGTGTCCCAGAATGCGCGGCCGTCATATACTTCTCCTGTCATTCCCTTCGCGCCGATGTTCAGGTATGCATCAGTTCCACGGTATGTGTTGAGCAGCTGGAAGAGGCAGTAGCGGATCCCCTGCTGGGCTGATACATCCCCGTTGATCTCGACATCCATGCCGTCCCAGACTTTCCCCATGCATTCAGAATGCATCTTCTTCAATGTTTCGTAATTGGATTTTGACAATGTAGAGAGATGTTTTTTGCTGTTGGTCCTTATGAAGTCGAGGATCTCCTTCTCGTCCTTCTCATCGGCTTCGGAGCTTGTGTTCTCCTTGAGAATAAGTCCTTGTGGGAATCCTGCATCACGGCTGTTCCATACGGATATGAATTTATTGAAGACATACCCGCGCCCCTTTTCGGGAGTGAACGAGACCCTGCATTCGACTACTTTTTCACTGGCGGAAAATTCCTCTTCGCATTTTTTAAGGACAGGATCCTTCTGGATCACCATGCGGTGTATGTAATACTGCCCGGTCGAACGGATCTTCATGACAAGCGACATGTCGTCCGGCTGTGAAACGCCGGAAACCTTGTCGGAATGTATTCCGGTCTTCGTGACTTCCGTCTGGTTGCCCCTGGTGGCGTCCAGCTGGAATGACAGGCGCACAGGTTTCTGATGGTCCAACGCCTTGACTGAGATCTGCTGGGCTCCGAGACGCCTGTCTGCAAGGCTTAGGAACCTCTCCCACCGGAGCTGCGTCCTGACGCCTGACCGCGTGGCAAAGACAAGTTCCCTGCTTAAGACAGCAGTCTTCATATCCAGAATGCGGCTGTAGTTTTCAAAGGATGAGGAATCCATCTGGAAAGTTTCGCCATCGACGTCGACAGTTATTTTCAGCCAGTTGGTGGTGTGGGCCATGGAATTCATGTAGTTCGGGAATCCGACGCGCTTCCATTCGAAAGTGGTCTTCTCCTTGAAATACATGCCGCCGATGTAGCAGCCCTCAAGGGTGTTTTTGTCCAGGCCTTCCTCGAAGTTCCCGCGCGTGCCCATGTATTCGTTGGCGAGGGAGAATATTGATTCGGACACCCTGTTCTTTTCAGGAATGTATTTCTCCTCGATGATCCGCCACGGATCCTCGTTGAACATGCACTGTATTCCCTTTTCCATCTTCATTCCTTCTGAAAGAATTGTAAATGCGTCACGGCAAGGCGAATCCTTTGCCTTAATAACGCATCGATATTTTCTGGCCGAATACAGCTTTGATCGAAAGGATCTTAAGCTGGCCTCCACTGCCGCCGGAATCCTTCATCGCGGCCATGCATGTGTATTCCACCTTCGAACTGTTTTTACGCAAGGGTGTGATAATAATCACTAATTCACCTTTCAACAAGCTTGGAGCAAAATGTTTCAGCCCTATTTCCCATGTCGTGCCGTTCCAGAAATTGTCGTGTATCAGCTTCCCGTTCAAATAGGCGCTTCCCGTATCGCCGATGTAATCTATCTGGAGATAAAGCTCTTCCGCTCCATTGAATGCACCGGATGGAATCCTCAGCGAAAATTTTCCGTCAGAAATCATTTTTATCTCAGGTTCAATTGATTTTCTAGGAACCGAGATTGAATATTTCTGGAAAATCCCGTTTTTTTCAATTTTGAAATTTCCACCTGCTGGCTTCCTGTCCGGAGGAGGATATGCCGAAAATCCCATTTGGGTGGTGTCCACATCATAAAGTTCAATTTCCCTTTTCCCGAAGAGCATACCATTTCCAGATAGGAACACCCTTTCCTGTCCTGCAAATTCCGACTTCCAGAAATTCCTGGACTGCCCGTCTGTAAGAACAGTGACAAGAACCTTCCTGCCGTCTTCAAGTGTGAAGTCCAACAGGTTCCCAGTACCCGGCCTGCAAGTTATTACCGTCGGGCTTCCAAATTCCGTTTTCTTTCCCTGCTTCATTATAAATTTTGCGACATTCGCAAAATTTATTGCGAGTTCCGCAGGAAAGCCTTCAGGGGCGAAGAAGAAATAATGAGGAGTCCCTTTGTTCACAATCCTGGCGAGAGGCTGCACCGTCGCAGATTTGAGGAGGAGTCCGCCCATCTCCAGATTGAACGGGAGTATCGCGCATTTTCCCTTTTTCAGAGTAAATCCTTTGCCGCCCGGGGGGAACATCAGTGTTTCATTCCCTGCATTTACCTTGAACACTAGTTCCTTCAGATCTCGCATTTCAGCGTGGTCCTGGAAACTGTTGAGGAAAAGGAAGCCTGAACCGTCCTTTGAGCGTACCGACCATCGCGGATTCCTGGTGTCGTCAGCCTTGATGGATTTTACTTTTTCCGGAATAGAAGCCTCCATAGGAGCCAGGATTCCCCCTAATTCCTTCAGGAAAGTGAACTGGCGCCGGAGCATCCCGTAATGCGGTTTCCTGCGACCGAACTCGCTCAGCGGCGCCTGGAAATCGTAGGATATCCTCGGACACCTGTGCTCGTTGAAATACGAATGCTTCCCTACAGGATTTGATCCGCCGTGATAGACGTAGTAGCCCATGAGGTTCGAACCGCTACCGAGCTGGACCACGTGCATGGCCTCCACGCTTTCGGGAGGGACTACCGGACGGTTCTTGTAGAAAGGCTGCATGCCTCCGCCGATCTCGCAGCATGCGAACGGTACTTCGTCAGTCTTGTAGACGTCCTTGCGTCTGCGCATGTCCTGGAACAGGAAGAATCCCGACGGCCCCTGGATTGACGGATCATCCAGCCAGGCATAGTATCCATAACCTCCGAACATCGGAAGGAATTCCTTTATGTCAATTGGAGATCCTCCCCATCCCGTGCTCGTGTGCAGTGGAACATCCAGCCCCGCGGAGACGGCGAATTTCTTGAGAGTCTTCATGTGCCTGATCCCGTCGGAACCGACCGGAGTGTATAGCATGGCCGTGTTATGGGTGGTCTCCCAGGGAGCAGCGCTCGACATGAATTCGTTTTCGCACTGGATCCCGATTATCGGGCCGCCGTCCTTGAAAGTCAATCCCTTCAACTGCCTGCCGATCTCATTGTACAGGCGTTTCACATAGAAAAGATATCTGGGATCATTGCTCCTGGATTCAAATGGTCTTCCGAACAGCCAGTCCGGCATTCCGCCATTGCGGGCCTCTCCATGGCAGAACGGGCCCATGCGGACTATCACCCATAGCCCGTGTTTTTTGCAGAGCTCGACAAAGCGGCGCAGATCCCTCCGTCCCGTCCAGTCGAAAACCCCTTCCTCCTCCTCATGATGGATCCAGAATACATAGGTCGGCACGATCTCGATACCACCGGCCTTGATCCTGCGCAGCTCCTCCTCCCAGAACTCCTCCGGATATCGCGAATACTGGAACTCCCCCATCGACGGCAGCCATGGTTTCCCGTTGAATTCAAGATGAAGACGGTTCATTGCCACAGTCTCACCAGCCTTGCTCCTGCCGCTGAAGATCTTCCTGGCAAGTGAAATATTCTTCCTTTTTGGAAGAGTTATCGATTGGATGTTTTGTTTCATTCGAATATTTTCCATATTAGTAGGGCGGTTTCCTGCCACGCCGAATGGCTGTGGTTAAACCGCCAACTGATTTAAAATAAACGTCGGGTTAAAACCCGACATACTCAATTTTCAATCCGGATAATTGTCCGCGGCCGCTGGTACAACGAGCTTCAATCCAGCCCACTCCGCGGAATAGATGTCCTTCTTCACTCTTTTTATATTTATCTTTCCTTCAACAGGTTTCTGGGTTTCACCTATGAGTTCAAGACCTGATACAAGTTCGACAGTGCCCATGGTCCCGAAATTGAAACCTTTTCTTTTGCCGTGGTGGCAGACTGCATCGACAAACGCGCGGCCTTTCTCCATTCCTGTCTCCCACTTGATCTTGTTCGGGCCGAACTTGCCGGGAACTGCATGGATGACTGCGCGGCAATTCCCTGCGGAAAGAACAAATCTGTCTCTGCCAATCTTCTCAACCTCCACTCCTTTTCCAGTCAGTTCATACCTCAGCCTGAAATCCTTCGCCTGGAAGACATCATCCTTTGGATGGTCGAAGTGCGGATGGAAATCCCCGCGGTTCAGGATCATTGTAATTGCGGACAGGACACGCGGACCCTTCTGCGAATTTCGCACGAGGCCTGAACAGAAATCCCGTCCGTCATGCATGAAACGCACTCTCAGGCAGACCGCCGGATCCGATTCCGTCTTCCAGTGTCCGAAGGCGAACCGGCGCTGCGTCCATGTATCCTCATGGTTGATCGAACCCAGTGATGCAGAATCGTCCATCCAGGTGGTGCCGACGCGGTCGCCATATGCATTTCGTGTTTTCCTGTTTGCATCAGAAATTTTATTTTCGTCGCGCCTGATGAACCGGGTTTTGAATTCCAAAGGACTTGAAGGAAGCCCTGTGAATCTTTTACGGAATTCCACGGGGCAGGGCAGTTCAGGTATGAATGACGGCAGTCTTGGGGATGCCTTGGCCAGCGAAGGATGTACTTTGATTCCGGTGTTGGTCTGTTCCGAAAGATATTTTGACAGATGGGGTCCGATGAAGTTGCTATACGCCCGCGACTGGGCTCCTCCCCACTGCTGCGTCGCAGGATGAAAATGGTCGGAAATGACTTTCCAGCCCGCATGCCGTATATCCTCGGCATGTTTCCGGGTCTCGCGGTCCTCCACAAGATCAAGGATCCTTTCGGCCTCCTCCAGTGCGACGAACGTGTAGGTCGGACTGTTATACTCCGAGAAAGTTCCATTGTAGCTTAAGAGTTCTACGACACGGCGAAGACGTTCACGTCCGAAATCAAGAAGACGTGGTTCGTCAAGTATTTCCCCTGCGGCCGCAGCGACTCCACCGCCCATGATCGCGATGTTCGAATATCCTAGATGCACATTCCTCCGGAATATGCACCAGCCTGCATGACCGAGGGATTCACGGACCTGCGAGACCAGATCAGCAGGAAGTTTTCCGGAATAATGCCTGATGATATGGGCCATCCGCGCACCAAGGAAATCCGCCCAGTTCCAGTCGGGGGGATTCATCTTGTCGAGAGGCTCCTCGAAATACCAGGACCATATCCCGTAGGTTTTGCTGAACGGATCCGTATCCTGGAGGCTGAGGATTTTCCGGATGACCTTCTCCGCGCGGGAAAAATCTTTCACCCCTCCGGCCTCCAGCAGGCAGATTGCGTACTGGAGATTCTCCCGCGTCGAATGGACAATCACGCCGTCCGGTATCATCGTGTGATATCCCGGACTGTGGCATTTTTCGGAAAGCATTGCTTCCTTGGAATCGAAGCGCTTGTCAAATTCTCTGAGATAATTCTGCATGGCTTCCTCGTGTGTTTCAATTTTTGTCGGACTCGTCAGGCTGGTCAGGCACGTCGGACAAGTCTGACTTGTCTGACATTCCTGAAACACTGCAAAATAGCACATGCGTATTCTTATTCAAAGCTCATCCTACCGTGTCAGTTTGTCGTAGGTTTCCTTGGTCAGCACATAGACCGGGCTCATGCCGATCTGGAACTGTGCATCGCCGTCCTTGACATCCAGCGGCTTCATCTGTCCGACGACATCGACTATCACCCAAGGTCCGGTGCCATCGAGCTTCATCTTCCAGTCGGAAGTCTTGTCGTCCGCGCGCCAGATCATGAAGGTGTCGCCGAAGTAAGCAGCTTGAATTTCTTTGTCGTCGGTCGTCAGTCTTCGGTATGGGAATCCGTCGATGAGTGCGCCGGCGGTATAAATTGCG
>MHBI01000092.1 GCA_001804815.1 Lentisphaerae bacterium GWF2_50_93
TGGAATGCGTTAAGTAATAAAGCCTATGGTTTCAACCATAGGTATTGTATTCAAAATTAGTTTTGCCCTGAAGGGGCAGAGTATACTCCGTCCCTACAGGACGAATCATCTTTTATACAAAACCTGTGGCTGAAGCCACAGGCTGTATTACTCAATCCCTTCAGGATTCATCATCAGGATATAACATGTGACACATTAACGTGTTATATCTTAAGTTAACGGCATTGGTGCCAGTCTGCGAAAGTATATTAATTACAGTTGGTTAAGTCTTAATCATGCAGGGTAAAACCTCCCTCCTTCGCTGGGAAGCTACGGAGGATTGGCCGGAGAGGAAAGACCTGTTGTCCCGAGTTCCTGCGGCATCATCACAGGGGATCAGGCCAGAATGGCGCTAATATAAGCACTTCTGCCATCATGTATACACAAGCTGAATATTATCCTTTCCCGTGTGCCATTACCTCATTCCCCGTCATTTATTTCTGCGGACTGGAGCTGTTCTCCCTCACCCCCGATGCCGGGATGGGCCGCGCCGAAATAAGTGGCTCCGTCATAGTAGCACCAGGAACCTTCGTTAGTTACGCCGTAGGCCTTCCCATATGCGAACTCCGCAATCACATCCTGAGGCTGGGTCATCGTAACTCCTGTAAACAGCTCCGAAAGCCCCGACGGCGGAGAGGCGATGATGCCGCACACGGAGGAGACATAGGGGTTCTCGGTCTTCCTATAGCCGTTGTAGAACGCGAGAGCATAGCGCCAGTTCTCCAGCACATTCCAATTCTCAATCTTTATTGTCTGCAGCTCCTGGGGGTTGAGCCTTAACGCGCAATGGTATTTCTGCCTAAGCACCTTAACTCCCGCCTCCAGGTTATATTGCCAGTCGGAAATAAGGCGCTTAACATCGTATTCCTTGGCCGTAGCTCCTGTCAACTGCATCAGTCCAATTCCGGGAGGCCCCGCCGCCGCCGCCCTATGGTACAGCGATTTGCATTCCGAAATATTGTGGACGACAAACCCGTCTGCGCCGTAATGGTACATCGAGCTCTCCTTGTAGCAGACAGCGCCGATAATCTCGACAGGTACGCCGTATTGGGCTGAAAGGGAGCGGATGGCGGCGAAGACTTCCAAAATCGACGGATTGGTTCCGGAATATGGTCCGGAGTAACCGCTCATTTGCTTAATCCAGCAATCAGGATGGGAATAATTGCGCGCGGCAGACTGCCTGCAGGGAGACTTGTCGGTCAAACCGGTGTCGGACTTCGTAACTTCAGAAATCAGTTGTTCAAGGAGAGCCTCCGGGGACTCGCCTTTGGAATTAGGTTTGATGTCCGCTTCTGTCGCCAAAGCGGCTTGTGCAGACAGCAATAAGGCGAAGATGAAAGGCTGAAGCGTGGAAATCAGGCAGATACGGAAGTATTGAGGATTGCGAAAGTTGCTGCAGCAGAATCCTCCGTTTTCAGGATTCCGTTTAATCGGGCTGTCTTTTACAGTGTTCATATGTCCCCCTTTCCCATAATTGACCTTGATCCATACTAGAACACTGCGGGCAATATCGCACCATGGGGAAAAACTCTAAAGACGCATGGGAAGTTTCCCTACCATCCATTAATAACAAGAACGGTGCTATTCCAATATTGGATTAGGAGGGATGTTTCCACATATGTAGATGATTATCTTGATGCCATGCCAAAAGGCATTGGTGCCAGTCTGCGAAAGTTAATGAATGACAATTTATTAAGTGCTAATTAAGCAGGTAGAAAGCCTCTGGAAGGCAGAGACATGCCAATCCCGTTCTTAGATAGGATGAGGTAATTTCAAAACTCAAGGAATGGTCATGGCAAGCATGACCCTCCACGCCCGAAACGGGCGTAAGAATGGAGGGACGCGCTTGCCGCGTCCGAAGTTTTGAAATTACCTCAGGATATTTTCGCACTAAGCCACTATGCCACTAAATTTTAATCCTGTAGAATCATTTATTATCTTGAGGCAATCGTGAAGCTGACCATTCATGGCTTTGCGGCTTCGTGGCTTAGTGCAAGAATGTTTTAGGCTTAGCTAGAGACTTGCTGAAATTGGCAGTACATCCGTCCTCCACATGCAGTTCTTCGAGTTGCCGACCCCGAATACCCAGCTTGCATCTTCGGATGGATTTGCGGCCATGAGAGCCACTATTTCGTGGGAGCCGGATGACAGTTCGACATCCATGAAATGTCCCTGTCCGGCCCTGTGGAACGATGGAATCATCTTTCCGGTGCCTTCAAAGAGGAGAATTCCATCCATGTAGAGCGCACTTCCCATACACGTGCTCAGCATCATTCTTCCCTTGAACCCCTCTTTTACATTGATGGCATATCTCACTGCAATCGTTTTGCCTGCATGCACCTCTTTTGGGACATAAGCATAATTGCCCGGGAAGACTGCAGGTTTCGTCTCCCTGGAGATGGAGGCGATTTCAGATTTGGTGAAGCTTTTCAGATCGGATTTGAATTTCTTTAAATCGACAAATGCTATTTCCGCTTTTATAAGAGAAGGCTCCGACGATTCTACGAACTGGTTCGACGCACTGAGCTTTTCAGCAAGAATCGAGATCATGTCCGTGAACCCGTCAAGTGTCGGAGGATGGGTGATGCCCGTGATCTGCTTGTTGAGCACCAGGCTCCTGCCGATGGGCTTGAGCCATTTTTCGCCTATCTGGTCAGGATGCAGGATTCCGAATATGGCTCCTGCCGTCGCGCCGGTGCAGTCGGTGTCCTTCCCGCAGTTGACCGCGCAGCAGATCGTCTTTCCAAAATCTCCATCGCCGGCGAGAAGACCTAGCACGGTGAACCCGACGTTCTGTATCGTGTCCGTGAAATTCGGGTGTCCGTATTTTGCGAGGATCATCTCTCTGACCTTCATCAGATCACCGTACATCTTCCACCATGCCATCGTGTCTATGGAGACACCTCTTACTTTTGATTCAAGCGGAAGATAAGACGCGGACTTGAGGATTATAAGTTCCAGATCATTTTCGCGGAAACAGATAGATTCCATCACGGAGAAGAACATTTCCGCCCAGATTCCGTCGCCCGAATGGTCGGTGCATGCGTCTTCGTAGGCGTATTGCGCCGCCAGCATCGGGTTTCCAGGTGCGAGGCAGGCCCATATTTCACTCCTTATCGCGGCGCCCATTCCGTTGTTGAACCAGTTGTCGCATATGCCCGAGAACGGAGGTCTGATTCCGTTCCTGAGGTTGCGGAGACATACACCATATTCGTCCCAGGGGAATTCGACATGCTTGAGCCAGGCGTCCGCGATTATGTTCTTGTCGACCTTCGGCTCCTTCATGTCGGCCATCACGCAGGCCCATAGGACCTGGAGATCCAGATCATCGTTGGGAAGCATCGTTGTAGGAACCGGATTGTAATAATCAAGAGCTAGAGGTCCGTCCTGTCCCTCGAAGGGAGTTCCAAGCGTTCCGCCTGCGGCCTTCCCCAGCCAGCATCCAAGTACCTTCTTCCTGTATTCAGATTTGTTCAACGCAGTTTGCATAATCATCTCCTTTTGTTAAGAGCAATTTATTCGTCTGAATAAATTATGCCGTGACAAAAGTGACAATTGATAGCACGAAATTGCCAAAAGGAGGTTTGATTATAAAAGTGATTTGACCCTGACTGACCACATTATCTTCATCCCGAACGAATAGAGGAATAATGTCTATGTTTTCAACCATAGGTAAGGCATCCCCAGAAAAAAATCGTCCTGTAGGAACGGAAGGAATATCTTCTTCTCAATCCTCATTAGATCAAATACTTTCTAAAGCAAGCGTTGTCTTAAAATCTTGAAGCCATTTTTTCGGGAAATGCTTCCGTGTTTTGGGATTCTTTATGCTACATGATTCAGTCAAATTCTCCAAACTTATGACTTTGTCAATTAATCCCAGCTTGTAAGCCGCTTTTATGCAGGCTCTGTCAGGTGAGCATATATAGAATATCTTGATGTTCTGGCTGTTGACATTGGTGTCAACAAATATTATGTCATCCCGCTTGATTTGCATGGGCTCACCCTTTTACTCATAGAGCCCTTTGAGATTATATGCGCTGAAAAGTTCCTCCAGGTCATTTTCACTGCATTCGAGCAGCGACATTGCCTTTCTCACGCTTACCAGTCCCTTATGGATGGCTTCATTCAAGATTTCTGCAAAACTATTCGAGTAAGGAGCTGGACTGGTCATTGCATTTTCGGCAAATCTGTTTTTGATGCAGCTGTCATATTCTTCCTTGTCAATCCTCTGAATCTGCTTCAATGACACCAGACGCCAATATGCCACCGCCACTGAAACATGGTAGTGATTGGCAACACTTTCAAGTTTTTCCAGAAGGGGCTTATGGAACGCCACCAACCTGGTGGCATCTGTTCAACCGAGCCGGCAAGTTGCCGGCGTTCCGTTAATGCAAGCAGGAAAGAAGGTATTCATTTGTTGGGGATTTGGGGAATATAAACGACATCCACAAACACCTTGTCCAAAGATAGGAAATCCTTGTCAAGAGTCAGAAGTTTTGCGTTAAGGACTGAAGCTGTCGAGGCAATCCATATGTCGTTGTCTTTTAAATTCGAAGCGCTCTCGCCTGGCGGCAGTTTTATGGTAGGATGTTTGCCAATGCTATAGGCAGCTATTTCAGCATACTTTTGGATGATTTTATCATAATTTATATCAACGATAGGGATGTGACGTAAAATATCTTTGAGCTTTTCATTGTTTTTATCCCCCCAGTTTCTTTGTACGGAAAAAGACAATATTTCAGCTTTTGAAATAATGGAAGTAAGTGAAATATTAGGAGGCTTTGACAGTGAATACTTGTTCTCTATTTCAACAGCCAGGGCTGAGGCTCTGACTATATGTATAAGAATGCCTGTGTCAAGAAGGTAAAACGCCATAACTTAGACCTTCCGTTCAAATTCAGCCATGATTTCTTCAATTGACTCATCCTCAGGCCATTTGCC
This sequence comes from Lentisphaerae bacterium GWF2_50_93, assembly GCA_001804815.1. Lineage (GTDB taxonomy): Bacteria > Verrucomicrobiota > Lentisphaeria > Victivallales > GWF2-50-93 > GWF2-50-93. The sequence continues at coordinate 4,981 of MHBI01000092.1, forward strand.
CCAGACTTCATTGATCCAGTTTTTTTTATTTTCAGACGGGATGAGATGCTGCTGATATAGGTCGGACTCAGTTTTAATCAAGGGAACTGTCTCGAAGATTTCCTCGCTGTCATCCATGATTTTTAGCATATGGGCCTCGAGAAGCCTTATATTTCCTGATGGTTTCATATGAAGCATGCCCTTTACAGTAACTTTTTTGCCCCAGAGATTCCTCAAGTCTTCAACAGACATATATTCTTCGTCAATTCTTCCAGGTATGCTCTTGCCGTCCTTGACTGAAATCTCAAATTTTTTCCGGCTATGCGCTATTTTATCGAGATGGCCTGAGATTATGACAGCCTGAGAGTCAGGTGTTTTGATTTTAAGTCTTTCAACTTTTTCTATTACCGGCATATCAATTTTAAAGCCGTCTTTTCTTCCGGGCGACACCAGCTCAATTGTTTCAGCCCTTGTCTTTAAGAAATGTTTCAGGTCGAGAAGACTTCTGAGGACCCCTTCGTCATAATAGTCGCTTTCAAGATTTTCGGATGTCGTATCCCGGACAGATTTAGAAATTATTGAGAATGCTGTGTCATTTGGGGCCGGAGGCTTGATCCAGAAATCCTGCTGTCCGACCATTGAACCCATAGTTTCTCCTAACAAAGGAGCTTCAAAAGCCAGAACTGTTGAACCGGATTTAAGCCCTGTAAAGACAAGCTCTGTGGATTTTTCTATCCAGGCAGGAGCGGCGCCACGTTTTACGCTTCGTCCTTCGATTGCAAGACGGAGCCCCCTCTCAGCGCAGGTTGTCATCTGCTGGAGAAGTTCAATCAATGCGCGAACTGAAATAGTTCCATTAGCGGTTTTCAGTCCTTTTACGCGCAAATTGTATTTGACTGTCTGCATAGTCTTGTGGAGAGTCCCCTGTTATCATGTTTCTATTAAGTTATTGCAGAAAGATGAATATACCAGCTGAGGCAATCATCTCATGATTTATGAGGTAATTTCAAAATTACCGAATTCAAGGTAGGGATGGCTCTCCGAGCCGTCCGTTTTGAGGCGGCGCGTTACGGAGAACGCGCCCTATCTTCGTCAATTTAGAAATTGGCTCTTATGAATTCGATTTATCATGTTGTCCTGTCCAATAATCAACTTCCGCACTTCCCCTACAATTACACAGAATGGCACCAATGGCCTTACTTTTGCAAGGAATATTGATTGATATCTTTGCAAAGAACTCTTACGATGTTAACTTATATGCAACACGGGACAAAATTCGGCTTCATGCCGTGAGATTATTCCGCTTTGCCGGTATGATCCTATATCCCGTGTGTTTTTTTAATCCTGTCAACGTCAATTCTTTTTCCCCTATTGTAATACACTCCGTAGCCCTTTTCAGAATTGTCGTCCACATCATGTATAAGACTTACCTTGTCCCATACATAATCAATATACCTGTCCTCATGTCTTTCATAAAGTCTTTGCAGTGCCCATAGGAAATAATCAACAGCCTGAAGCCCTGCGAAATTAGCAGGATATCCTGCTAATGGGCTTATTACACTGTCAGAAGTTTTATTCCATTTTTCCAGGAAACGTTCCCTGGCAGTTGTCAGGGCTTCTTTCAGTGCAGACGTACGATCCTTTGAACCACGCCTGGCAAAATGGACGTTATTATGGTCCGCCAGATGGAGCCTGTTCTTGAAAAGCCTTTTCACAAGTGAATCATACAGTTCGTTGGGATTATAGCGGTAAATCCCTGTCTTCTCCCTTTGCTGATAGGCATATGCCAGGACTTCCTTCTTGTTCCTTATCACGGCATGGAATTTTATTTCATGCCTGCATAAGAGGGAATAGACCTCCTTTCTTACTTCAGGAATATCGTCCTTGGCATGGAATGCATGAAAAGTCTTCCCTTGCTCCTGCCGCATTGAAGGAACCTTCTTGAAATATGGATCGGCAAGCAATCGTTCATGAAGCTGCTGAATATCCTTGTCCAATACCGAAGGTTCTGCGATATCCAGGAAGCCCAGCATGAAGAATTTCGAACATCCATCATTGCCAATTATGACATGGCCTTTGGCGTTGAATATGATAGGATCGCCCGCCTCATCAACGAAATAGTTCTTGATTTTCTTGCTTTCTTCCATCCCTATCCTTGTTTCACCAGTTCAACGTTGTGCCAATTGCCAAGATAAAATCCACAAACGCATCAAAGTCAGCATTCACAATTCCCCCTTGAAGGCGCGGTCGAGGATGGAGGGCAGTAAGGCATCCAACTCCGTAGCAGTAACAGGCCATTCGCAGGATTTGTTAGGGCAAGCATCCTTAGACACATTATATGACCCTGCTAAACTCTTTCAAAAACTAGATCAAATACTTTCCAAAGCAAGCTTTGTCTTAAACTCATGAAGCCATTTTTTCGAGAAATGCTTCCGTATCTTTGGATTATTTATGCCACATGATTCAGTCAAATTCTCCAAGCTTATGACTTTCTCTATCAGTCCGAGTTTGCCTGCTGCTTTTATGCAGGCTCTGTCAGGTGAGCATATATAGAATATTTTGATATTCTGGCTGTTGATGTGGGCAAGCAGTTCCTTTTCGCCGTCATGTACGGTGACTTCGTTGTTAAGCTTCAACAGAAGCTCAATAGTTTCTTTTTGGGAGACTTGCTTAACAGCCATCTTCCCTTTGACAAACTCTGTGTCCACGGGAACATAATCAGGATCGTTTTTATCTCCTTTTTCAAGTTCCTCGACACATTTCTCTACCGTTGATAGATTTGAATAGTGCCCTGCAAGGTGCTTGAGGATTCCGGCTTTTTCAGCTTCAATGATGACATTGGTGTCAACAAAAATTATGTCATCCCGCTTGATTTGCATGGGCTCACCTTCCTACTCATAGAGCCCTTTGAGATTATATGCACTGAAAAGTTCCTCCAGGTCATTCTCACTGCATTCGAGCAACGACATTGCCTTTCGCACGCTTACCAGCCCCTTGTGTATGGCTTCATTCAGGATTTCGGCAAAACCTTTCGAGAAAGGAGGTGGACTGGACATTGAATTGTCGACAAAATGGTTCTTGATTTGCAGGTTGTAATATTCTTCGTCAACTTTCTGGATCAGCTTTAAACTTTTCAGACGGTAATGGGCAGCAGCCACTGAAACATGGTAGTGTATGGCAACACTTTCAAGTTTCTCCAGAAGAGGCTTTTCGGTATCCAATGTATGGAAATATTTCACTATTGATTCCTTCGGCATTAGCAATGCGGATGCGAACCTGTCCGCCAATTTTTCACTGTGAGGCTTAGCCTCAGGCTGAGCCTGATCAATTGGCTTCGGCGGGAATATGTCCCATGTCATGAGATGGAAAAGCTCATGGGTGAGATTGAAGCTTTGCCTTCCAATGGGTTCATTCCTATTTATCAGGATGCAGTTGAGATCGTCAAGCCTGCAGGATGCGCCGGAAACATTCTTAGGGGTGTTAACATAGAGGACAGGTATATGTAATTTTTCCTCCAGTACCTTCCTGAGGTTTTCGTAAGGCACCTCAGACAATTCCCATTCCTGCACCAGATATTCGGCAATATCCTCGACTTCCTCATATCCGCTCTGCTTCGTGATTTGCATCTGCAACGAAATTGCGCTGATGCGCTTTCCGAGCATCTTTGAGAACTCACGGTAAGAAGCTATGATCTTCTTCGCCTTCTCCTCATATTCAGCAGGGACTTTTGCCTCGGCCTCGTGAGGGATCCTCCAGGAAAAAACTTCTTTTTGTGTGATAAGAAATGGATCTGTGAAATACTCCAGTGGCTTACCGAGGAATTCCATAAGCCTGATAAGTTCCTCTGACGTGACCTTGCGCTCTCCGCGCTCGATGTTGGAAATTGTCTGACGATCCTTTATTCCAAGAAAATCAGCCATTTCCTCCTGCTTGATTCCCTTTGAATTGCGGGCATCACGGATTCTTTCCCCGATAAGCTTTGAGATGTTTGCTTTCATAATTCACCCCTTGTTTGGCGTGAACGCACCCTTTTTTTGGCATGTTAAACCGAGCGCACAAAAGTGCCTCGGCGTAAAATTTAGGTTTGTTTTTTATAACAGATTGTAAATCTATATCCAATTATATCTATTGCAAATGCTAAATGCAAGTTATTGTTGCATTACTATTATTGCAATGAGAGAAGCAAAGTTTTTATAAAAATACAAGGACATTTTACTTGACAAGAATTATGACAAAAACGATACTATATTTGTCATTTAAAATGGAGGCACATTGTTTTATGAATACGCTGGATCAATATATTTCATCTAAATTCCCTCATATATGCTATCGCAAAAGCTGGGGATTAAGTGAAAAAACTATGTTCAAGCTGGGGCAATGCGCTGCAATAGTCCAATCGATAAAATATTTGCCAATTTCTCCATCTGTAAGAGAAAATTTATTGAAAGTTTCACTTATTAAAGGGGCAATGGCAACAACAGCCATAGAGGGAAACACGCTTTCTGAAGAAGAGGCAGTTGCAGTTGCCGAAGGGGAAAAACTGCCTGAAAGCCGTGAGTATCTTGGAACCGAGGTGAAAAACGTCCTTGATGCTTTGAATCAGATCTTTAATGAAACTGTAAAGAACAATGCTGTTTCATACATATCTCCTGAGCTAATAAAAAATTTTCATGGTATGATTGGCAAGGAACTGGGAGTACATTTTGAAGCCATACCGGGAAAATTCAGGGAGAACAATGTTGTCGTTGGAACATACCGTGCCCCTGAATATAATTTCGTATCTGAGTTAATGCAAAGACTTTGCGACTGGCTCAAGAACGAATTTAAGTTCCGCCATGATGAAGAACAGGATTTTCTGGATGCGGTAATAGAATCCATCGTGACACATGTCTATGTGGCCTGGATACATCCTTTTGGAGACGGAAATGGAAGAACGGCTCGCCTGCTTGAATTCTATTTGCTCCTGCGCGGCGGAATGCCCAACATCTGCTCACACATTTTGTCAAATCATTACAATGAGACAAGAAGCGAATATTACAGACAGTTGGATCATGCTGGAAAGACAAGGCAGTTAACTGATTTCATTGACTATGCAGTTCAGGGATTCCTTGATGGCCTCTCAGATGTTTTATGGAACATTCAGAAACATCAGATGAATAATTCCTGGAAAAATTATGTCTATGATATTTTTGATGCTCATAAGAAAATAAACAAACCGAAGAGAAACAGAATGCGTTCGTTGGTATTGAATCTTGAATTCTTCAAAGAATATTCGCTGGAAGAGATTCAATTAATCAATGTCGATCTGGCGGCGCAGTACAAGATATTGTCTAAAAGAACAATAGACAGGGATGTAGCCGATCTTGTTTCAATGGGCCTTATGGAAATGAAAGGAAACAAATATATCTCTCAAATAAGTTCCCTCGTCAAACAGCTGCCAACGAAACGGCAGATTCAGCAAAAGGTATCAAGTTGACATTTGTCCCGGCGTGGGTCTACCTGATGTCTGAAATGCCTTTCGATTTCATAATTCCCCCTTGAAGGCGCGGTCGAGAATGGAGGGCAGTAACGCATCCAGTTCCTGGACAATCTCGAATTAATCAGCCTCATCGGCTCGTTCCTCATAATCTTCTAGCACGTGGTCTGAAAGATGCGCCAGATGTTTTTCTTCTCTGATTTCAGTAATATTTTCGTAGGAAAGATATGAGCACATTTCGGAAAGAGCCCTTCCTTCGAGGAGAGAAAAAACAGGACGACGAATCTCTTGCAGCACCTTCTCCCGCTTTGCTTCTGGAGCCACGATATGCAATTTGATACTCATGTTTGGTTGCAAGGCGATCAAATCCGCCATTCGAAGCAGTCCGGAATACACAGAAGTCGTATGCTCGACTTCAAAGGCACGCACGATTGATCTTTTTCTGAGCCACAGGACATCTATCTGTTCAATCGTCTTTATGGTTGTGTCATCGTAGTTCAGGGGTAGGCTATCTAACAAATCGCTTTCAGCAGGTTTCCATTTCTTAAGGACTCTGCCTCGGTCAGCTTTTGGTAGCCATATCTTGAACCCCATGCGCGTTCCTATTTCAGCAATAACTGCCTGAATTTGATGAGACTTTCGAATTTCCTCTTCACCTGCATCTTCTTCATCTGAGTCATTACTTTCAGGGACAATCACGCTGACACTTTTATCCGGCCTATTGATTGTGTGCTGCTTCTTCCAGAGAGCCTTAACTGGTTCAAAATACCAGAAGCGTGATTGTGTTCGTGCGGATCCATCTATTCCAAGGACTTGGATTTCTTCTTTCAGGATAATGTTGCTCTGAACGATTCTCACCCCAATGCTCATGCTGTCCCATTTCAAGCGCAATGGGCTCTCCAAAAAATCTATAAGAGACTTGCGATCGTTGAGCGAAATGATAGAAAGGTTGTTAAACGGATCTTGTGCAGCTAGAAATACGCCGATTGTATTACCGCTCTTTCCAGTGAGGTTGTTCCTGTTCTTTTCGTTCATCTTATACAGTTCATCAATCAATGCAGATTTCTTGTCAGGCTCTTCCTCCTTCAATATCGCATCAACGAGGCGAGCTAGCTTTTTATCAGAGCGGAAACAGTTGAATAGCCTTCTCCAGGCTCCTTGTGCAACCATGGCTCGCGCCACAGCTTCGCTTTGCTTGGTATTACCTTTGCCTTTCGAGTCAAGGATTCGGATGATTACATCGCATTCATCATCAGAAAGAGGGCTTGAACCTGGCGCCATAACTTGCTTTGACCAAAACTTCCGGAAAGTAGCGCTGTGGTTTTTCCAGATCAAATCTTTAGCCTTGCGATCGTAAGATTCAAAGAACTTCGGAATGAATTGTTTGATTGATGATTTGCTCATAATTCTCCTTTAAAAGCTTTGTCTAAGATGGAGGGCAATAACGCATCCAGTTCCTAGGTCTCAGACTGCAGCTTTTTCAGCCTGTCCACGTTCACCTGCAATGCGTCAAGCTCCGCCACTATCCGGCGCTGTGTAATCGAGCACATGTTCTTATTCAAAAATATAATTCGCAATGTTTGGTACTGCGCCGTCTGCTGCTGTCATCAATTTTTCCGTTTCTGATCGGAAGCGTTCTAAGAGGCGGGATAGCTTTATGAACGATTGTTGAATTGTTTTATCTGGCAACGGAACAGGCTCATTCAGAAAGATGGTTTCCTTAAGACGTTTGCGATTTGTGGTGCCTTTGCTTGCGTGCTTGCAAGCTTCAACAAAGCCATGAGACCGAAGGAGAATAGCCAAGAATTCAGGTTCAATTACGTCAAGGTTCACTTTGAATACTGGAAAATCTTGGGTGACTACTCCGCCATCGAGTTCTTCAGGTAAGATCGCAAAGGCTCCATTCCGGGCGTCAATCCGACTCATAATTAGCTGTCCCGTCCGCACTAGGAATTGAGGTCGAGTCTGAATCTCAGATCCAAGAAGTTCCTTTCTCAGGACTGCTCCCTTTCCGTAGAGTTTGACAGTCACTTGCTTATAGGTGGTTAAATCGTCCAGAACAGCCTCTTCTTTAATCGGCAATAGGCATATCTTTAGAGGCGTTCTCGCCCATTTCTTTGGGTCAAGAGTTTTGAACTGTACTACTGAACTTTGAAGTTCCGCGAGACATTTTGAGAGAGGTGCTTGCGATTTTGAAATGTCCTCTAAAACTTGCGGTATATTGAGTGCTGTGAGTTGCTTTTTTCTAGGATTTCGGAAATCAAAAGAAAAGCCCGCATTGGCAATTGCGTCACGAGTAACAAACCATGACTGAGAGGTTTCCTCGCGCTTGAACCACCAATTGATTAAAGGTTGAAGCTCCTCGAATCGAAGCGGAATGCTTCGCGTATAACACGGGTTCTGCATATTCTGACGGTGGGAAGGAACTTCGTGCTCGTAAAACCAAACTCCTTTCGTTGTTGTGTCGCGGTCGAAAAACAACAAGTTTGTTTGGATGTCAGAATACGGTTCAAAAACTCCTTTTGGCAAGCGAACTATTGTATGCAGATTGAAATCTTCCACGATTTCACGGCGAACTCTTCCAGCAACACCGCCATCGCTCATCACACTTTCCGGCACGACCACGGCTGCGCGGGATTTGCCTCCTTGCCTCCGTAATTTACGCATAATCAACTGCAAAAACAGCATGGCAGTTTCCGATGTCTGTTTGTCTTCTGGGAAATTTCCTTGGATTCCTTTCTCTTCCTCTCCACCAAATGGAGGATTTGTGAGGATAACGTCCACTCGGTCGCGTTCGCCTATGTCAGTGAGCTTGTGGCGGAGGGAGTTGCCGGGATCAATCTGGGGTGCATCGAGTCCGTGCAGGAGCAGGTTCATCTGGCATAGCAGATATGGCAGAGATTTTGGTTCACAACCGAGGAGCGACTTTTCCTGCAAAATTTTGCGGTCGGCCACCGTCTTTACCTGCTTTGACAGGTGATTATAAGCCTCAACCAGGAATCCGCCGGTACCACTGGCGGGATCGAGCACAATCTCCCCGAGACGCGGATTTGTTACAGTCACCATGAGTCGAACGACGGCGCGAGGCGTGTAGAACTCGCCGGAATCGCCAGCGGCATCGCGCATTTCGCGGAGCATGGACTCGTAGAGAGCGCCCAGCGTATGCAGTTCATCACTTGAAGTGAAATGGATGGCAGCGATCTTATTTATGACATCCCGCAGGAGATAACCGCTCTTCATGCGGTTATCAACTCCCTTGAACACGGTGGCGATGACGTCGCGGCGGTCGTCGCCATTCGAGCTTGTGAGCGTTCTCAAATAACGAAAAAGTCCAGGACCTCTTTTCGCCTTCGCCGAATGCCCCGGAGATAAGGGCGAAGGACGAACCGCGCCGTAGCTTCCAAGTGAAGGCGGGTTGCCGTTGGGAAGAACAGTCTCTTCATTGTTGATAAATGACAGGAGTTCGTCACCGGTGACGCCATCGGGCTTCGCGGCCCAGTCACGCCAGCGATAAGGTGCCTCGACGGCTGGCTTAAACTTCTTCCCGGAAAGCTTTGTCTCTTCCTCGCGCTGTATCTCCAAGTCATCAAGAAACTTTAAGAACATAATCCAGGTAAGCATCGGCAACCGGTCAAGATCGCCATTCAGCCCCTTATCCTTGCGCATGATGTCCCGCGCGGATTTGAGAAGTGAGCCGAGAGATTGGACGGTGGTGGGTGATGATAACTGTTTTACTGATTTGCTCATTTAATTTCGCTTAGTTATGGGTAATGAAAATTTAGAATGGACGGTGTCATCAGAAAATTCAAATTCGGTTTGAGTCGCATCTACAATCTTTTTAAGTTTCATGCAACAGATAAATTTCCTATCAGAAGTATTGAAAGACAAAACGTCAAGAATTCTATTGTATGTATTCCAATCAACAGATGCGTGCTGCTTTAAAGATTCTACCGAATCAATCTCTCGTCTTTCGTATGCAACCTGAACACTCCCGATGAAGATGCCAATAGCGTAAGATAGATGCTGTCGCAGATTGACATCACATACTCCGGAAGCAGCATCCAGAATCGGGATAAGGTCAGCGTAGCGCGTCTCAGTAACGGTTATATCCGAATTTGATAGGATAAAGTCCCTTTCGCTTTCAAAAGTAGAAGCTTTAGCTCGATCAGGAACCTTGAAAATCGAACCTGTGTAACTTGCCAAATGGTTCTCAAGCGCACCTTTGGGAAGCAAAAAAACACCAGCTTCTCGCGAAGCTTCTGCAATTTGCTTTATTTTTGCGTAGATATAATCGATTTCACCGACCTTGTCTGGTAGAGATTGAGCGAGTAAATCTCTTTTGTGGATCGTTCCAATAATAATCCGGTAACGCTTATCTTCTCTTTCTGAAACTCCTTGAAGGGCAGTTTTGATTTCCTCGATCATTGAGTCTGATGACGACTCCACTGCGAGAATTAGTGTATCCATCCGTACATTCAGTTCTCGGATTGCTTCCATAAAATCAGGGCCGATGCCTTGCTCTGATGTAAACTTTTTGCAACGAGCTTCTTCGGAGATGGAGTTTCTGAAATTCCCGCGAGTTATTACGTCAAGATCGGATATGAATTGCGCACTTATTTTCAAATTCTGGCAAAGTCGAAAAAAGAAATCCTGTTCGTCTTTTCCATTCACATCAATGAAGCAAGCACCTGTCGCCCCTATAAGCTTTGCGCGACTGTCTTCAATCAGTGTAAACAATTGTTGGTCGGTGTAGCCTTCAACAAAAATTGGTCTCTGCGCGAAGAAAAACTGTTTGTGATGCGTGTTCAGACGGGGAAGTAAGCGCTTCAAAGTGTATTCGTCCTGCGTACTCAAAGTACCAATGCATGAAGGCGCTTCTGCAGTATGGAAAACCACACACTGTCGAAGATCGTCCAGAACACGAAAATCCAAAAGATATGGGGAATGTGTAATCAGAAAAAAAACTTTTGCGTCAGGATTTGTTCTTGGATCTCCCGCCGCTCTTCGGATTTCTGCCAATAAAAAACTTTGGAATTGAGGATGTAAATGTAACTCGGGCTCATCGATAATTAGAGCTTTATATTCATCATCATAGAGAAAAGCTAAAATTGCGATTAACTCCTTAAGTCCATGACATTCAGACTCCTTCATAAGATATTCTGCTCCACCACGTATTTTCTGAATCTTTGGCTTTAAGAATCCACCCTCCTCCGCGAATCTAATGCGCCTTCCGAAAATACTAGACAGGAAAGCTTCGATTCGAATACGAACATTAAGCTTTTCTCTGAGGATTACAAAAGCGTCTGCGATCAAGCCTTGCGCAGCACTTTCTGTTTTGAAATAAGCATATTCTCCGATATCATATCCCCGATACAGCCTTCCGTTATGTCCCATAATATTTTGATGCTTTTCTAAGCCAGCGAGTCGTTCAGCGCTCAAATACCTTGGATTTAATTTCTCCTTAACAAGGATACTTTTGAGTTGATCAGCAAAGCGTGTTTTTCCAGTGCCATTTGATCCCACAAGATAATTAACGCTGCCCCATTCTGATTTTATGAAAGGCTGATTACCCCAAAGGTCGGGAATACTGATTGAAACGGGAATATTCATTTTTTAAGCTCCATACAGCAGTGTTTGCAATTGGTTTACAGCATTGCGGAGCTGGTCTGCTCCTCCGAATTTGCCGATGATCTCGTTCACGTTACCATGCTGCGAGATGGATGGGAGTTTCAGGACGTCGGGCAAAGTGAACTGGAGTTCGCCGTCGGTCGCGTATTTCTCCAGCAGGTCGTTAAGAATCTCTCTTGCCTCAGGGCTGAGATAATTGAAAAAGGCAAGTTCTTTCTTTTTCACGCGGTCGGCACGCTGACGACGAGTTAGCACCGGTGCGTTGAACGCCAGATGGCACAGCAGGTCGAACGGGTCGGCGTCAGGCTTTCCTGCTTGCGCTGCGACATTCGCAAAATCTATGCCGCGATCTGCGAGCTGGTGGACGATTTCGGCACGTTGTTCGGCATTGGCCCAGCGGACTCGAAGGTCTTCAGGGCTGGTACAGAGAGTACGCACCTTCTCGGCTGTGTAGTCGGAAAGCTTGACGACACGGAGTTGTTTGCCGTCGGCATCGAGTTCATGCACGAGTTCGGCTGCAATCTCGACATGTCCGCCGTCGAAATAGTATTTGCGTCTGCCTGTTGGTGGTTCAGCAACACCAACTCTGGCGGGTGTTTTATCTTCATCATATTTAATTTCCAATTCTTCCGGAGTAATGATTTCAGTTTTCTTGACCTGTCCATGCTCGTCAATTTCCTCCTGAGTGGCGAAGGCGGGATCGCCGTCGAATGCCGGATCGGCGAAATTGCGGGTGGCTGTGCCGGTGTAGTCGAGGATGTTGAACCAGAGCTTGCCATAGTCTTCCCGGACACGCGTACCGCGCCCGATGATCTGTTTGAATTCGACCATCGAATTGACAAGACGCAAGAGCACGACGTTTCGGCATGTGGGTGCGTCAAGTCCGGTGGTAAGAAGCTGGGAGGTTGTGAGGATGACGGGTGTGCGCGTCTCCACATCCTGAAATCTTTGCATGTGGCCACGACCGATGTCGCCCTCGTCGGATGTGACACGGCAGACGTAGTCCGGATAGCTGGATGATTGGATGGATGGATTGTTGGATGATTGCTTAAGGGATGGATTGGTTCCAATAAGATCGGCATTCAGGTTGTTGAGAGCGGTGCGCATCTCGGACGCGTGCTCCTGATCCACGCAGAATACGATGGTCTTGCCAAAGCGGTCGGTTTTCTTCAGGAAAGCGGTCAGGTGCTTGGCCACACATTCCGTGCGTTTAAGCAAGGCCACTTTCTTTTCAAAATCCGGAGTGCCATAGGCTTCGTCGGGGATACGCCTGCCATAGCGATCCATGTCCTCTTTGCTGGGCCGCCATCCGGCTGCATCCCATTGTGTTACAACGCGGTGAACGCGATAAGGCGCGAGAAAACCATCGTTAATGCCCTGTTTGAGACTGTATTGATAGATCGGATTGCAGAAATACAGGTAGGTGTCGCGGTTCTCTTCCCGCAAGGGAGTTGCGGTCATGCCGAGCTGGTATGCAGGCTTGAAATATTCGAGGATGTCGCGCCAGTTGGAATCATCCTTGGCGCTGCCTCGATGGCATTCGTCCACGATGATCAGGTCAAAGAAATCCGAGGCGTATTGTTTGTAGAGGCCGGGGCGGTTGGCGTCCTTGGCGATGGACTGGTAGGTGGAGAAGTAGAGTTCACGACCGTGAGTGACCACGCCGCCTTCGATTTTGTGGCGGGCATCGCCGAACACCGAGAAAGTCTTGTCCTTGGGATCGTCCACAAGGAAATTGCGGTCGGCCAGGTAGAGGATACGCGGTTTGCGGGTCGGGTCGCCCTTGGCGTTCCACTTGGAAGACCAGAGTTTCCAGCAGATCTGGAATGCGACAACGGTTTTGCCGGTGCCGGTGGCCATCGTCAGCAAAACCCGTTTTTTTCCCTGGACGATGGACTTCACGGCCTGATCAATGGCGATTCTCTGGTAATAGCGCGGTTCCTTGCCGGTGGTAAGGTTCGCCAGAGTGAGCAGATGACCTGCGACATCGTCGGTGATTTTTTCGGATTTGCGGAGGCGCGACCACAGTTCATCAGCCGTGGGGAAGTCTGAAATCCGGCTTTCAATGCCGGTGGTATAATCGAATTCGATAATCTCTTTTCCATTGGTGGAATAGGCGAACTTCAGACCGAGTATTTCAGCGTAATCCTTCGCCTGCTGGAGTCCTTTGGCGGCATCTTCGTCTTCCGGCTTGGCCTCGATGACGGCGAGGAACTGGTCGCGCGTATAGCGGAGAAGGTAGTCGGCGCGCTTGCCTGGCCTGCGGGTGGCGCGGTTGCCATGGACAATGATCCTGCCATCGGTGAAGCTGCGCTGTTCGCAGATCTGGTCGTCGTTCCAGCCGGAAGCGTAGAGCTTGGGGAGGATGTATTTTCGGCAAGTGTCCGCTTCACTAGATGGTGGCATTATGAAAACCTTTCTAAATACGGCCCTCCGCGACATAGCTTATCAGCGTAACCGGGTCGACAGTCGATGGTAGTCAGAGAAGGATTTTCCAGCCCCCCTCCGTATAGATATCACCCTTGGTAAACATTTTACTATATACATGATAGGATGGTTTTCAAGGAGCTTTGAGAACAGGGATAGACGAAGGAGTTATGGGAACTGGCTCATTTTGTAACAAAAGCCCTATGTTTTCATCAGAAGTCAAAAGCCATCTGATTCTTGTGCACAAATGTCTTCCTGGTGTTTTTGAATCTGCCACTCATTTTCCAGCGGCTTATCCGGGCTTCAACTTGCTCCAGGCTTCTCCGGCACGAATCAAGATCCTTTTTCATGAGCTTCCGGAGCTTTTCAAGCCTGCGCTTCTTTTCCTTCTCATTCCATGACAGGAAACCCCAGTCCTCCCCAGACCTGCGTTCGCAATAGATGATGTTTCGAATCGATTCCACTCCTTCCCTGTAGTGTGAGACGATCTCCATCATCTGCGAGCAGGTGACTGCCGTTTCCGGATTCCCTGACTCCAGCTCGCATATGGCCAGTATGGCTTCAAGCCTTTCAATGTCCTTATATTCGTAGGCTTCCTGCGCCTCGTGCCACAGGCCGCTGTTCTTATCATTGAAGTCCGCTCCAGTATCCGGATGGAGTTTCTTGCATATTACCCTGTATATTTCCTTGAGCCTGTTTTCCCTGGCATTCACGCGCGCGGATGCAGTTTTCCCTCCGTGCCTGCCGGAAACCCTGTCGAACATCTCCCGGAACGTCCCGAAAGGATCCCTCATGAATTCATCCTCGTCAACATCCTCAAGTTCATCTACGAAATCTTCAAGAATATCTTCGTCACCAAAGATTTCATCCTCGTCATCCATGTCATCAAAATCTTCATCGAAGCCACCACCGTCCTGACCGTCCGCGCCCCTTCCGGAAAAATCATCTTCCATATGGGTGAATGGATTCTTTACTCCTGAGTCAAGTTCAAGGACCAGCTGTACATGGAGCTCAACTCTGTCGGCATTTGGCATTACGGCCCCTCTGTATTCAAGCTCCTTTAAAATGAGATTTTTCCTGGAAATATCCTCCTGGAATCTTTTGAATTCGGCCATTTCCGCTCCCATGTTCAGCCGAAGCCACGAGGCAAATGCAGGTCTTTCCTGCTTTTCATAGAAATCCAAGGTCTTCTGGTTGTTCTCGAAATCCTTCCTGGCCTCGTGACATTTCCGCCTGAATGCATCCTTTATTCTTCCGGTATCAAGCCGTATAAGGCTCCGGCATAAGTTTTTCGGATGCCTGTTCTTTTTATTCTTTCTTCCCATAATTAATTCTCTCTGCAATCCTTTTCACTTTTGATTTATAAATTACATCGACAGATTATGGTCCGAACGTATGCTCTTGATCTCATTGGATCCGAGCTTCGCCTTTCCCGCAAAATCCGGCCATCTGGAAACTGCTTCTCCAACCTGTTTAATGACCTTCTCGGCGGTGCCTATGCCAAACCTTTCTGCAAGTTCCAGAATATCGTGTCTGGAGATTCCTGAGAATTTCCCATTGACCGACATCAGGTGCTGATGTGTCCATTCGCTCCTGGGATTATAGGCATGTGTCACATCATACGCAGGCGCAAGCTGCCAGCCTTTCCCTTCGTGCATGATGAAGGAGAAATTCTTGGGGTGATCGTCGCAGTTCGCAGTCATCACATTGAAGACCATCCTCCTGAACGCCTCTTCCTTGGCGGTGTATCCCAGTTCCAACTGCTTGATAGCTAGGAAAAGCTGGCTGTAGTCGTGGCTGGCCTTCTGCTTGTAGTCCAGATGCGACATGGCGCACAAGGTCTGGAGATGGTGCTTCCGGTTCCCGTCCCTGTCAAAGCGGAGCGTCATGAAGTGGGCTCGTCCGTTTTCCTCCAGCAGCTGGCATTTTGACATTTCAATTCCTGCGGCAACAGCCATGAGGTGATAGGCATATTCTATACGTCCATAATCCTGTGATCCTCCAAGCTCCTTGTCGGCACCCATGCCGTCGAACTTGAGAAGCCAGTGCTCACATCCGGATTCCACATCAAACTGTCCCGACCTTATTTCCCTTGTCTTTGGATTCCACGCTATTGCTGCCTTTGCGCGGGCTCCACCTGCCGAGGTTCCAACCTGGGTTATCTGCATAAGGGCGGCCTTCGACAAGTGGTCTTCCCCGAGATGACCGTGCATGGCGCTGCGTGCGCTTTCAATCAGGTTCGACAGGTCGATGGCAGTGCTTTTCGCACCGGCGGGATTGCTGCGCGCAGGCTTGAACTCCAAAGCTCCGAAACCCCTCTTTCCCATGTATGCGAGACGGTCCAGCGCGGTGATATCTGCCTTGCCAACACCTTTGCCCGCCATCCAGGCGTCAATCAGGTTGTTTCCGAAATCGTCCGGAAGCGCATCAGCCAGCAATGACGGCAGACGCCTGAATGTCAGTTCTGGCAGGTCAGTGAAGATGAACGGCTCTCCGGCCCCTGGCAATGGCATGGTCAGAGGAGCCAGCTCGATGCCCGACGCGATGAATGCCGGAGCATATTCAAACGCATAATAGCCAAGCCGTGGATCCAGCGCGACTGCACCTACAGTCCTTCCCCAGATACGGACCTCTATGGCTGAAACCTCCTTATACACTTATCCCCCTTTTCCTCGACACCCTCTGCCGGACACGCTTGGACTTCAGCATCCGCATAGGACTGATTGAAACCTGAGGAGTCAGAGTACCAAGCCATTCGTCCCTATCCAGGGTACGCAGTGCCTTGATAAGGGATGTGAGAGTTGCCCCTTTGCCGGACTCCAGCCTCTTGACGGCGTTAAGCGCTATTCCTGCCCGCTCGGCAAGCTGTAGCTGGTCCATGTTCTTGCGAAGCCTCAGCACACGCAGCTGCTGGCCGAGTTCAGCTTCCCATTCCCTGTGCGTAGTCTCTATTTTCATTAATAGCCTTTATTTAGTCTATTGATATGATAATAGCCATACAATATACCTATTTAAGTCTAATGCAAGTATAAGTAGAGCCAATCCACAAAGAGCTATGTCCCGTTCGGGTCAAACTCATCAGCGTTTGCGAGGGTTTTCCTTGATGGAGACGTAGCTCCTGAAGCGTTTCGGCGGGATGCCGGTGCATTTCCTGAACGCGCGCGAGAAGTAGTTCGCGTCGTCGAATCCGCAGGCCATGGCGACCTCGGTTAGCGGCATGTCGCCTCTTTCACGAAGGAGACGGCTTGCCTTTGAAATCCTTATCTTCAGGAGATACTGGATCGGCGTGCATCCCGCAGTCTTGCTGAAATACCTGATGAAGGATCTCTTCGACATGCAGGCCAGGGAGCACAGCTTCCCGAGGTTCATGTCCTCATGGCAGTGGGACTGCATGTAGGGTATCACCTTGCCAAGTCCGCTCCACCTGCTTTCAACCCTTGCATCCCGGCTTTCCGAATACCTGCTTGCGGTTATCAGCAATTGCAGTAGTAGGAGCGATGACATCTCGTCAGAGGCGGCATCAGGCTCGAACTGCTCCCTTTCGATCCTGTTGACAAGGGAGAGGCATTCCTCAAGCCTCTCGCGGGTCAGGTTCGCGGGCTGTATGAAACGGCCGGTGAGCATATGCGAGAACAATGTCCTATATCCGTGGCACAATGACAGGACGCCTTTCCTGCTGTTTATGAAATTCTTCCGGATCAGCACGTTGGCCAGCTTGAAGTCGCGGCACTCCAGATAGGCATGTTTCATTTTGCTGTCGACGAGGAAGAAGTCGCCCGGCTCAATCCTGTTCCTGTTCTTGCCGACGGCGTGTGTTGCGGAGCCTCCGAGCACGAACACGAGCTCGTCGAAGTCGTGCGAATGCAGAAGGGTGTCCCCCTGGTTGACCTTCTGCACGATCACCGATGAATTCCTTCCTCCTAGGCAGAGCTGCCTGAAGAAATATCTCCTGTAGGTTCCGGGCCTGTTCTGCGCTATGGATTTTATGTTCTGTGGCATGTCTGGAATCCTCGGCTTAAAGGCAACCGTTAAGCTGGGTGTTTAGCCTAATAAGTAGGGCGGTTTTTAAACCGCCAACTAAATGTCGGGTTTAAACCCGACATACTTTTAAGGACAAACTAACAGCCTCATTTTTCCAAGCTAAACGGTTATGATTTCAAGATAGTATTAATTTTGTCTGCGGAAAACACTTTTCAACGGACTTTGGCAATAAAGTCCAGTTATTTGGCGATTTATTGCTTGGAGAAGGAGGTAGCATGAAATATGATTAGGCCTAGGCCAATAAAAGGACAACTGATATGAAAAAGGGAGATGACATGTTGAAAAGAAACATGATTTGCGCTGCGGCTGTTGCCGGATCAGTTTTAGGGGCATGCGGCTGCGCCGTCCAGCAGAATGCAATTTCCGTTCCGGAGCGCGATCCTTCCAGGCCGGTGCTGATCCAGGTTGATCCCGGCAAATCCCCCGGCGCGGTAAATCCACTCATTTTCGGGAACAACCTTGAAGCCGCCAACGGCAAGGACATCTTCAGCAGCAAGGTCGATACAGCTGAACCCACGAACGGACAGGGGAGCTGGAATCCGGGTCTGCGCAGGCCAGTGCCTGAGGTCGTAGAGATCTGCAAGTCTGTCCGCATGGGCATGCTGCGCTATCCGGGAGGCTGCCTGACGCACAACTTCGACTGGCATCAGGCGGTCGGGCCGGCCAGCGAGCGGAAATATTTCAAGTTCGGCATCGACGAATATATCGAGCTGTGCCGTGCTATCGGGGCCGAACCGCTCATGAACGTCAGCGAGATATGTTCGCCCAAGGACACCGCCGACCTTGTCGAATACCTGAATCTTCCGGCCGTCCCCGAATATCCCTGGGCGATGAAACGCGCGCAATGGGGGCACAAGGAGCCATACAAAGTAAAATATTTCGAGATGGCCAACGAGTCCGACCACGGAAACCACAATGTCCAGCCGCTTCTCAAACGCAATGCCACCGAATATGCCGGCTGGTATCTTTCCTGCGCCGAAGCCATGCGAAGCAAGGACAGGAGCATACTGGTTGGCGGGCATGCTGGCACAGGCACACCGGTGAGTGATCCCTGGAATCACACGCTTCTGAAGCTGGCCGGCGGGAAAATGGACTTCCTGGCGGTGCACACCTACGCCGTCAGCGGCACTTCCGATGATACCAGTATTCCAATGCGCGCATGCATGGCGTCGACCGATCAGATGGAGGCCAAGCTCGCCGACTACCGGGCTCTTTCAAGGAAGGCCGCCGGCAAGGAAATTCCGCTTGCGGTCACCGAGTTCAACGCGAGCTTCATCCAGGAAAAGCCCGTACCATACCGCTTCACCTTCGGCGCCGCGCTCTTCTGCGCCGACTATATGCGCGTCATGCTGAAGCCGGAAAACAATGTCGCATTCGCCAACTACTGGCAGTTCCTCAACGGCTACTGGGGCTATCTCCGGACAAAGACGGAGAACGGGCAAACGCAGATTTCGACACGGGCACCATATCCGGTCTTCAAGCTGCTGGGAGAGCATACGGACACCGCCCTGCTGGACTGCAGGGTGTCCAACGAGCCCAGGCTCGAATTCGAAGGCTTCGTCCGGGCCATGCCCGCCAAAAAGAACTTCCACGCGGAGAAAGTCTTCATCCGCAATATGGATTTTCCGCTCGCCGACGACAGCAGCCGCCCGTACAAGATCAGGGCGAAAGGCAGGAATTCCATGGAAATCATCTTCTCGGAGTTCACCGGCGAATCATATTTCGAATTCAAGGACTTTCCTGTCAAGCCCGGACTCTCGTACCAGGTCTCGTTCGAGCTGAAATCCACGCCTGAGAAGGGCTCCATCTCCCCCGGACTCGGTCTCTGCGACGCGCGCGGATGGACTGCCTCCAAATCCGCATGCGGAGTCGAAGGATCGGGGGACGATCTCGACTGGAAATCCTACGAGTCCTCGATGATGATCCTTCCGGACGCCAAGGCGCTGTATCTCGTCCTCCGCATCAGGCAGGCGCAGAAATTCAGCGGCCGCATCGAAATGCGGAATATCAGGATCGCCGAGATCGAGCCTGAATCCTTCCCTCCTTATTCAGCCATCACCGCCTTTGCGACCGGGACATCCGACAGGAAAGTGGTCAAGCTGATAGTTATGAACAAGCATCATGCCGATGATTTGCCGGCGCATGTCAGCCTGAAAAACATACGGTCGGCGAAGATATGGACCGTGTCGGCCCCGGATCTGGCGGTGATCAGCAACAGCCCTGACGGAGCCTTTGAAAGAGTATCCGGCGAGCCGGTGGAAGGGATCTCGGCGGAGGGATTCACCCGGACTTTTCCCGCCCGCTCGATCAGCGCGGTGGAAATCGTATTGGACTGATATTTACCTGTGCAACCGGTCAGATTGGAAAAATGAGGCTGTTAGTTTGTCAATAAAAGTATGTCGGGTTTCAACCCGACACTAAGAGTTGGCGGTTTAAAAACCGCCCTACTTAAAGGCTATACTTCCAGCTTAACGGTTACATGTCTATTGGCAATATTATCCAGTTAATTGGCGATTTTATCCTTTCGTCCAGAAACAGGCGCATATATAATAATGGCAGGAAAGAACGTAACCGTTGAAGATAGATTAGTTAAAATGTTTATTCTTGAAGGTATGTCGGGTTTTAACCCGACACATGGTGGCGGTTTAAAAACCGCCCTACTTATTGGGAAAAGCACCAAACTTAACGCTTATATATAACTCATATGAGGTGATTGATATGACGTTTGCATCAGCATTCATGTCGGTGACAGTCGGATTTGCTTTTTTCGCATCAGTGGACTGCCTGTCGCAGGCGCTGCCGGGGAAGACCGGGGAAGCGCGTGTCGGAGACGTGGTATTGAAGATGGACTTCGGCAAACAGGAGGAACGGGAGAAGTTTACAAAAGCACCGTGGGCGAAATGGGTGAAGGACGGGAATACCGGTCCGACAGTTCTTTTTGTCGACGTTCCTGACACGGAAAAACCTGGACACTACAAGATAAACATGCCGTTCGACGTCACCGCCTATAAAGGCATGTCACTCCATTTCCAGTGCATGGCGAAGGCGGAGAAGGTCACACAGCCGCCTGAACCTTACAATGGCGTGAAATATATGATGCACACCGTCTCCACCGCAGCCGGACAGAAATGGAACAACCAGAACAATGTGTTTGGGACGTTCGACTGGAAGAAACTTTCGTTCAACATGTCAATTCCCGACGATCTAATCAGCGGCGATATTTCGCTGGGACTTGAGAACTGCACCGGTAAGGCATGGTTTAAAGATATTGTTGTTATCGTTTCAAGGGGCAAGATACTGCCGCGTCCCGCGCCGATGGTGAATCCTCCTCCGGCATACAAGGGGCACAGCCTGCCGCGACTGCGCGGTACGATGTCGCCGAACCAGTTCAAGGACGAGGATCTGCGCGTACTCGGACAGGATTGGAATGCCAATCTCATACGCTGGCAGATGACCAGGTCATGGGGGAAGGCAAATGTCGGACGTGATCTTGCCGACTACGACAAGTGGATTGACGAGGAGCTTGCAGATCTTGACAAGGTTCTTGAGTCCTGCAAAAAGTACGGGCTCAAGGTTGTCATCGACCTGCACAGTCCTCCCGGCGGACGCTACGACGACAGTTCGATGGCGATGCTGACTGAGAAGATCTATCAGGAGCATTTCGTAAAGATATGGGAGAAAATCGCCACCCGCTACAAGGGAAATCCCGCAGTCTGGGGTTATGATCTGATCAATGAACCTGTTACCGGAGAACTTTCGACCGACGGACTGGCAGACTATCTCGGCATCCAGGTCCTCGCCGCAAAGGCGGTCAGGAAGATAGATCCAGACACCACAATTATCATAGAATCCGACAGCTGGGACAGCCCTGAGGCATTCACATATCTCGAGCCAGTCGACGTAAAGAATGTAGTATACCAGGCTCACATGTACTACCCCGGCACGTTCACGCATCAGGGAGTCAACAACAATCCTGACACGCCAGTATCCTATCCGGGGATGATCAATGGCAAGATGTGCGACAAGGAGGCGCTGCGTAAATATCTGCAGCCTGTCCGCGACTTCCAGCTTGCGTACAATGTACACATCTACATCGGCGAGTTCAGTGCCATCCGCTGGGCGCCTGGCGACAGCGCATACAATTATCTGAAGGACTGCATAGAGATCTTTGAGGAGTATGGCTGGGACTGGAGCTACCACGCATTCCGCGAATGGAACGGATGGAGCGTGGAATACGGACCCGACAAGAACGACAATAATCCTGCAAAGGAACAGACCACGAGGGAGAAGCTGCTGAAGGAATGGTTCGCGAAGAATCAGAAACCATAAGGGATAGGATAATGAGAAGGGAAATATTCATTCTGAAGAAATTCTTCGAGAAGAATTCAAAGTAGGACGGATTTCCAGCCTTCCATTGGGGGCACCCCAATATTTTCCTGTAGGAATGAAAATATTGTAGACAGATGTATATTATGCACCCAAATCAAAACAAAGGGGATTTGCCATGCCTATGACCGGTAAGGAAAGGATCTCGAATATTCTCAAGAGGAAACCCGTCGATCGTATAGGGCTTTATGAACATTTCTGGGGTGATACGCAGAAAGTCTGGACGGATCAGGGACATATCAAGAAGGACGAGGATCTCGCCGCTCATTTCGGTTTCGACATGTCCGGATGCTGGGCATTCAACTATGTCGCCAACATTGATCATAAGAATGAAGTCATAGAAGAGGATGCTGAGACTAAGCTCGAAAAAGATGGAAACTACGCCATCCTCCGCAGGCACAAGTTGCACAACGCCACTCCTGAACACGTCGATTTTACCGTGAAGGACCGAGCAGGCTGGGAAGAACTCATCAAACCACACCTGCTCAAGACGGACAGGCGCAGGATAAATTTTGAAGGATATAAAAGCGCCAAGGAAGCCGCCGCCAAGGCCAACCGCTTCTTCTGCTGGTCCGGCGTAAATGTCTTCGAACAGATGCATCCGATATGCGGCCACGAATACATGCTCATGGGAATGGCATTGGATCCGGACTGGATCAAGGACATGACCGACACCCTTTCAAATCTGAACATCAGGCTCATGGAAATCCTTTTTGCCGAATGCGGGAAGCCCGACGGCATCTGGTTCTACGAGGACATGGGATTCAAGGAAAGGCCTTTCATGTCGCCGGAAATGTACGGTGAGATGGTACAGCCCGCCCATAAGAAGACTTTTGATTACGCTCATTCCCTCGGACTTCCGGTGATTGTCCACTCCTGTGGATTTGTCGAACCTCTTGTGCCTGGCCTCATTGAAGCCGGTATTGACTGCCTGCAGGTTATTGAGATCAAGGCGGGCATGGATCTTCTGAGACTCAAGAAGAATTTCGGTCACAAAATCGCATTCTGCGGAGGCATGGACGCCAGAAACCTTGTCGCCAACGACCGTGAAGCAATCAGGAAGGAACTCCAGCAGAAAATCCCGGTTGTCATGAAGGATTCAGGCTATATCCTGCACTCCGATCATTCGATTCCGACCGACTGCAAATATGAGACCTACCGCTATTTCGTGGATGAAGGCCTGAGGCTTGGAACGTACAAATAATCATGGATATAATTCAAAAGCTCCGGTCGCGGCAAGCGCGACCCTCCACGGCTTCGCCGTATTTTGATATTAATTACGCCGTAAGGCATGGAGGGACGTCCTTGCGACGTCCGTGACTTGGATGAAATAAATTAGGAGGAATTCTATTCCTTGGTATAAGGGGAATCTTCATTGCCACAGCAGCAGGAGAGACGGGGAAGCCACACCCGAGCATGTAGCCAAGTTCTATAAGTTCAAATGGACAGATTCCTGATATCTACAGTAGATCAACCGTGGCGCTGACGAAATAGTGATCGCTCGGGAATTTTCCATTCCTGCAATCCTTGATCACTTCGGCATCTGTAGCCCTAATCTTTCCACGCATGAAAATCCAGTCCATCTTGCCGATATCTGAAACGCATTCTGAACCCTTGAATTCATGGTAGGTATGTCCGGGATTACCATTGCCGTGCACGGCTTCGAATGTGTCTATCCATCCACCGGACTTAAAAACTTTTATTGCCTTGTTGCTAAAGTCGCAGTTCATGTCACCGGTCAGGATCTGGGGGTAATCTTCTTGATACGCTTTTGTATCTTCGACGATTATCCTGGCCTGGTTTTCACGGGCCTCCTGTGCTACATGGTCCAGATGGGTGTTGACTATCCTGAACTCAGTTTTTGTATTCAGGACTTCGAGACGAATCCAGTTGGCCAGGCGTATGCAGGCGCTGTCCCAGGATCTGGAACCAGGGACATGAGGAGTTTCCGACAGCCAGTAACCTCCCGAGGAAATGAAGTTGAATTTATTTTTGCGGTAAAAAATGCAGTTCTGGGGATTGCGCCCCTGTGGAACATCTGCCATTCCGAACGTCTGATATCCCGGCAGCGCCCTATGGAGGTCTTCGAACTGCTGCTTCCAGACTTCCTGGAAACAAATCATATCGGCTGACTGGGACTTTATTATTTCAGCACAGAAATCCTTCCGGTATTTCCATCCGTTGTCACCGTCCTCGGCGCCGAGGTATCTGATGTTGCATGTAAGTATTTTCATATCTGGAAATCCCTTATAGCTTAAAAATCCTCTTTGGATTGTCTATCAGGAGCATTTTGCATATCTCCTTCGCGTAATCAAGGTCGAAGACGCCTTCGTCGACTTTTATTGACAGGGCTTTTGCGATGTTCTGGCGGGCTATTTTCTGATGGCCGTAGACTCCATCGATAGGAATGTAGTCTCCTCCGAACCCGCAAATTTTGTTTGACGGCACGGCGTCGAGGAATTCAACCAGGGCATTTACGGAGGCCGTTGGAGAAATGATGTGTGACCAGCACATGTCGATCATCACATTTGGAAAATTCTTCGACAATGCCGACAATATGTTCTGATATGGATATGAGATATGGAATATATCGAATGTGACATTCTGATATTTAAGGAAAAGATTGGCCAGATGTTCCGGATTTGAATTAGATAGGCAGTTTCCGTTTCCTTCCTGGAGGCCGGTATGGATCTGGAATACCAGCCCTTTGCCGTCCGCGACTTTCATTATGTGGTGCATCATGAAATTCTGGAAAGGGGAGGTGTCGACTTTTCTGTTGTGCAGTATATCCATGAAGTTATCCGAAGCCTGCTTTTCATCGGTCTCAGGAAAATAGAGGCTGCGCCAGTATGCTGTTCCCGATTTCAGGGCGACAGCGCCTTTTTCGATTTCGGAACAGATCGTTTTTTCGCACAGGTGCTTCCAGTCATCCAGGGATTTCACGGCAGAACCCATTGGTTTTGCAATGAGACTGATTTGTCCGTGGTTCTGCGGCGTGATGAAACGTTCGGGCCTGTAGGCGTACCGGAAAAGACTTCGGTCGTATGCAGAGTTTCCGTCAAGTCCGTCGACAATGGAAATTTCTATCCCGCTCTTTTCCTTCAGGATGTGCCTGTAGTAGCTCTGTCCGGACAAGGTGTTTTCCCTGCGTTCATTGAAAATGCGGTCCAGCTCCCCGATGGTTTTCGAGTTTACTCCCGGCAGTCCGTAGATGTCCCTGGCCGTATGGTCCAGGACGCGTGCATATCCAGTATTTTTCACTGCATTCCAGTATGGTTCAAGGATATTCCACTTTTCTTTTACGGTCAATGAGGAACCCCTGATATCGCGTTCCATCGTTTTCTGGCTGAGCCCGGCGGAAATAATATCCGAGGAGATATAATGGCGCATCCACTCCGTCAGGATGTCATGTTTCCAGGAGGCCCAGTCCTTTTCACCCGGAAGATGTTCGTGGGTGTCAATTATCTTCAATGAACAGGCATGATCGAGCAGGTGTTTGTAGGATGTCATAAGGGCTCCTTTAAAGTTAAGGGCAATAAGATATCACGCAGACGGTAAAATTCATTTTTTTTTCTGGGCATGGGGATTGGTCAAATCAGTTAAAGCAGTATATCGTAAAAAATGTACCAGAGAGTAATACATCACCGTTACAAAGGCAGGAGGTTCGGAATACTTCTGCTTATTTTGGCGGCGCTTATTCTGATCACATGGGGTCTTGGAAAGGCCACGTATGATTATTTTTTCAGGAAAAACATGTATGATTCGCTGATAACGGAGGCGGCAAGGAAATATTGTGTTGATTCCTGCCTCTTGAAGGCGGTGATCTGGAAGGAGAGCAAGTTCAACCAGAACGCCAGGGGCGGCAGCGGTGAAGTAGGGCTCATGCAGATAAGGCCGACGACCGCAGCCAAGGAATGGGCCGAACTGAACCATGTCGATATTGAGGGAGAGGGCGTGCTTTTTTATCCGAGCCTCAACATCGACATAGGCGCATGGTATCTTTCCCGTGCGATGAAAAGATGGGAGAAATACAAACACTGCGAGGAACTGGCACTTTCCGAGTACAATGCGGGTTTCAAGGGAATGAGTTCATGGATCCCTTCTGATCCAGGAGGTGAAGTAATAAGCGGCATCAGGATAAAATCGACCAAGGCCTATGTGACGGATATTATGGACAAGTATGGCGAGTACGCTAAAAAACGGCCTGCAGTGAAATAATCAAGGATAACCCATGCGTTTTAGAAATGCGGCGGTATGCGTCTTTTCGGCATTGATTGGAATCATCGCGCTTGCGGCATATGCAAATTCGAACGTTGGATGGAAGGAGTTGTTCCAGTTCGACGGGAAGGCCGGTGAGAAAATTCTTCCGAAGGGCTGGGAGATCAGGACAAAGATCGGGACCGCGGCCTCTGAATTCTATCTGGTCAAGGACGAGAAGGATAATATGTCATGCCTGCATATGGAGTCGGACAAGTCCTCTGGAAGCGTCATATGCAATCCCGAGAAGGTGAACTTGAAGGATACTCCGATGATCAGGTGGAAGTGGAGGGTGAAGGCTCTTCCTCAGGGAGGTGACGGGAGGGAGGGGGGCAAGGATGACCAGGCTATCGGCATATATGTGGGAACTGGGAGCCTGTTGTCCAAGAAAAGCGTGTCATACAGGTGGGATACTGAAACGCCGAAGGGTTCCGAAGGGAACTGTTCATATGTGGCCGGAACGCTGAAGATCAAATGGTTCACCCTGAGGAACAAGGAAGACGCGCTTGGTGAATGGTTTGTCGAGGAGAGGAACGTGGCCGAGGACTTTAAAAACGCATGGGGATACTATCCTGACGAGATCTATATCAGCGTCTCAAGCAACAGCCAGTACACCGCATCGAAGGCTTCAGCTGATCTCAACTGGATCGAATTGAATCCGATAGCTGTAGAAACGAAAAAGTGAAATCTATCAACCTGTTCAAATAAATGGATGTGATTAGAATTTTTATTGCTTCCCTCTGCGCCGGTATCATTCTTGGCGCTCCGGTCGGAGTTGCCGGGGCGATGGTTGCCGATGCTGCGCTGGCCCATTCCAAAAAGAGGCTTTATGCCACTGTCCTTGCGGCCGCCATCGGAGACGCCGCCCTGGCAGCATTTTCAACGATATTCTCATCTTCATTCCAGAAATTCCTCAAAAACTACGAGAAGATCGGGCTTGTGACCGCAGGGCTCACAATTATGATGGTCGGAATGTTCATAATCGGCGTTACCTATGTTACGCACAAGGGAATGACATCGAAGGAAAACGTCAGGAATCCCCCGTCAAGGTGGATAATAAGCCATTTTGCGCCAGTTATGGCGGCCTTCCTTACTGCGCTCCTGCATCCCGGGAATATCGCGGCCTTCCTCTTCCTGATGACGATATTCTCGATGCTCTTCCCTGATTTCGTGAACCACACTTTTTCTTTCATTTCTGGAATTTTCTGCGGATCCTTCCTTGTTTTCAGCCTTGCCGGATTTCTGTTCTGGAAGATCCGCCAGAAGGCTGATAGATTTGTTCATTATTTAAGATACACCCTTGCTGTCATTATTATTTTGGCGGGGCTATATTTGGTTGTCATGCATTTTTGAACAAAAAGTACGGGGCACGTTTAAAAGTGATTCTTAACAGATATTCAATCAGGCATATCGTCTCTCCATCAGTTCTCCTTGAGACCGACCAGTTCATTGTCAAACTCGCTGAAAACGAGGAGGAGACTGAAAAAGCGCTCAGGCTCAGATATGAAATCTTCAATTTGGAGCAGGGGAAAGGTCTCCAGGAATGCAGCAGGAGTGGCATGGATTCCGATGAATTCGATGAATTCTGCCTGCATCTGCTTGTGATCGAGAAGGAAACCGGCAAGGCCATAGGGACATACCGCGTCCACCTGGGATCCATAGCCAACTCAGCCAGGGGTTTTTATTCTTCCAGGGAATACGATATCTACGGACTCCGGGAAATCGCTAACTACTGCATGGAGCTGGGAAGATCCTGTGTCGCTCCAAAATACAGGACAGGGGCAATAGTCGGACTCATGTGGGGCGGAATTGGGGAACTGCTAAACAGGACGGACTTGCGTTTCATGCTCGGATGCGTCAGCATGGAGGAGTTGAATCCCGCGGCCGGCTGGGCACTCTACAGATATTTCCAGGAAAAACATCTCATGTCGGAAATCCTGACCTCCCGTCCCCGCAAGGTATATGAGCTTGAATATCCTCCTGAACAGGAACTCCAAAGACTCCTTTCGGATGAAATCGCCCTCAAGAAACATATCCCCCCCCTCTTCAAGGGTTATCTCAGGATCGGATGCAGGATATGCGGGGAGCCAGCCCTTGACCATGAGTTCAAGACGATTGACTTCCTGATCATCCTCGACAAGCAGAAAGTTCCAGAACGTTACATCAGGCATTTTAAATCATAATGACATTCCTAAGACGCATCATAAGATTCCCCGCCATCCTTGTCTGGTTCGCCATTACCGGAATATATGCGTTGTTCATCGGATTCGGCAGTAGAAAAGGGATCAAGCGCGTTACAAAGGTGGCCATGCTCTGGGGCGCAGGGAACGCCAGGATCATCAATATGAACATAAAGGTGGTCGGAGATCCTCATAAAATAGAAGGAGGCATCATTGTCTCCAATCACCTCAGCTATCTCGACATCCTGGCGCATGCTGCTGTTTTCCGGCTGCGCTTCACCCCGAAGGCGGATATTGCCAGATGGCCTTTTCTCGGATGGTTCATCTATGTGTCCCGTCCAATCTGGGTCAACAGGGAGTCAAGACAGGAGTCTCATCTGACGCTGCGGAAGTATAAGGAAACGCTTGAGGACGGTATCAACCTCATCGTCTATCCGGAAGGCACGAGTTCCGATGGCAAAGGAATCCTTCCTTTCAAGTCTACACCATTTGAAGCCGTGGTATCAGGCAATTTCAAGATCCATCCGATACTGACAAGATATGTCCGGAAACCCGATGAACCTACGCTCTGCTGGTACGGAGGAATGACCCTTGTTCCCCACTGCTGGTACGTGCTTGGGAGGAAATCCACCGAAGTTGAGATCCATATCCTCCAACCTATCCTGTCAAATGGGAAAAACCGCAAGGAACTTGCGAGGTTCGTCCATGATTACATGGAAAAGGAATACGAAAAATTGTAAAATCCCGTCCTGACGGTACATTATAAAAATTTTCATCTGTGCCATTCCGCCATGCAAGACATGGTATCTTTGGTAAGGTATTTTTTGTAGATTAACATCAAACGTGAAAAATTTCATATGGAAAGAACTTGGCTGGGAGCGTTTGTATCTGCATGGAATCTCCTTCTGGAAATTCCTTTCCCGAATATCGGT
Source organism: Lentisphaerae bacterium GWF2_50_93 (assembly GCA_001804815.1). Lineage (GTDB taxonomy): Bacteria > Verrucomicrobiota > Lentisphaeria > Victivallales > GWF2-50-93 > GWF2-50-93. The sequence goes on from MHBI01000092.1 coordinate 34,287, forward strand.
CTCTGGTATGAGGATGAGGAGCCAAAGGGCGATTCGCTGCACACCCTCGCATGTTTTCCAATCGTAGGGGCGCTCCTCGGCTACTGCGCCTACTGTATCATCTGGATCCTCGACAAGTTCCAGTCGCCCCCTTCCGCCGCCGCAGTTTCAGCCATACTCATAGTCATCGGGCTTGAAATAGCGACTCTGGGCAGGAACTTCAATGCTTTCATGTCATTCATCGAGGCCAGGCTCGAAGGCCTCAAGGATCTGGAGCTTCTGGCAGCCGTTGAAAAAGAACCCTCTTTCTGCAGGACATCGCTTGGCCTTATGTTTTTCTTTTCTGTTTTTCTCCTCAAGATCGCCTGCGTCGCACTTCTTGTCTATTACGACCGCACTACATGGATTATCGTCACGATGGCAATTTCCTATGCGGTGATCGCTAAGATGGCGGTAGCCAAGGACCTGCGGACTTCGCAGCCTTTCTTTGATGCTGAAAATCGCGCCGAGAGGCTTGCCTGGCTTTTCGCCGGCGTCATCTCGATGATTGTTGGCTGGAGCTATTCCCCCGCCATAATAATCGCCATCGTCCTTGCCTATTATTTTTCCGAAAAGTTCAAACTCTACTGCGAGACCAATTTCGGGGGAGTCACAGGAAAACTGATCGGCATGTCGGGAACCGCCGCCGAAACATTGATCCTGCTTGTCGGCGTGATCCTCTTAGTCCGAGTCTAACCTATTTACATCTTTCCAGGGAAAAACCATGAATTTCAAATGCCTTGACGACTTGAAGAACCATCTCAACGGATCCTATACGGAAATAAAAACTTCGGACGGATGGGACATCATACCGGAAATATGCCCTGCGGGAATGAACGGTGACATCACGGTCAACTGTTTCCGTTTCGCGAAAATATTCAGGAAGAGTCCAGATGAGATCGCCCAGAACTCGGTGGAATTCCTGTCAGCCCATCCAGATGTGGAGAAGGCTGAAAAGGTCAAGGCGTTCGTAAATCTAGTCATGAATGGCGATGCCCTCCACAGGGATACCGTAGGAAAGTTCGCTGAAATCCTCAGCTCATGCAATCTTCCAGTGGACAAAAGGAGGAGGGTCCTCATCGAGTTCTCTGCTCCTAACACGAACAAGCCCCAGCACCTCGGACATGTCCGCAACAACACTATCGGAATGTCCCTGGCTTCACTTATGAAGAGGGTCGGACATGAAGTCTTCAGGATAAACCTTGTGAACGACCGCGGCATACACATCTGCAAGTCAATGATTGCGTACCAGCGTTTTGGAAACGGAGCAACCCCTGAAAGCACAGGAAGAAAAGGGGATCACCTTGTCGGAGATTTCTACGTCAAGTTCGATACTGAATTACGGAGGCAGCTCAAGGAGCTCAAAGAAGGCAGTCCAGAATTTAAGGACATGCCTGACGAGGAACTTTTCCTGAAGACTGAAATTGGCGGAGCCGCCCAGGAAATGCTGCAGAAATGGGAGGCCGGCGATCCTGAGGTAGTTTCACTCTGGAAAAGAATGAACGTTTGGGTTTTTGCGGGGTTCGCGCAGACCTACAGGCGCATGGGAGTGGAGTTCGAGCATACTTATCTTGAAAGCCAGACATATCTTCTCGGTAAAGACCTTGTAGTTGAAGGGCTGGCAAAAGGAACTTTTTTCAAAAGGGACGACGGCGCAATCCTGATCGATCTGGAAGATGTGAAACTCGGCAAAAAAGTCCTGCTGCGTTCCGATGGTACAAGCGTATACATGACCCAGGATCTTGGAACTACCCTCCTGAAATACAGGGATTACTCTCCAGACATCCAGATATGGGTGGTCGGCGACGAACAGATACATCATTTCAAGACTCTTTTTGCAATCCTCAAGAAAATGGGGAATGCATGGGCCGACAACCTCCATCACCTTTCATATGGAATGGTCAATCTGCCTACCGGTAAAATGAAAAGCCGTGAAGGGACCGTCGTCGACGCGGACGACCTTTTCGATGAAATGGTGAACCTTGCTAAATCCGCAGCATTGGAACGTGTCGGCGAGGGGAAAGTCCCGGACGACATCGACAGGCGGTCAGAAATAATCGGCATCGGCGCGATCAAGTTCAATCTGCTTAAGTTCAACCCGAAGACTACCATCATGTTCGATCCGCAGGCTTCGATAAAGTTCGAAGGCGATACCGGCCCGTATGTGCAGTATGCATGCGCAAGGATAAACTCCATTGAAAGAAAGGCCAGGGAATCCGGCCTGCTGACAACGGAGGAAGTTAAATGGAACCTTGCCTCCTCAGGCGAGGAAAAGGAACTTTCCGTGCGGATCTCGCAGTATCCCGAAATTCTCAAGGCGTCGGCCGAAAGAATGGACTGTTCGATGGTTTCCGAATATCTTCTTGAGCTTGCAAAGGCGTTCAACCGGTTCTACAGGGAGCATTCAGTCCTGAACTCGGACAATGATGACCTTAAGAAGGTCAGGATTGCCCTATGTTTCCGGACACGCGACATTCTTGTTGACGGGCTGAAGACCCTTACGATCGATGTTCCCGAGGCCATGTAATATTTTTCCCTTCCGGGAAAAATATCATTTTACAAAAATTTCGACTTTTCTCTTCTCCTTCTCGGTCTCGATCAGCTTCTGGACGGCTTCAGAGGTCTTCTGCTTCTTCATGTTGTCGAGGATGAAGCTTTTCACGTCCTTCAAGGGAACAGTTGCAGCTTCACTTTTTTCAGTGACCTTGATTATGTGATAGCCGAACTTCGTCTCGACTATGTCGCTCATCTCTCCAGGCTTCAGCGAGAATGCGGACTTTTCAAATTCAGGGACCATCTTTCCTTTTTCAAATGCGCCGAGATCTCCGCCTTTCTCCTTGCTGGGGCAGGCGCTGTTCTCTTTTGCGAGTTTCGCAAAATCTTCGCCGCCCTTGAGCTTGGCAAGTATTTCCTGGGTCTTCTTAAGGGCTTTCTGCTTAAGTTCATCGGATGCTTTTTTCTTATCCGCATCTGACATCGTCTTTGCCTTTTCAGCGTCGATTTCTTCAGGCCTTATGAGGATGTGGGAGGCCTGCACAGTCTCCGGTTTCTTGAAACGATCCTGGTTTTCCTTGTAGAACTTCTCGACATCCTCATCGGATATTTTAATGTCGTTGACTACTTTCTCCTCGATCCATTTCTGTATTGCGAGGCTGATTCCAATCCTTTTCTTTATGGCTTCCTCGGTCATTCCCTGCTTTTTCAGCATTTCGGCAAGCTGTTCAGGTGGAATCTTTTCCGTCATTTTCTTGAATTCTTCGTCTGTCTTTGCCGCGTCAGGCTTATAGCCATTCTCTTCCGCAACCTTCGTGAGCAGCTTCGTGGTGACCATGTCGTTGATTCCGGCTGCAACTTCCTTTTTCCAGGTTTCCGGAGGTATTTTATCCAGCTGCCCGTTTTCCTTCATCATCGAGATTATGGGCTTGAACTCGGCCTCGATGTCGGCCTTTGTTATGTTCTCATCGCCGATCTTGGCGACAATTTCAGGAAGGAATGCTAGAGGTTCGGCATTTGCTTTTTTCGGTGCGGCCTCATCGGCCTTGAAAAACGCTTCCGGTTTCAACTCCGGGGCAGGAGCCGGTTTCGCATCCTTATCCTCGGCGTTTACAATGTTGAACGAGGAGAAGGAGAATAACAATGCAATTAGAAGATACTGTTCCTTTTTCATGTACATCAATCCTTATTTTAAAATTAAATTTAGTATTATAGACAACTTATAAACCATTATGTTCCATGCAATCATATATATATAACGCATAACCGGGAGACATGTACTGAATTCATCCTTTCAGCGGCATCCCCTATTTGCCGGCATTATTCCCTGTCTTCTTAAGGAACACCGCCTTCATTATAGCCTTATATACCGGAGTTCCCGTCCTGTCGGCACGAGTCGCAGACCCGCTCACTGAATCTATCATCCTAATGTCGCCTTCAGTGTCGACATTCATTCCCCAACCTGTATTTACGGGGCTTGTGTTCATGAGCTGATCATCGCGTTCCTCGCCTGACTTGACCTGTTCGTAAAGGATTATCATGACGGCGTCGGCGCCCTTGTCCTTCGCCTTATGTACCAATTTCTTCTCAAGATCCTGCTGGCTGCCTCCTTCATTGGCGGGAGCGCTGGCTACAGCATGGCCCATTAGCTCATAACCGTCGGGAACCCCCTTCTGCTTTTTGACGATTTCGACGCTGGTGGTCGGGGCATAAGTCTTTCCGTCATAGGAAACGCTGGTACATCCCTGTGCAACTGCAAGAGTAATGACAATTGCGGCCAACAATGCCGGTCTTAACAGGGAATTCATCATAAAACTCCGTAAATTATGTATTGGTTCCAGATTTGAACGTTGAAATCTAGCATATTACATGCAATATGCTAATATTTTGAACTCTTCTTCGGAGACAATGTCACATTTACTGTCTTGAGCCGGTTTCTGAGGTTCATTTCATTCATGTGCATCAGCCTTCAGATTTTGCAATGCCCAGGATGACCCCTGTTAACACAAGGATGGCGCCGGGATAGAACCAGAGAGGCGGAACTTCCTTGAAAAGAGGTATCGCCATTATTGTTGCAAGGACGAACTGGGCGGGAACGCTGAAAGATATGAGCTGGGGTTTTGCATATTTGAGGACATACATTACAAGAGCGTGTCCTCCGACCGTTGGCAGAAGGATGAGTCCCGCCAGTGCAAGTATGCTCTGGGTGTCTCCTATTTCAATGGATCCATAGATGAGGATTGCAGCGATTGCCTGGACGAATGCCGCTACGAAGAAAACCTCGGTGCTGAATACGAAAATATGATGGCCGGCACGGAATTTCCTGCTTATGACAAAATATGTAGAGCAGAGAATCGCGGAAATGAATGTTACGGTTATCCCCGCGAAATCGGAACGGCTTGCGCTGAACTGGTGTATGGTGAGCCACAAAGTGCCCATGATGGCGATGACAACGGCAAGTATCTCCCACTTGTTAAGTCGTTCACCGATCATGTAATGCGCTATGAATGGTGTTATGAGAGGCTGGAGCCCGATGAAGAGGCAGGCGTTCGCTATGCTCGTGTTCTGGATGCCCCAGCACCAGGTCGTGAAATGCGCACCGAGAAACAATCCAGCCAGAAGAGTCCCTTTAGTGAAGAACTTGTTCTTGTTTTCCTTCCTGCTTATCCATATCGCGAACGGAAGGATGAGCATCGCGGCGCCGAAAACACGCCAGAACCCGATGCTTGCAGCCGATATATTGCAGTAGCGCGTCAGTATCGACGCGCTGGAAGTCAACAGTGTGATTACCACCCACAGAAGTATTATGTTTGTGCGGGACACGGATGTTATCTGCTTTTTGCTACCAGGCTTGCCAGATCCGGATGTTTGTTGTACCAGTCGATAAAGGCCGGAATGCCTTTCGTAATTGAAGTCCTGGGATCAAATCCAAGCTTCTTATGGGCTTTCTCAATGTCGGCGAAACTTTCCGGGACGTCTCCGGGCTGCATGGGCAGCATCTCCTTCTCGGCTTTTATCCCTATATGGTTTTCAATTATTCCTATCATGTCCATCAGTTTTTCGCTTCTGTTGTTTCCAAGATTGAAAATCTCATATTTGTCCAGATTGGGCGAGAACATTGAAGAGCAGACGCCATTCACTATGTCTTCAATGAATGTGAAGTCACGTTTCATGTTCCCGAAGTTGAAGACTTTTATCTTCTTGCCGGCCTTGATGGCTTCGACAAAAAGCCACATCGCCATGTCAGGACGCCCCCAGGGTCCGTAAACCGTGAAAAACCTGTGTCCTATGGTCTGGAAACCGTAAAGATGGGTGTAGCAATGCGCCATCAGCTCATTGGCTTTTTTGGAAGCGGCATAAAGGCTTATGGGGTTGTCCACCCTGTCAGATTCAGAAAAGGGTATTTTCGTATTGCCTCCATATACGCTTGAACTGGAAGCATACACAAGCCTCGGAATATTATTGTGCCTGACCATTTCTAGGATGTTAAGGAATGCCAGTACGTTGCTGTGCTCATAGGCATGGGGATTGGTCAGAGAATATCTTACCCCGGCCTGGGCCGCAAGATGGCAGACCACGTCGGCCCGGTATTCCGAGAAGACTTTCTTTAATTCCTCCAGGTCTGCGATATCCAGTCGTTTTTCAATGAAGTTGGGATTCCTCCTGAGAATCTCGGACCTGGCGTCCTTGATTGATGTGTGATAGTAGTTGTTGAAATTATCTATGCCGACAACCGTATGCCCCTCTGTCAGAAGTTTCTCGGCGACATGGAAACCGATGAATCCTGCGCTTCCTGTCACAATTATTGCATTTTTTTTCATTTTGTCCAGCCTATGGAAATTAGCATTTCACCACGTTCTTGCCCTTCGGAACGGCATTCCTGGTATCAATTACGAGCTTTGCGAGTTTCGCAATTTCCTTGTGTTTCACGCAGTCGTGGGCCGTGGCAATCATCACCACATCGTATTTCCTGCCTTTCAAACTGACGCTCTTCTTGCCGCTGTACTGGGGATACTCGCGGGTCCTGGGTACGAGAGGACAGAAAGGATCATGGTATTCGACCTTTGCACCTTTCTCCTCGAGAAGCTTCCAGAGCATGAAAGACGGACTTTCCCTCAGGTCGTCGACATTCTTCTTGTACGCCACTCCGACCAGCAGGATCTTGCTACCCTTCATGACCATTCCGCGCATGTTCATCTCCTCGAGAGTGCGCTGGATTACGTAGTATGGCATGAAAGTATTGATTTCACCTGCAAGTTCAATGAACCTGGTGGAGCAGTTATATTCCCTGGCCTTCCATGTCAGGTAGAATGGATCTATAGGTATGCAGTGCCCTCCAAGTCCGGGTCCGGGATAGAAAGGCATGAATCCGAAGGGTTTTGTCTTGGCGGCTTCAATGACCTCCCATATGTCGATGCCCATCTTGTCGAAAATGAGCTTCAATTCGTTCACCATCGCGATATTGACCGATCTGAAGATGTTCTCAACAAGCTTGGTCGCCTCGGCGGTCGCAGACGAAGACACTGGAATCGTCCTGCAGATTATGGTGTCATACATGGCCCTGGCTATTTTCAGGCTGTCGGCAGTGTCCGCACCAACCACCTTCGGAATGGTGGAAGTTGAAAAATCCTTGTTGTTCGGATCTTCGCGCTCCGGAGAGAAGGACACATGGAAATCCTTGTCAGCCTTCAATTTAGTTTTCTTCTCGAGAATCGGGCATAGGACTTCGGTGGTCGTTCCGGGATATGTCGTTGATTCGAGTGAAAACAGCTGTCCTTTCCTGACATATGGAGCCAGTGATTCGGCAGTCGACACAATATAGCTCATGTCAGGCTCGCGGTTATGCGTCAGAGGCGTCGGCACGCAGATTATTATGGCGTCGCAGGACGAACTCTTCGAAAAGTCGTTCGTGGCATTGAACCGTCCCGTATCATTCATTTTCTTCAATACTGAGGAATCAATGTGCTTTATATATGACTGGGATTTCTTCAGCATCTTGATTTTTTCGGTATCAACATCGAATCCAAGCACTTTGAAGCCGGCATTGATGAATTCCTTCGTAAGCGGAAGTCCCACGTAGCCAAGCCCGACGACCCCGATTTTAGCCTTGCGATCATGTATCTTCTTCAGAATTTCAGCAACCATAAAAATCCTCTTTAAGAATATGTCTTTTTTAAGTCGATTTGTAAAACATCTAATATATGTCCATTTCCATGGACTTGCAATATGGAAACGCGTCTGAAAAATTCAAACGGAAAATTTGTAACCTTTTTCATCAAAAATGCGTAAACAGGGATATAATAAGCAGAAACTGATTTTTTTGGTTTTAAGATATGAATGAAGTCAACGAAAATTCTGATTCGGAAATTATCGGCCAGGTCATACGGGGCGATACCGACCTGTATGCTGAAATCATCAGGCGGTACCAGGGCAGAATTTACAGCTGCGCATATGCCATAACGCAGAATTCACATGATGCATCAGATGTCGCACAGGAGGTTTTCGTCAGATTCTACAAGAATATCGAGCAGTTCGACACAAGGCGTCCGCTTTCTCCCTATCTCATGACGATTGCCATAAACTGCACAAGGAACCTTTTCAGGGACAGGAAAATGAAGTTCGTTGAAAATGAAGAGGAGAGCAGGGACATAATGGAGAACATATCGGACAGCTCCCCAAATCCTGTCGAGGCTATGACGATCAGTGAAAAGAGCCACAAGATAAGGCAGATGGTGGACAATCTGCCGGTCTCAATGAGGGAGATCTGCGCGCTGTTCTACCTTTCCGAGAAGTCATGTGCTGAAGTCGCCCAGATACTCAACATAAGTGAAAGTTCAGTAAAGACAGGGCTTCACAGGGCCAGGAAAAAGCTGCTGGAAAACTACACCAGGGATTGGAACAGGGAAAATGCATACGGAATGTGAAAAATTTGTAAATTTGATGCCCGACTACGATTGGCTCGATGAAAAGGACAGGAAAGAGCTGAATCAGCATATTTGTGTCTGCGGGGAATGCGAGGGGAAATTCAAGGCAGTTGAGGTTTTCGGGGAGATTGTCTCTGAAAGGAGCCAGGAAATCATGAAAAATACGGATTTGACTGAAAATGTGATGTCCAGGATAAAGCAAAAGGACAGTAAATCATATTCAATATTGTCCTTCGCGGCTGCATTCGTCGTCGTTGAGGCTGCAATACTGGTATTCCTGGACCCAAGGCTTATGGAAACCGTCAACATGATGCTTGCCGCGGTCGGACTTTCAGACGAATATATAACTGTGATAGGGGAATATTTCTCGAGCAGCATCCCGTTCAGCTTTGATCTGAGCCTGACCGGATTGATAAATATCGAAATGATCATCATAACAATCATAGCCGGAATTGTGCTTTCATTCCCGGCCATCCGGTTTTTTGATGAACGGAGGACGTCCAAGTAAGCATGAAGAAAATCATCTTAACAGCCATGATTTCCCTGTCGGCATGCCATGTATTTGCCGCGGGTGGAGCTCACGATCCCAGGATGATATTGGGGTCTGTCCTGTTCATGCTTGTGGTTGCCTGCCTCATTATCCTGGCAAAACTGGGATGCATCTCCCTGGGACTTCTCTTGTCAGTTTTCAAACCGCAGAAGGTCATCAGGCTGAGTTCGGGACTGAACGGCAGGCTGTTGAAATCATTCCTTCTGGGAATAATGGTTTTCATAGCATACATACTTCTCCTGGGTATATCAAAATTCATCCCGAAACCGTATGAAGGCCTCCTTTCAATACCGGTACTATTGCTTTTCTTCATACATTTTATTCTTGCTTTTACCGCAGTAAGCCATTTTACAGGCGAGAAAATACTGGCAAATACCTCCAGCCCGAAAGCCGGATCTACATTCTTTGCCGTCCTTTACGGCGGAATCGTCATACTTCTCTGTGGATTCTTTCCGATCTTCGGAATCATCATATTATCCGTAATTCTACTCACCGGTCTTGGCGGTACCCTTTCAGGTCTTGTCAGCAGAGGCTGATTGATCTAAAAGGCATACATTTATCTCGAGGTAATTTTGGAGCGCTGGCGTCTCGCCGGCAATTCTTATAGTAGCATAAGCCTCAGTCTTCTTCCCTCTGCGCACTCTGCGGTAAAAGCATTGGATCCTAACCGCAAAGAACGCAAGGGGAAGGCGCGAAGTTCGCAGAGTTTTAGGAGATGCAGGATAAAGACTGAGGGATTACGCATACATTCTTTAAAATTTGAGTTTCGTAATTGACTCCCTTGATTTAACGCCGGTACAACCCTAGATTGCCAGTTATCGGGTGTTTCTGCGCCCTATATTCGTCAAAATAATAAATGAAAGGAATAATATATATGGAAAAGAAAATCAGGGATATGCTTGAGGAACTCAGAGTCCATCTCCAGGCCGACGGCGGAGATCTCGAAGTTGTCAAGATCGATGGCAAGAATGTCGACCTCAGGCTCAAAGGCGCCTGCGGATGCTGCCCCCATGCGACCATGACAATCAAGGACGGTATCCAGAGGATTCTCAGGGAGAAGATAGACAAGGACATCGTCGTAGAAAGAGTCGAGTAATCCTCTTTGCATACGTTTATTCTTAAAAGCCGGCGAAAGCCGGCTTTTTCTTGTCAATTGCGGGAGACTGACCCCGAATGCCGCTAAGTTAAGCATTTCTGCCATCATGAATACACAAGCTGAAGCTTGAACTCCAACCTCAGCACACAGACAAATATTGGAGTTCAAACTTTAGTTTGTCTTCTCTATAATCTTAGCGCCATTCGTGTCTGACCCCGAATGCACAGACCGCCCATTATAAGCCGACCTGGAGATCGGCGCTCCTTGTCAGGCATGCAATTGCCTTATCTATGATTTATTATTGAATTCGCGTACTCCTGTCCGCCAGGCTGAAATCTTGCTCCAGGGAAATTCTGCCAGTTTGCCGGCAGCTTCAATGATTTCGCCATCCTGTGTGTCTTCAGCCGCAAGACTGAGAAGAAATGCCGCCTTTGATGGAGGAAACTCATTGAGCTGGGTCCAGTTCCAGTTTTTCCTTCCCATGTAATATGGAAGCATCCATCTGATTGCAGGTAAAATCCCGCGCCCATCGGCAGTCTTCCATCCCCATAGATCAATTCCCATCTGACGGGAGAGGCGGGACAGGATTGCAAAACCTGTAAGGTTGAAAGTGCAGTATGACATGGAAAGGGTGCGTGCGAGTTCGTGAGGCTGGCTCCCATCCGGTTCTATCTGTGAGCTGATCCGTGGATAAACATGGTTTTCAATTTGGTCGCGGGCTATTTTATCCTGACCGCAGAAGACTGCGAAACAGACTACCTGTGTGTCATACCAGGTGCCATGGTTGTTGAACTCCCTGCATTCGGTCTGCCCATGTTCGCTTTTGAGAAACCATTCGAGATAAGATCCTACCCAATCCTTAAGACCTGAAAGATCATTTTGAGTCCAGGATTTGCTGAACGGCAGATGCGAGACCATATCAAGCATATGACATAGATTCATGGTATCTATGAGCCCCAGTCCTCTTCCTTCGCATCTTCCCGGTATGTACTGGGCATAGCGGAGATGGGGATTCATCATTGTGGAAGGCTCCAGGAACCAACAGCGCAGAAGCCTGCCGACGTGGCTTGCATGGATTTCATTTTCTGAAACAAAGGATTGGATAGTCAGACAGGAAACGGCATCGCAAAGGTGTTCCAGCTGGGTTCGATCTGTATTGTAATGTTCAGGATTGGTTTCCCCGTCCCTGCGTATGTAAGGCAGCCCATCCGGCTTTTGAGGGTCCGGCCACCAGTATGGAGCCATGCTTACGTAATCATTTTTCAGGCCGCTTGGCGGAAGCTTTGTTTTGTCGACCACGCTTAGGTGATCAATATCCAGGGATTTCAGGCTCTCCTTTGTAAGATATTCGGCGCTTTTCGCGTCATGTAAAAGTTCTTTTTTGAACTTATTCCATGATTCAGAGGTTGTTATAAATGTCTTTATTTGGAAATTCCTTCAAATTCATCCTGGAGAATATGCCGGAAGCTTTATGGAGACAAATCAGATTCAAAAATGGCTGTTGACAATTGATTTACTGGGTTTATCCGGTTTGCTGACGGAGGAATGTCAGTCCTTTTTTACCTCTTTATTTAGATCTTTTTTCACAAAGTCGACGACATTCTGGAATTTAGGTATGTTCTGTTTGTCCACTTCCATGAGAGTCTGATGGGCTTCCAGTACAGTTTCAGCTTTCTCTGTCTTGTCTGTCGAGGTTCCTGCATCCATCCATCTCTGGTGGGATTCAATTTCAGAAGTGGTGGTGTAGGAGAATATTTTCTGAAGTCCAAGTCCGTTGAGAAGGTTTTTGTTATTGTCGCTGGCATTTACAATACTGACCAGGGATCCCAGCTTTTTCGCCTTCAGTCCGATCATGGCGAGGATCCCCATGAACGTACTGTCCATTCCAACGCATGCTGAGAGGTCAATAAAGATCCCCTTGCAGTCATGTTCATCAAGACTGTTGGCGAAATTGCGCAAAGGAGGACTGCATTCAAAGGTGGCTCTGCCTTCCACTTTCACGTGGTATGCGCCATTCTCCCTGGCTATTAGTACTTTTGCCTGCTTCATTTATTCTTTAGTAAGGACCGCTTTTATGCGTCTCACTCCCTGGCTCGAACTTTCTTCTTTAAGAATTTTGAACTTTCCAAGCTTCGAAGTGTTATCAGAATGAGGCCCCCCGCAGATTTCCTTGCTGAAATCTCCTATGCTGTACATCTTTACCTTATCCCCATATCGCTCAACAAACAAGCCAATAGCCCCCCTTGACTTGGCATCTTCAACAGTCGTCTCCTCGCATTCAATGTCATGCCCTTTCTGAATTACCTCATTGACAATGGCTTCCACCTTGGAGATCTGTTCAGGAGTCATTTTGTCAGGATGTGAAAAATCGAAGCGAAGGCGTTCAACCGTTATGTTTGACCCCTTCTGGGCGACATGTGCCCCAAGAACCTGCCTCAAAGCCTCGTGGAGGATATGCGTTGCGGTATGAAGATTGGTTGTCATCTCGGAATTGTCCGCTAGTCCTCCCTTGAACTTCTGTTCCGCTCCCTGCCTTGAAAGCTCCTGGTGTTTCTGGTAGGCCTTGTCGAATCCTTCCCTGTCGACGGAAAAACCCTTCTCCCTTGCCATGTCATCAGTGAGTTCGATAGGGAATCCATAAGTTTCATATAGATAAAACGCATTCTTCCCGCTGATTACCTTCTGTGTGACATGTGGAGGAACCCTTCCTATGAGCTTTTCAAATTCCCTGGTTCCTTTCTCCAGGGTTTTTTCAAACATCTCCTCTTCAGTCCTAAGAGCCTCGTAGATCTTGTCCTTGTTTCTTTCAAGTTCCGGATATACGTCTGAATAGTTTTCAACTACCTTTTCAGCGATAAGATCCGTGAAACGGCAGTCAATTCCAAGTTTCCGGCCCTCACGGATCGCCCTTCTGATCAGACGGCGAAGCACGTAGGCCTGATCCACGTTGCCAGGCACGACACCGTCGGCTATGATGAATGTCGCCGCCCGTATATGGTCGGCTATGATCCTTTCGGATCGTTCAATATCCCCTTCAGACACTTTCTTCAACTCATTTATCTTTGCAAAAAGCGGCTGGAACAACTCGGTCTCATAGCAGCTCTTCTTCCCCTGGAGTATGGCGGTGACACGCTCCACTCCCATTCCAGTATCAACATTCTGCTGTGAAAGAGGTTCGTATGTCCCTTTGTCAATCTTGTTATACTGCATGAACACATCATTCCAGATTTCCACCCAGCGCCTGTCGTCTGGCGTGAAGACTGATGGAATTTCATTTTCAGGTCCGGTCCAGTAAAACATCTCGGTGTCGGGGCCGCAAGGACCGGTCTGTCCGGCCGGACCCCACCAATTGTCCTTCTTAGGCCTCTTCGATATCCTGTTTTCCTTAAAACCAAGCCTGAGCCAGTGATTATAGGCTTCTTCGTCAAATGGAGCGTCGGCATCCCCTTCAAAGACCGTGACCGCCAGTTTGTCCATCGGAAGTCCGAGGCATTTTGGGCTTGTCAGGAATTCAAAGCTGAACTCAATCGCATCCTTCTTGAAATAATCGCCAAGCGACCAGTTCCCAAGCATCTCGAAGAACGTGAGATGCACAGCGTCACCGACTTCATCAATGTCTCCTGTGCGTATGCACTTCTGATAGTTGACCAGCCGTTTCCCCTGGGCATGCTTCTGTCCGAGAAGAAACGTGATAAGCGGATGCATCCCGGCGGTCGTGAACAGGACGGTGGGATCATTTTCAGGGACAAGAGGGGCGCTGCCGATCACGGCATGCCCTTTTGAGACGAAAAAGTCCAGGTATTTCTTCCTTAAATCTTTGGCATTCATATTTTAACGCTCTTAAGTATGGTTTTTCCTATATGACACAAGTCTTGGAAAATACTGTTTTTTCCGTCAAATTCAACTACTTTCTATAAAATCAGGGCATTCCTCAAGGAACCTCACAAAATTATTATTTGCGTTGTTGCGGAATCCGCAAGTAAAGTTATAGTTACAAAATTTTTAATCATGGATGGAATTCAAGATGCAGAGGACCTACAACTGGAAAGAGAAAAGGGAGAAGAACGCAGTTCTCGCCTTTGAAGACGGCACTGTCCTGAGAGGATATTCAATCGGAGCGCCCGTCGACAGGGAGGGGGAGGTCGTTTTCAATACTGGAATGACCGGTTACCAGGAAATTCTCAGCGATCCGTCCTATGCCGGACAGTTTGTGACTATGACCTACACCCAGATCGGCAGCACCGGCATAAATGCGGAAGACATGGAATCCAGAAAATTCTTCGCCAACGGCTTCATAGTCCATGAGCTCAACGAGGTAAGCAACTGGCGTTCAAAGGAATCTCTTACAGAAGCACTCATAAGACATGACATCCCCGGGATAGCCGGCGTTGATACCAGGGCCATCACGAGCAAGATCCGCAACTGCGGCACGATGAAAGCCTATATGTGCTGCAGTGGGAAGATTTCCCCTGAAAAAGCCGTCGCCAAGGCGAAGTCCTGGGAAGGACTGGACAATAAGGATTATGCTTCAAAAGTATCCTGTGAAAAGCCGTACCAGTGGGATCCGGATGGGAAAATTACTAAGTCCTGGGGAATATGCTCGATCCTGCCAAAGGTCGAATTCAAAGTTGTCGCCTATGACTTTGGTATAAAGTGGAATATCCTACGCTCCCTGAGATTGAGCGGGATGGATGTGACAGTTGTTCCCGCAAAGACAACAGCAGCTGAAGTCCTGAAAAAGAAGCCCGATGGAGTCTTCCTGTCCAACGGTCCTGCGGATCCCGCGGCCGTGTCATATGCCATAGAAGCTTCAAGACAGCTTATCGGAAAAGTCCCGGTCATGGGAATCTGCCTCGGACACCAGATACTCGGAATTGCAGTGGGAGGTGAAAGATTCAGGCTCAAGTTCGGACATCACGGATGCAACCATCCAGTTAAACGCCTTGAGAACGAAAGCGTTGAAATTACTTCACAGAACCATAACTTCGCCATCAAACAGGATTCGCTGCCTTCAACAGTAGAAGTAACGCATGTCAACCTCAACGACCAGACAGTGGAAGGCATCAGGCATAAGAAGGAACCAATGTTCGCCGTCCAATACCATCCCGAGGCGTCTCCCGGACCCCACGATCCCAGATATCTTTTCAACCAGTTCAAAGAACTGATGAAGAAGTAAGAGACAAATTATTCAAGAATGCCCGAAAGACTCCAACCTTGGCACATCGACAAATGGTGGAGTACAAACTTGAGTTTGTCTTCTCTTTTCTTAGCGCCATTCGGCCGTTTCAATGCCGAATCACGGAAAAATAAAAGTATTCCGCCGCTTGTGTTTTGGCGTTCAGCGGACATATTCCGCTTCCTGGAAAGGAAATGAAACATGGGGGCGACATGAAGAAGACTGCTGCAATCCTACTCCTCTTCGCATCTCTAGGTTTGCTTTCCCATGCAGGGGAGCCGAAGCTCTCGGTCGCAGGACAGCCGTCCTTCGATTTTGGAACACACCCGTCGAACCATAAAAAGGAAGCCGTATTCATAATAAGGAACACCGGCGACAGCCTGCTTGAAATCAAGGGCGTCAACAAGACCTGCGGCGGCTGCGTCGAGATCAGCGTCTCTGAAAAGGAGATCCTTCCTGAGAAAACAACCGAGATAAGGCTTACGCTGGTGCCCGGCACCCTTTCAGGTCCGTACACGAAGAACTTCTTCATTGAGACGAACGATCCAGAACAGAGGTTTTTCAAGTTCACTTTCTCGGGCACCGCTGTTTCTGTCGCTGAGATAAAACCCTCGAACCTGATGTATATAGGTAAGATTGATCCCGGAACCGCCTGCAAGCGGGTCTTTCTTGTAGTTCCAGCGGAGAAGGGAACAGTGTTCGGGGAGCCGGTGGCGGAATGCAATTATCCAGTGAATGTTTCTTCATCCAGGTCCGACAAAGGGCTTAATATTATTTTCGGGTTCCTGCCCGAAAAGAATATTGGCGACATGAAATGCAGGATCAAAGTTCCAGTCCTGAAGCCGGAGGGCTGGCCGCCATTGGAGATATTTATCTCCGCGACGATCGCGGATCCAAATAACTCGGGCATTTTGCCCGAGGAAAAGAGGAAAAAAGAGATAAATTCCCATGATGCTTCTGTCGTGATCGAGTATTTCCATCAGGCGGGCTGCGGAGACTGCCGCATGATCGACACTTTCATCATCCTGAAAATGGAGGAGAACTTCAAGGGCAGGTTCAAGATCGAGAAGTATGACACCGCAATCATGGACAATTTCCTGAGATTCGCGTACCGCCGGGACAAGCTCGATATCAAGGGCAACGAGACGGTATGCATGATCGTGAACGGGAAACATGCGTTCAACGGCTATAAGAACATAGAAACCGGGCTTCTCAAACAGATCGAATCATCGTTGAAACAGAACGAAAAACCTGACACCTCCTTCAATATAACGAATGCGGCGGATAAAGAGCAGATGCTGAAAAAGCATGCCGACAATATCACCCTGGGCGCATTAATCGTCGCCGGGCTCATCGACGGGATAAATCCCTGCGTCTTCTCAACGCTTGTCTTCTTCATGAGCATACTTGCGGTCTCTGGGGTCAAGGGCAGGAAACTGGTGTTCTTCGGATCGGTCTACTGCATATCATGCTTCCTGACCTATCTCCTGCTCGGACTGGGGATATTCCGTTTCATCAAGCTGTTCTCCGGATATGAGACAATGCAGATGATCATCAACAGGGGGATGTTCGCGTTGCTGGTGGTATTCGCCATCCTTTCTTTCCGGGATGCGTGGCTCTATAGGAAAACCGGATCTGCAGCAAGCGTGATTCTGCAGCTTCCAGGTTTCCTGAAGAACAGGATACACAAGATCATAAGGGAAGGAACGCATTTCAAGCATCTTGCCGCAGGGGCGCTGGTAACGGGATTTCTTGTCACTCTCCTTGAAAGCGTCTGCACCGGACAGGTCTATCTTCCCGCGCTTGCATTGCTGGCGAAACAGTATCCATCCTCAATCAAATGGCTGTTCTATCTCATCCTCTACAACGTGATGTTCATCATACCTCTGCTGGCGATGTTCCTCGCGGCGTATGCCGGGACTGGACTCGCCACGATGGTCAAGTGGTCGAAACGGGATGTAGTTGTCGGCAAGATACTTCTTGGAGTACTCTTCCTGGGGCTTGCGGTGCTGATGATTCTTTTCTGATGCCTTATAACACAATAAATTCTATGGTTAAAATCAAACAAAGACTTGAAGCCCAGTTCAATCTGAATCCCTCGCTTACAATACTGGCAGGCCTTATGGCTGGAATTCTGCCTTTCGCCATGGATCCGGAGATAAAAGCCATTTATGCGTTGATTCTTCCTTTATTGGCTGTCGCAACCACATGGATCCTCCTGAATCCCACTCTCTGCTTTAAGATTGGATTGTCCTCCATCATAGGATTTTCATTGACCCTGCTTGCCAGGAGCCCTTCGGAAAAACATTATGATTCGATGCTTCCTGACAGGAACTGCGGGGCGGTTGTAGTGGCAGAAGTTGTTGATGCCACTTGTTCTTCATCAGATGCTTCCAGCTGGATGTCACAGCCTTATCCGATGAAAATAATTGTGCGTAAGTTCAAATATTCCGAATCAGACGAGTGGAAGGATACGGAAGGATCCTCAGCTGTAATTCTTCCAAGGGAATGTCCAAGGCTGGGATATGGAGATACTATTGTCATGAGAGGAGCCTTCATTCTCCCCGACCCTCCTCTTTTCAAAGGGGATTTTGATTTCAATAGATATCTTCTCGCAAACGGGACAAGGAGGATCTTTAAGGCGGAGGCATGCGAGATCGAAAGCAGGCCTGGAAAATATGATATCTATCGGAATGTCCTGGTGTTCAGGGACTTCCTGATGAACAAGAGCGTTGACGGGATGAAGGATGTTGAGAACAAGAAGATAGGGGCTGCAATCATTTTTGGATGCAGGCAGGGATTGAATGCAGAAGACCGCAGAAACTTCCTCAGGAGTGGGACGATACATGTATTTTCGATAAGCGGGCTTCATGTCGGAATTATAGCGGTGCTGCTTTTCTGGGCTTTCAGATGGCTTCCTTTTACCGCGAGGCATCTTGTCGTTCCCATAGTCATATTCCTCTATGTTTTTACTACAGGAATGCCTCCGCCCGCCGTCAGGGCATTTCTCATGATAAGCGTCTGGTGCGTGCAGAGGGCGTTCCTTTATCCATCGTCACCGATGAATTCAGTCTATTTCGCCGCATCATTAATTCTCATCTCCAACCCTTTCGCATTGCTTGATCTGGGCTTCCAGTTTTCGTTCATAGTTGCCGGATTTCTTGTCCTGTCATGGAATAATTCCGAGAAGTGGGTGGCGTCGGCCCTCGAACTGTCAAGATGGCTGCCATCCGGGGGGGGATTCACTTTCTACATTCTCAGGACAAGGTTCTTCAGGACGCTCCTGCGTTCCCTGATAACAAGTTTGATAGCGTGGCTCTCGGGGCTGGGGCTCTGCCTGGTATACCAGGGAATATTCGTGCCATCCTCGATAATCACAAATTTCGCGATAATCCCGTTCGTTTCACTTTTTGTTGCTGCGGTGGTCGTCAAGATGCTTGTCTTCCCTCTTGTGCCGCTTGCGAATTTCGCGGATGTCGTCAGCGAATGGTCGCTCAATGTAATCCGCGGGGCAAGCGAATTCGGCGCATCCTTCGGCAATGAATATCTCCTCAAGCCTCCACTAATCGTACTCGTTTTGTTCTATGTCGCCGTAACAGTTCTTGTCATGGCTGGAAGAAAGAAGGTGTTTTTTATTTCCGCCGCCGCAATAGTTCTCATGGTAAGCCTCTGTTATTGGAAATGTTCTTCCAGTTACGGATCAGTATTCGTATTGTGCGGAGGTGAGAGCCAGGAGCCCGTCATAGCCGTATGTCCGCCTGGGAAAAGAGGGGCTTTCGTCGTCAACGCCAGTTCAAAGGAGACAAGCAGGCCGCTGCTGAATATCTTCGCCGGCAGGGGGATTGACTATGTGGACACTCTTCTCATCTGCGAATCCAGGAAGGACTTCTGCGCCGGTTCAAGATATGTCCTGACAGGGACCAGGGTTTCAAACTTGATTATTCCGGAAAAGTACAGGCAGAGCTGGTTTTCAAAAAACACGGTGGAGAACGCTTCGGCCTCGGGCAGCGAGATAAAATTCATATCCGGAGACAGCACCATTTCCGGCAGGGGGAATTTATCATATCGGGCTGAAAAGCGGGAAGGATGCGGGGCGGACTATTTCATCGAATACATCCTGCCGGAGTACAGGATTGAATTAAAAATACTTGACAGGGGTGCCGGCGTTAAATTACTTGAAATAAATACGCCAGGCTCTACTAATATCAAGATGGAACTAATCAATACGAGCGTTCCATCCATGAGGGAATTTAAATTGGAGGCATTATGAAAACGAATTTATTGTCAAGTCTTATTGCTGTGGTTTTCCTCACGGGATGTGCTACCAGCTTCGATAAGATTTCCGCGGAAAAACGTCTTAACACAATAAATCTTGACAAGGGGCAGATCGCAGACGCGCAGTTGAAAAAGCCTTTCAAGCTTGCGATTTTCGCGGATCTTGAGACCGTTGACGGCGCCACTGATTTCTATGAAAGCTGGGATTGGAGCCAGATTGAGAGGAAGATGATCTCGTCTTATGCCGACGACCTGAAGAAAGAAGGGTATGTTTCGGAATATTTCTTCATTCCCGACCAGGAACTCTCTATTCAGGACATCAACTCGATAATGCAGGAAGCTGGAAGCAGGGGCGCGGACGCCCTTGTTGCCATAAGGGGTATTATAAAAGTCAACAGGTACATGAATCCAGCGGCACTTCTCGACCCAACGATAATTGGAGCCTTGTGGCTTCCAGGATCGAACAGGGATGTAATGGTTCTCTCGCATCTTGACATGTGGAACATGAAAAGCAGGGAAGCCCTCATATCGGTGAAATCAGACTGCATAAAGAAGGATGTTGCGCCGACCCTGCTCATAAGCACTGCCGACACGGTCAATGAAGCGAAAACCGACGGTCTGCGCTCCCTGCTCATGCAGTTCAAGAAGAAGATACATGCATTGAAAATGGATTAGAAAAGACTGGCATTTTGGGAATGCCACGTTCTGAAATTCCTTCATCAGGAGATTCTTTATTCATCCACCAAGCTTGTTGATGATTGCGATCAGGGGCATGAAAAGGGCGATGACGATGGTACCGACGACTACGGCAAGGAATATGATCATCAGAGGCTCGATCATGGACGTCAGGGCTTCAACGGCGTTGTCAACTTCATCGTCATAGGTCTCAGCTATTTTCTCAAGCATGTCCGGAAGCTTACCGGTTTCCTCGCCGACTTCGATCATGCTTATGACCATGTCCGGGAAAATCTTGGTGGCTGCAAGAGGTCCTGCCAGTCCTTCACCTTCCTTTACGGCGTCATGGACTTTCTGGACACCCTGTGAGACGACTTCGTTTCCGGATGTGTCCCGGACGATCTGGAGGGCATTGAGCACCGGCACGCCTGAACTCATGAGCGTACCAAGCGTCCTGGAGAACCGGCCGATTGACGATTTTGAAATTATCGGACCGAACAGCGGTGCCCGGTATTTCACCCAGTCTATTACGAATCTGCCTTTGGCTGTCTTGCCGATCAGCACATAAATCACAACGATTATTCCGATCACGATCGCGGATTCTATGAAATGCTTCTGCATGATATTACTGATACCGATGACGAACTGGGTGAGGGGAGGGAGTTTTTCACCTTCGAGCAGTTCTGAGAATATCTTCTCGAACTTGGGAACGATGAAGATCATCAGTCCGGACGTGATCAGCAGGGCGATTGTCAGAACGACCACGGGGTATATCAGCGCCGCTTTGATCTTGGCTGCGAGCTTCGCGGCCTTTTCCATGAATTTGGCCAGACGGTCGAGGATGACTTCCATGGCACCGGCGGCTTCGCCTGCCCTTATCATGTTCAGATAAAGCTTGTCGAAAGACTTTGGATGCTGGGAGAGGGCTTCCGAGAAAGTGGATCCTCCTTCGACGGAATCGGCAGTATCCTTCATGACTTTCTTGACAGCTGGATTTTTAGCCTGTTTTTCAAGTGTCCTCAATGAACGGACAAGCGGAAGACCTGCATCAAGCAGGATTGCAATCTGTCGCGTGAGGATTGTAAGGTCCTTTGTCTTGAGCGCCGGAGTTCCAAGGGAGAGGCCGAAATTCATCATTGATTTCTTCGGGGCACCGCCCTGCTGGGCCGCTCCAGCCCTTGCAGTCTTCTTGGAGCCTGCATCCTCCTTGATGGTGGTGGGGAACATCCCCTGTTCCTTCAAAGCCGCGTTTACAGCCTGTTCATTCGCCGCTTCCATCCTGCCCTTTTTCTCCTTGCCGGATGAATCCATTGCAGTGTATTGGAAAATAGGCATGGCGAAACTCCTTATTTAAATTAATATATGAATATAGCAAAACAGAACATTATAAAAGCACTGACTATGCTTTAACATACAGTCCCAAGTCATTTAATTCCAGTAAAATCTACCTTCTCTTGTTCGCCCCTTCAAGTTTCTGAAGTATTCCCTGCGCATCTTGTGCCTTCGTAATCATTTCACCGTATGAGATTATGTTGTTCTGGTAAAGTTCAAGAAGATGCGAGTCCAGGGTGTTCATGCCGTATTTTGCACCAGTCTGAAGTTCAGATGTTATCCTGAAAGTCTTGTTTTCACGGATGAGGGACTGGATTCCGGGGGTCGATATCATGATTTCAAATCCGGCCACTCGCCCTGGCTTGTCAACCCTGGGAAGAAGTACCTGGGATATCACTGCAATCAGGGAGGATGAAAGCTGTGTCCTGATCTGATCCTGCTGGTTCGTGGGGAAGGCGTCAGTGATTCTATCGACAGTACGCGCGGCCCCAGTTGTATGCAGGGTCGCAAACACAAGATGTCCAGTCTCGGCGGCGGTCACGGCGGCTTCCATCGTCTCAAGATCTCGCATTTCTCCTACGAGTATGACGTCGGGATCCTGTCGCAGGGCCCTCCTGAGAGCTTCAGAAAACGACGGAACGTCGACACCGACTTCACGCTGAATTACAACGCTCTTCTTGTGGCTGTGGTAGAATTCTATCGGATCTTCCACTGTGATGATGTGGCAGTCCCTTTCCTCGTTGATGACGTTCATCATCGACGCGAGCGTCGTGCTTTTTCCGCTTCCAGTAGGGCCCGTCACAAGAATCAACCCTCTAGGCCTGTACAGAATGTCCTTGATGGACGGAGGGAGGCCTATGGCATCAAGCGAAAGAAGCCTGTTGGGGATCTGCCGCAGGACCATTCCATAATAGCCCTTCTGCTTGAAGCAGCTTACACGGAACCTCGCCTTGTCGCTGAAGGCGAAACCGAAGTCTACGCCGCCTTCCTGCTTTATTTTCTGCTGGTGTGTCTCAGAGGCTACGGCCTTGACAAGCCTTTCAGTGTCTTCAGGGGTGAGGACGGCGGCATCAACCGGCGTCAGCGAACCATGCAGGCGCAGCATCGGCGGATCTCCGACCTCGATATGCAAGTCACTTACGCCCTCGTCAACAACAAGCTGCAGCAGATCTCCCATTTCCATATCCATAAAAACACCTGCAATTTATATTATTAAAGAATAAATAGGCTCATCAAGTATACTTCAGGACTTCTTCCATCGTAGTTTCTCCATCGAGAATTGATCTGACGCCGTCCTCCCTCATCGTCCTCATTCCAAGCTCCCTGGCTTTTTCCTTTATCACGATGGTAGGGGCCTTCTTGGTGACCAGCTCGCGGATCTGGGTGGACATGACGAGGAGTTCTGAGATGGATTTCCGTCCTTTATAACCGCTCTGGTTGCAGTTGGCACAGCCTTTGCCATAATAGAATTTCCGGGATCCCACTTCCTCTTTCGTGAGGCCCAGGAGCTTTAAATCATCGTCAGTGGGGGTGAAGGGCGTCTTGCAGGAGCTGCATACTTTTCGAATGAGGCGCTGCCCCAGGATGCCGACGAAAGAAGATGTGATGAGGAAGGGTTCAATACCCATGTCGATCAGACGGGTGACTGCGCCGGAGGCATCGTTCGTATGGAGCGTGCTGAACACAAAATGGCCCGTAAGGGAAGCCTGGATGGCCATCTGGGCGGTGTCAAGATCCCGGATCTCCCCGATCATTATGACATCGGGATCCTGCCGCAGGAACGCACGCAGCGCTCTTCCGAATGTCATTCCTATGCTTTCATGTATGGGAAGCTGGATGACTCCTTCAAGATCGTATTCCACAGGATCTTCCGCCGTCAGAAGCTTGTCTTCGGGAGCGTTGCATTCCTTTATGCATGAATACAGGGTCGTTGTCTTTCCAGAACCTGTGGGGCCTGTGACCACAAAAATACCATTGGGCATGTGGATCAGCTGGCGCATGACCTTCAGGACGTCCTCGGCAATTCCAAGAA
The DNA here is from genome assembly GCA_001804815.1 of Lentisphaerae bacterium GWF2_50_93. Taxonomy (GTDB): domain Bacteria; phylum Verrucomicrobiota; class Lentisphaeria; order Victivallales; family GWF2-50-93; genus GWF2-50-93. The sequence continues at coordinate 57,858 of MHBI01000092.1, forward strand.
CATTCAGATCGAGGTTGACGACGGATCTGTCAAGTACTCGGAGAACCACCGATTCTCCATGGGATGTCGGCAGGCTCGAAACTCGAAGGTCGACGGGTCTTCCTCCTATTTTCAACTGGATTCTACCGTCCTGTGGACGTCTGCGCTCGGAAATATTCAGTCCGCTCATGATTTTAACACGGCTTATGACCGGTATGGCAAGATTCTTCGGAGGAGGGGCCATTTCGTAGAGGGCGCCGTCGACGCGGTATCTTATCTTGAACTCCTTTTCAAAAGGTTCAAAGTGGATGTCGCTGGCCTTCGCCTTGATGGCCTGGTACATGACAACGTCCACGAATCTTACGATAGGAGCTTCGTTCGCGAGACTTTCTATCTCATCTTCCTTGATGTTGTCAAGGTTCTTTTCTCCAGATTCCTGCAGGTCCACTTCCATGGATGCAAGCATGTCGTGCATGGATTCCGATTCGACAGGGTAGAATTTCTCGATGGAGGCGTCAATCTGCTTTTCCTTTGCAACGACGATCCTGATTTCCTTGTCAAGGATAAACCTGAGTTCGTCGGCGATCTGGTAGTTGAGGGGGTTTCTTGAAGCTATGGTTATGGCGGTGCCGTCGAATGATACCGGGATTATTCCATACATCCTGATAGTCTGGGAGTCAATGAGATCTATGGTTTCCTTTGGAAGTTCAAGGCCTGTCAGATCTATTACATCAGTGCCGAGGCTTGTGGCGACCATCTGGAGGAGGTTTTCCTCCGTTATGATGCCGTAGTCCATCAGGAGCGCGGCAAACGGTTTGCCCGTCCTGTGGTATTCCTCCTCTATTTCAAGAAGCTGGTCCTCAGAACATATGTCTTCAGACACCAGTATGCCTTTTAAGGTTTCGCTTTCGGGATCAAGCATGTTGAAATCATCCTTATAAAATTAGTGGTCTGACGCCTCGTCCATGACCGTGTTTGACAGGACCTCGGCAAGTGTCGTCGTCCCCGCTGCAGCTTTCCTGAGGCCGTCCTCGCGGAGAGTCCTCATTCCCGATTTTCTCGCCGCCTCGCGGATTACACTTGAAGAGACTTTCTCATAAATAAGATTCTGAATCTGCTCGGTTATCATGAATATCTCGTATATTCCAACCCTTCCCCTGTATCCTCCTCCTCCGCATTCATTGCACCCTCTTCCTTTCATCAGGGTCGAACTTTTCACGAATTCCTTGTCAAGCCCGAGAATCTGCAGCTCTTCCTCGTCGGGTTCATACGGCACTGAACAGTTCTTGCAGTTCCTCCTCACAAGACGCTGGGCCATGATGGCCTTGACGGCAGATGCCACAAGGAAGGGTTTGACGCCCATGTCTATGAGTCGTGTGACGGCGCCGGGAGCATCGTTCGTATGGAGAGTGCTGAACACAAGATGTCCTGTGAGAGACGCGTTGATTGCAATTTCAGCGGTTTCCAAGTCTCGGATTTCACCTACCATGATTATGTTTGGCGCCTGTCGCAGCATTGCACGGAGCGCGGCGGAGAAAGTGAACTTGATTATAGGATTCACCTGAACCTGGTTTATCCCTCCGAGCTGGTATTCGACAGGATCCTCAACAGTGATGATCTTGCGGTTAGGAGTGTTGATCGTGTTCAAAAATGCGTAAAGAGATGTAGTCTTGCCGGATCCTGTAGGACCAGTAACGAGGAAAATTCCGTCCGGCAGCGCCAGGATTTTCTTGATAATCTCCTCGTCATCGCTGTAGAATCCAAGCTTGGGGATGTCAAGCTGGATGCTTGACTTGTCGAGGATTCGCATGACGATGCTTTCGCCGTGCGTCGTGGGGATGGTAGATACGCGCAGATCGATGTCCTTTCCTTCAACCTTCAGCTGGATACGTCCGTCCTGAGGGACGCGTTTTTCAGATATGTCGAGCTTCGACATGATCTTCAGACGGCTTGTAATATTGGGCTGGAGATATTTCGGGGGGCCTTCAACTTCACGCAGCGCACCGTCGATCCTGTATCTTACGCGGTAGCGCTTCTCAAGAGGTTCGAGGTGTATGTCACTGGCCCGCTTTTTAAAGGCTTCGATGATTATCAGGGAGACAAGCTTGATGATGGGAGCATCGTCTTCAACGGCTTCATCTGCTCCGCCGATGGCTCCGGCTATCTGGGCCTCGACGTTGCCTCCTTCCATCCCTTCAAGGAACGAATCAACGCTTTCGCCTATGGTTCCATAGTAGTGGTCTATGAGCTTCGTTATTTCGTCCCTGGAGGCTACGACGGCCTCGATATCGCATTTGAGCCTGAATCTGAGTGCGTCTATGGTTTCGAGATCCGAAGGATCGCTTATAGCAATGGTGATCGTGTTCTCATGCTTCATCACCGGAAGCACCTTGTATTCCTTTACGATTTCCGAAGTCATGGACTCCACCACTTCGGGTGGGATCTGATATTCCGCAAGTTCTATCGTCTCAAGGCCGTACTGCTGGGCAAGTATCGAAAGAAGTTCTTTTTCGTTGATGAACTTGAGTTCCTTCAGGGCGTCGAGGATGTCCATTTTTCCGCCGGAGTCGGCGACCTTCTGCCATCCCTGGTCTATCTGTTCCTGCGAGAGCATTCCGGATTCAAGGAGAAGTTCCAAGGTGTATTCGCTGTTTTTCGCCATTGTTCTTCCGATCCTCCGGTTAGGTCTACCAAAGTAGCAAAATAAACTTGGATTTCAAGCTCAATCCGTAAAAAGAAACGCCATTATTCAGCATGGCAAATTTCCAAAGTCTAGAAATATATGTCCGATAAGAAAAATATAAAGCCCGATTTTTAAAAATTCTCCTTGAAGAAATGGGTTTTAAAGCTAATATTTCCCACCTCGCCAGCTTAGCTCAGTGGTAGAGCTACGGTTTTGTAAACCGTCGGTCCCCGGTTCAAATCCGGGAGCTGGCTCCAGATTTCAAACATTCAATCTCCCATTTTTCCCTGCGCTTGTACTTCGGTACGGACTTTGCAATGTCATATACGTGTTCGCCTTTTATCACTCTGAGGATCAGATCCGCCATGGCCCCGCCAATGCCGGCGATCCCCATAAGCTCCCCGCGGGTTGCCGATGCGAGCGGCCTGTCATGTTCTATCAATGGGATCGTCGACCTTTCAAGAACCGCCGCCATCTGACCGTTCTTGTCCCTCAGAAGCATGTTGAGCTTGTATATTTTTTCTATTATTTCCTTGTTCGTCATGGAAAAGTGCGCCTTTGTTTTTAAGAAATTAACACCAGGCCTGGATGAAATCAAACTGAATGCCAGACCTTGAACAGATGATTCTGCTTCCTACTTTGTTACTCTCAATACTTCCTCAAAGGTCGTTTCCCCGTTTGCGAAGCGGCGTATTCCATCTGCGACAATGGTAGTCATTCCCTGCTCGATCGCAGTACGCTGGATCTCTTCCAAGGTGGCGTTGTTGCGGATAAGCGCCGAAATTTCAGGAGTTACCTTCAGTGTTTCCGCTATTGCCCTCCTGCCGCGATAACCAAGCATTGCGCATTTTGGACATCCTACCGCCATCCTGTATGTATGAGGGAGCGAAGACCAGTCAAGCCCTCCTGAACGTGCCATGCCGGAAGCCCTGCCGATGATGTCGGTGGTAGGTACAGACTCCTTTGAACAGCTGGGACAAAGTATTCTGACCAGTCTCTCGCTGAGTATGAACTTTATAGTGTCGGAAGTGAGCATCGTATCTCCGCTTAAATCTATCAGTCTTCTTATGGTGGCCGCCGCTGATTCAGCATGCATTGATGAAAGAGTGACATGTCCTGTGAGCGTCGCCATCTGCAGGAGTTTCAACTGGTCGCACTCGCGGATCTCGGAGTTCATGATGACATCCGGATCGCACCTGAGAACGGCGCGGGTCGCGTTGATATATGTCATGCCAGCAGGAACATTAAGCCCAACCTGCACAGTCTTTTCAAGCATGTATTCCACGGGATCTTCTATGCTGATTATCTTCAAGGCGTCCTTCTTCTGGAAACTGTGGAGGAAGGCATACATGACCGTTGTTTTTCCGGATCCCGTGGGGCCTGATACAATTATCATTCCACTCGGCTGGTTGAGCGCCTCATGGACTTTTTCAAGGTTGTTCGGGGAAATATGCATCGCATCTATGTCAAGTTTTACCGCATTTGAATCAAGAATCCTTATCGTGACTGTTTCTCCGAGCGCAGAAGGAAGAAAGCACGCCCTGAGATCAAGGGTCTTCTTGTCGTTGTCCACCTTGATGATGATGCGTCCATCCTGAGGGCGCTGACGTTCGTGGAGATCGCATTTTGCCATGCTTTTGAATTCATCTATTACTGGTTGCAGGAGCCTTGAATCAAATTCAGCGGCTGTCCTGAGAACTCCGTCTATGCGGTATCTCAGCAATACATGGTTGGCCATCAGATCTCCGGCAAGCGGGTGAGGGGACAGGTGTATGTCGCTTGACCGCAGGAAGTATCCCAGGCTGATTATTCCGCTTATGATGGATTTCAGCTTGTCATTTCCTGTCTGGATGGCGCTTTTGGCACCGAGTTCAGTCAGTTTCTCCGAGATAAACCCGAGAAGCGGATCAGGGCTTGCTGAAAGATCGATCCTGGGGCTTTCCCCTTTTAGGAAACGGTCTAATTCATCTTTGTAGAACCTCCACTGGCGTCCCACCTTCATTCCCTTGAGCTTTCCAGACCTCAGCCAACGATAGAAAGTAGGGCGCGTGGTCTTGAGGTAGGATATCGCCCCGTCCATGTCGACAATCCCAGTTTCAGCATCCTTCCGATCAATTTCAGACTTTTCCAGGGACTTGCCAGCGGCTTTGAATTTCAGGTTCTTTTGCATAAGCGCCTCCTTTATTATCATAACATATCATTGTCTCTATGAAATACTATAATAAATAATATACAGAAGGCAAGACCGGGTTTTTAATATTATCTGCAAGATATTGGTAGTCAGATAGAAAAAGAGTAGATGTTTGACGTGGAATAGCGTGGAATCAGGAATTAATCACAGGGACTGTGCGATCTTCCTGCATTCGAACAGGACTTTTTCTCCAACGGCGCCTGCGCACTTCTCGACAATGAATTCCTCGTCCGTTATCCTGCCCTCGAGATCAAGCATCATTCCAAGTCCGGCTGATGCGGAAAAGGAATTGCCGTCCCATTCCACGTAATCTGAGTAGCCCAGATCGTCAAGGGCTTTCTCTACAAGTTTCCTGACCTCGGATGCATTTCCCCTGCTGTGCTTGTGAATGAATTCAGCCATTTCCAGCAAATCTCCAGTTTGTTGATCAAAGGAATTTCAATAACCTTAATCTACATTGAAATTCCGGATATGCCATCTTTGACCGATTTGGTTTTCATTATAAAGAATCTCCGATCCACCCTATGTGCCCGGGTATCTGTCCGCAATACCCCGCTGCTTGCGGCTTGGATAGGATAGATGTCGGGAGATTCTTTATTTCCCGTGAAAAAATGTTTTATTGAACTATAGTCAAAAAAATCAATCGAACCCTTAAATGGAGAAATGCATGTCTAATTGGAAATATGTAATAAAGCAGTACAGGAAGGAACAGAATCATTTTCTTGAAGCCATTTTTACACAGTCGAACGGCTACCTTGGAATGAGGGGGTATCATGAGGAGGGTATTCCCGGTCATGACGGAATTCCAGCAGTCCCTTCAGCAGAAAAGATTGAAAGCAATCCCGAACAGTTCATCGCCGGCTACTTCGACAAGTCGCCACTCACCGGAAATTCAATGGTCAATATCCCAACTCTTAAGTTGCTATACATTTATTTAAACGGTGAAAAACTTGATCTCTCAGCCGGAAAAGTCTCCAGTTACTCAAGAACTCTCGACATGTCATGCGCTCTTTCGGAAAGATCGTTCATCTGGACTTCCCCCAAAGGAAACAAGACCTTTGTTTCTTTTACGTCTTTTCTGAGCTATCCAAGGAGGCATGTCTATCTTACCAGCATAACAATAAAGCCAGTCAACTGGTCCGGAGAAGCCATCCTTGCCGACACTTTCGACAGCACAGGACTCTCCCAGAAGCAGACGCACTACGGGATTGTCTCACATGGGGATTTCGACAACGGCCATTTCTGCGAGATTCGCACAAATACGAGCAGGCTCCGTGCCGTCATGGCTGCTGCATATGATATCCCCGGAGCTTTTAAGCATGAGACATCCAAGTCCGAACTGCAGGACAAGAAAGCAGTAAAGAAGATTATCATGACAGCCTCTAAAGGTAAAATCTGCGAAATCCGCAGATATCTTTCAATCTGCACCGACTTTGACAATGATGCAGGAAAAACAGAAATAAGGAAGAGGGCTTTCAACCAGCTTTCCTCTGCAAAAAAGACCGGATGGAAAAACCTCCTGGCGGAACAGAGGAAGAAATGGGCGGAACTCTGGGAAATGGCGGATGTTAAAATCGGAGGTGATCCAGAACGCAGTTTCAAGCTGCGGTTTTACATATTCCAGCTCCTCCAGGCGTACAGGCCTGGTGATTCAAGGCTGAGCATCGGCGCAAAATTCCTCAGCGGGGAACATTATTCGGGCCACTATTTCTGGGACACCGAGAACTTCATTTTCCCTTTCTACATGTCAACAATGCCGGAAGCTGCCGAAAATCTCGTGGCTTACCGCGTCAATGCCCTTCCCGGAGCCATGCGCAAGGCGAAAAAGAAGAAATTCAAGGGGGCTTTCTATCCATGGGAGGCCTCCCCCATCGATGATGATGAGAACTGTCCGGAATGGTGGCATGACAAGGGTATGGCGGAGCCAGTCTGCATTCCCTGCGGAAACATAGAAGTGCACATCAATTCGGCCGTGGCGAATGCTGCGATGCAGTATATGAGTTTCACCGGAAGAAAGAATCCTGACAGGATCGGGATGTTCCGGATGCTCGTTGAAATAGCGCGTTTCTGGGTATCGAGAGGGATGTGGGATAAAGGGAGATTTTCGATCAGGAATGTCATAGGTCCTGACGAATATCATGAGTATGTGGACGACAATGCATATACGAACCATACGGCAAGACATAACATCCGGGCGGCGCTGGAAATCGCATCCGACAATAAGATTGCGCGTAAATTCGGCGTCACGGCAAGGGAGATTGAACTCTGGAAGAAGGTGCATGGTTCCATGGAGCTCTGCTATGACAGGGAAAAGAAGATTCTTGCACAATATGACAAATTTTTGTCGCTCAGGGAAATAGATTTTTCGCAATACGAGCCGGCGAAACCCCTTTTCAGGCAGATCCTGCCTGAAGAACTTGCTAAGCTGCAGGTTGCGAAGCAGGCCGACGTGCTGGCAATATTCCTGATGCTGCCATTCTCATATGACTATTCGCTTATGCAGAGGTGCTGGAATTATTATGAGAGGAGGACTATCCATGATTCGAATTTGAGCGCAGGCTCGCATGCGGTTGTCGCAAATCTGCTTGGAAGAAAGAAAGAAGCATTGAAATATTTTGACAAAGTACTCAATCTTGATATCGGCAACGAATCCTACAATGTCAATGAAGGACTGCATGCGGCTAACGCAGGAAATGCGTGGAATTCAACGATAACCGGATTTGCCGGAATACGGCATGATGAGAATTTCCTCTATTGCTGTCCGCAGCTTCCGGGGCACTGGAGATCGCTGGAGTTCAAGATGTTCTACCGTGGCAGGAAAATCGAATGTACTATCACACAGAAAAAGATTTCTTTTGCATGTGGAAAAGGAGTTCCGATAAAAGTTGTGATAGAAGGGAAACTGGCGAAAGTTGACGGGAAGGAAAGGAAGATTGCAGTCAGCCGGATCCCTTGCGGGGTGGTTTTTGACCTGGACGGAGTGCTTGTCGACAGTGCTATATGCCATTATCATGCCTGGAAGGCGATTGCCGACGAGCTGAAGATAAAGTTCGATGAGAAGAAGAACGATCTGCTCAGGGGCGTTTCCCGGCGCGAATCGCTCATGATCATGATCGAAGGGCAGATAAAGCTGACAGAGCAGCAGATCGAGCATTATATGCACAGGAAGAATGAACTCTACAAGAAGCTTGTAGACGAGTCAGGGGAGAATCTTCTTCTTCCCGGAGTGAAACCGTTTCTTACGATATTGAAGATGGCCGGAATAAGGCTGGCGGTCGCATCAAGCAGCAAGAACACCCCGTCTCTCCTGAGGCAGGCAGGGCTTAATGAATTCTATTTTGATTCCATAGCCGATGGGAATGACATTAAAAACAGCAAGCCTCATCCAGAAGTCTTCCTGCTTGCGGCGAAGAAAATGGGAGTGAATCCTTCAAAATGCATAGCTGTCGAGGATGCACCTGCCGGTGTTGAAGCCGGAAGAAGGGCCGGGATGATGACTTTTGGGGTAGGGCATGCAGATCTTGGAAAATGCGATTTCCGCAGGGAGTCAATAGAAAAGACCAGCCCAGAGGAGCTGTTCTCTCTCCTGGCGAAACTTTGAAAGCCACCGGTATTTCAGGGGGAACTAGTTTTTCGAACTGAGAACCAGCTGTTTCCGCCATTTTTTTGATTTCAGGTACTTCGAATAGAGACAGAGGTTTCCATAGCTGTCAACAACAGCATATTTGTTGAGATGTTTGAGATAGACCGCATAGATGGCCGTGCCCTTTGTCTTCGGATTGATGCTTGAAGGCGTGAATTTTGCGATCTCATTGAAATCAGGTACATCGACGACGCAGATCTCATTGTTCAGGTACTTTTCAAAGACAAGCAACTTCTCTTCGGCATTGAACGCGAGCGAGTGTCCCATGATGTCGCAGAACTGCTTTTTCGATCCGTCCTTGAACAGGAATCCAGGCTTGTTGTACGAGGAGACTGCTATCCAGTCGCTTTTCCCTGCGAATACGGCGTTGTCCGGGACATAGTTCTCATTTAAACTGATCTGCTTGATCTGTTCAAGCCCTGCAGAATCAAACATCTCTATGGAATTCTCTCCTGCCAGGACCACACGGTCATTTTCCGGTGAAACGGCGAAGACGCCCTGGAGGTTTGAACTCTTGATGACTTTTGAAGATTTTGAAATATTGGATGGATCAAAGCAGAAGATTGTTCTTTCTTCCGAGCTTTTCGCCATTATCCCCCCCTGGACGGCTATTATGTCAGACACGTCTGTCTTAATGTCCTTGGAAGTTGACTGGATCTCGCCTTTTTCGATTCCAACAATGATCAGTTCATAGGGTTTTTTAAGCAAGCTCTGCTTTTCAGACCAGAGAGCCAGTCTTTTTCCATCGGGGAGGAAGCATATGTTCTTGAATTTATTCTCCTGGAATTCATGTATCCTGAGGATCTGCCAGTTGTAAGTGTTGATAAGGACTATCCTGCTGCCATTCGGACCCTTGTCAGTGCCTGTCGTTTCAATTATGGCCATCACGCTCAGATCAGGGGACGTGCATATGGAGGGCAGTTTGACTCCGCCAACACCTTCAAAATACCATTTTGGATTCCATAATATCTTTTCACTCTTGTTGACAAGTTTTGATGCCAGGCTTTCAGCGGGGGCATTTATCTCCTTGTCGGACTCGTCCTTTTCGTCAGCATCTATCTTTTCTACGGTTATATTTGAGGCGTCGTCCTCTACTTCCGGCTTTTTAACGTCTTTTTCCCAGTTCTTAAGTTTGAATACAGGCTTTTCATATTTACCCTCCTCGCCGGACTTTGCCGGCTTCTCGATTTCCTTCTTCTCTCCTGCCTGCCTGCTGTCGGAGGACTTGGACTCGGTCTTTCCAGCCGGACTTTTGGATGAGCTGGCGGCATTCTCAGGCTTTTTCCCGCACCCCGTGACCAGGGAGAGTCCCAGAAAGATCATCAAAATGATTCTTATCATTATATTTTCCTCGTTATTTTTAGTGGTGCACTATGGATTTAATATGATACGACCTTATTTTAACACAGTATTCAACAATAATCAAAATATTCATCCAATATGAAAAAAGACGGCAAATTGAAGGAAGTCGAAGCATTGCCTTTCGAAAAGGCCCTTGAACGGCTTGAAGCGGTCATCGAGAAGATGGAGAGCGGCAAACTCCAGCTTGATGAGATGATGAAATATTTCGAGGAAGGTTCCGCCCTCTCCGCATTATGTGAGAAAAAATTGAAGGAACTTGAAAAGAAGATCGAAATCCTTGTTAAAAATGAACAGGGTGGGAAATGGAAGGAATTCCAATCTGAACCAGAAGAAAATGCTAAAGATTCCTCTGATGACAATCAAGATGATCTAAAAGATTCATTGCTTTAATGCTCTTGCCATAAGAGACTTATAAATAATATTACAAAAAACATGATTTATTTATTTGACATTGCGTAATTATTAGGTATTGTAGTACCATTATACTAAATAAGGAGAGCATGTGAGCAGCATACTTAAAATAACCGAAGCATCGTCATTGGCATTTCATGCAGCTGTGATAATTGCCAGGGAAAATGAAAAGATGGTGTCGGCAAAGGAAATCTCAAAAATACTGAACGTTTCCTGCGACCACCTTTCCAAGGTCCTGCAGAGGCTTGCGAAAATGGGCATCATGAAATCGCTGAGGGGGCCCGACGGAGGATTTAAATTCGCCAAAAATCCCTCGGAAGTGAACCTGATGGAGATCTATGAGGCCATAGAGGGCAGGTTCAACTACCAGAGCTGCCTCCTCGGAAAAGATGTCTGCAAGTCAGAAAAGTGTGTTCTTGGAAAGCTGAGCGAGAAGATCAACAAGGAAGTGTTTGATTACTTCACGAACACCACAGTTGCAGATTTGTTATAAAAATTTACGAAGGAAATTTTTATCATGAAAAGAAAAATAATTACGATAGATGAGGACAAATGCAACGGATGCGGACTCTGTGTCAGCGCCTGTGCCGAAGGGGCAATCCAGTTGGTGGACGGCAAAGCTAAACTTGTAAGCGACAATTACTGCGACGGGCTTGGTGCATGCCTCGGAGAATGTCCACAGGGAGCAATAGCCATGATAGAGAGGGATGCAGCAGCCTTTGATGAAAAGGAAGTAGAAAAGCATCTTAAGAAGCAGGAGTCAAAACAGCCTGTGCAACACAAACATGCCGGATGCCCGGGAATGGCTGTAATGTCCTTCAACAGTAAAGACAAAAACCCGGACACAGGACACACGCAAGATGCCTGTGCAGCATTAAATTCCGAGCTGACCCAGTGGCCAGTGCAGCTGCATCTCGTGCCTCCTGTCGCGCCGTACTGGGAAAATGCCGATTTGCTGATATGCGCCGACTGCGTACCCTTTGCATATGCGAATTTCCACTCGGAGCTTCTCAAGGGAAGAAAACTGGTGATTGCATGTCCCAAGCTCGACGATACGGATCCATATCTTGAAAAGCTTACGGCAATTTTCAAGGAGAACAATATCAAAAGCATAACGGTCGCAAGAATGGAAGTCCCATGCTGCGGAGGCATAGTCATGATCGCCCAGAGGGCTTTGCTGGAGTCTGGAAAGGACATACCGTTCAAGACAATAACCGTGGGCATACACGGCAATATAATAGGAGGGTGAACATATGAAGAACATGCGGAAACTTTTGGAGACGTCAAAATCTTTTGAACTCAAATCTCTCATACAGTATTCAAAGGATTCGATAGTAAGCCGGACAATATCCGACAGCAAGGCCGGAACTTTGACTGTGTTCGCATTCGACAAGGATCAGGGGCTGAGCGAACATTCCGCCCCGTTCGACGCGATCGTACAGGTGCTTGATGGAGCCGGTGAATTCATAATAGGAGGGAATCCTGTAAAAGCTCCTGCCGGCCACCTTGTCATTATGCCTGCGAACGTACCTCATGCGGTCAGGGCGGTGAAGAAGTTCAAGATGCTTTTAACAATGATAAGAAGTTCGAAATAAACCCTAATTCTAATTAAGGAGGATGATCATGTTCTGCTATCAGTGTGAACAGACGGCAAAGGGTACGGGATGCAACATGGCGATGGGCGTGTGCGGAAAGGATTCACAGACTGCGGATCTCCAGGATCTCCTGGTGTATCTGTCAGAAGGAATCTCCCAGTATGCACACAAAGCCGCGGAGCTCGGCAAGGCGGACAAGGAAATAGATCTCTACATCATAGAGGCTCTTTTCTCCACTGTAACCAATGTGAATTTCGATTCTGCGAAACTGGCCGGAATCATAAACAAGGGTATTTCAGTCCGCGAAAAGGCAAGAAAACTCTATGAGGAGGCATGCAAGGCAAAAGGCCAGACCCCGGAAAACTTAAGTGGACCCGCAGTCTTCAAGTTCGCAAACTCCCAGACCGAGATGGCCCAGCAGGCGGCAAATTTCGGTGTACAGGACAACATGAAGAAGAACGGTAATGATGTAGCCGGACTCCAGTATCTTCTGATCCTCGGGCTGAAAGGCATGGCCGCGTATGCCGACCACGCACAAATCCTGGGCAAGGAAGATCCGGCAGTCTATGCTTTCTTCCATAAGGCTCTCAGCTATATCGCTGGCAATCCGACGGATATTGGCGCCCTGACCGGAATGAATCTGGAATGCGGCAAGGTCAATCTCAGGGTAATGGAACTTCTCGATCAGGCGAACACGGGTACCTATGGTCATCCCGTCCCGACAAAGGTCAGAATTACTCCGGTGAAGGGCAAGGCTATACTTGTTTCAGGACATGACCTCAAGGATCTCGACGCGCTTCTCAAGCAGACGGAAGGCAAGGGGATAAACATTTACACTCATGGTGAGATGCTTCCCTGCCACGGATATCCCGAACTCAAAAAGTACAAGCATCTCGTTGGAAACTATGGTGGCGCCTGGCAGGATCAGAAGAAGGAATTCGATGAGTTCCCAGGTTCCATCCTGATGACCACAAACTGCATCCAGAAACCTGCAGAGACCTATATCAAGAGGATATTCACGACAGGACTCGTAGCGTTCCCTGGAGTTACACATGTGACAAGCAAGGACTTCGGACCAGTCATCAAGGCTGCCTTCGAAGCTGAAGGATTCAAGGCCGACGAACCAGAAAAGACTATCCTAGTCGGATTCGGTCACAACGCCGTCATGGGTGTAGCTGGAGCCGTCGTTGACGCGGTCAAGGCTGGCGCTGTCAAGCATTTCTTCCTCATCGGAGGATGTGACGGAGCAAAATCCGGAAGAAACTATTATACTGAGCTTGCACAGAAAGTTCCCCAGGACTGCGTCATACTCACCCTTGCCTGCGGCAAATACCGTTTCAACAAACTTGAGTTCGGAGCGATCGGCGGAATTCCAAGACTTCTCGATGTCGGACAGTGCAATGACGCATATTCCGCGATCCAGATCGCCGTTGCTCTTTCCAAGGCGTTCAACTGCGGTGTAAACGATCTTCCGCTCTCCATGATCCTTTCATGGTATGAGCAGAAAGCGGTTGTCATCCTGCTGACCCTTCTGAGCCTTGGAATCAAGAATATCAGGCTCGGACCAAGCCTTCCGGCTTTCGTAACGCCTGCAGTGTTGAATGTTCTCGTCCAGAACTTCAATATCATGCCCGTGTCGACGCCTGATGAGGATCTGAAGGCGATATTGAAATAGGATAGAAATAAAGTTAACGTAAAAAGCTCCTCAGATCCGTCTGGGGAGCTTTTATTTTTTCAAAATTAGATTTATCTTGCGTATACTCATATTGCCTTTTATTTGAAACGGAGAAATGTGATGGCTAAAAACAGATGTGGCTGGGCTGGAAACGATCCTCTCTACATGGATTACCATGACAAGGAATGGGGTGTGCCTGTCCATGATGACAAGGAACTTTTTGAAAAGATAATCCTCGACGGCGCACAGGCCGGACTCAGCTGGATTACAATTCTTCGCAAGCGCGATGGCTATCGCCGAGCCTTCAATTCATTCGATACTGGAAAAATCGCACGTTACACCGAAAAGGACGTTGCTCGATTGATGGCTGACGAAGGAATAGTCAGGAACCGCCTCAAGATCATTTCTGCAATCAAGAATGCAAAGGCTTATCTGGAGATACAGGAAAAACACGGCTCCTTCGATAAGTTCCTATGGCGCTATGTGGATTATTCCCCGATTCAGAATTCGTGGAAATCACTTTCTCAGCTGCCGCCCAGCACAAAGGAATCCGACATGATGAGCAAGGAACTGAAGAAGGCCGGCTTCAAATTCGTCGGCTCCACCATCTGCTATGCATTCATGCAGGCGGTTGGCATGGTGAACGACCATCTGGTAAGATGCTACAGGCACGGCGAGATCAAAAAACTTTCCCGTTAAACTTAAAAAACAAGGAGATCTGTATATGAACTATCCGGTTTTATCCGACAATCTGCGCACTGAGCGCCTGTCCCTTCCAGGTCCAGGTCGCCTGCGAATGATTCTGGATACTGACACCTACAACGAGGTGGACGACCAGTTTGCTCTTTGCCAGGCTGTACTTTCACCGGACCGTTTGGAAGTTGAAGCAATATATGCCGCGCCTTTCCATAATTCGCGGTCCAGCGGTCCCGCCGACGGCATGCAGCGCAGCTACGACGAGATCCACCGCGTCCTCAAGATGCTCGGGAAATCAGAATGCTGTCCGGTATACAAGGGTTCCGACCGATGGATGAAGGCCGATCACAAGCCTGTGGAAAGCGAGGCCGCCCGCGACCTCATCCGCCGCGCAAAATCTGCAGACAAAAGACCGCTCTATGTCGTCGCCATAGGGGCAATCACCAACGTGGCATCAGCCATACAGATGGATCCCAGCATCATCGAACGCATCGTTGTCGTCTGGCTAGGTGGACATGACCATGGACAGGTAGAGACTGGCGAATTCAATCTCAAGCAGGATCCGGATTCCACACGCGTCATCCTGGATTCCGGAGTTCCTTTCGTGCAGATACCCTGCTGCAACGTGGCTTCGCATCTGAACACCACCGTTGCAGAGCTGAATCAATATCTCAAGGGCAAGAACGCCATCGGCACCTATCTGGCCGATATCGTGGCAGGATATGTAGGGAAAAGTGATCCTTACGCCTGGTCAAAGGTGATCTGGGACATCTCCGCAACAAGCTGGCTGATCGAACCGAAATGGCTTCCTTCACAGCTAGTGCCTACTCCCACATTGACCAATGAAGTCACCTGGGGTCCGTCGACAGGGAGGCATATGATGCGCGTTGTAACTAGAATCCAGCGCGATCCGATTTTCAGGGACGTGTTCAAGAAAATAACTTCGGTGAAGGATTGATTTAATATGAAAGTAACAATGATAGGATTGGGCATTATCGGAGCTGCTTGGGCAAAAAATCTTCAGGAGGACGGAATAGAAGTCAAAGCCTGGAATCGTACCCCGAAGGATTTTCCCGGATTCGAACCCGATCTGGCTAAAGCGACTAAAGGTTCAGACATCATCTTCATAGTAGTCGCGGATCCCCCGGCAGTCCAGCAGGTCCTGGATGTCATTCTGCCTGTCCTCAAACCAGGGCAGATCATCGTACAGAGCAGCACGATTTCCACGAAATGGACTTTGGATTTCGCCAAGCAGGTCAAGGCCACAGGAGCACGCTATCTTGAAGCCCCGTTCACTGGCAGCAAACCTGCGGCCGAACAGCGCAAGACCGTATTCTATCTCGGAGGCGAAAAATCCGACATCGAAGCTGCGAATCCCGCACTTGAACGCCTTTCCGTCCATAGGCTCCACATCGGGCCGACAGGAACTGCAAGCGCCCTTAAGCTGGCTATGAACATGAACATTGCCATGGTTATGGAAGGATTGAACGAAAGCCTGAGTTTCGCCAGAAAACAGGGAATTTCAGACGATACATATTTCGAAGCCCTGCACCTCAACGCCTCCCGTTCCGGACTCAGCGATCTCAAGGAGGAAAAATTGAAAAATAATGAGTTTTCGCCCCAGTTCTCCCTCAAACACATGGACAAGGACCTGCGCCTGGCACTGGAAGACGCCGGAGACCTTCGCCTCCCACAGCTCAAGGAACTTAAGAAGATCTATGATGATGGAATGTCCAAGGGACTGGGAGACAAGGATTTCTCCGTGCTGTCTACGCTGCTGGGATGAAATTGAGAATGTCAAAATATGCAATTATTAGTTTAAATCTCATTATTTATTACTATAAATAGCTAAATATACTTGAAAACTGATACTGGAAGTATCAATTATCAAGCATAATGAGGTTTTCGTATGAGATACATATATCGCCAAATATCTGACCGGATATTAGGATTATTCAAAGAATTTCCTGTGATTATTATTACAGGGGCAAGGCAAGTCGGTAAGACGACCCTTTTAAAGCATTTGTTTGCTGACAAGGGAGATTATGTTGTCTTTGATCCGACGATTGACATCGAAAATGCGAGAAGGGATCCGGATCTTTTTCTGGACAACCATAAGGAGCCATTGATTCTTGATGAGATACAATATGCTCCTGAGCTTGTTGCGGCGATCAAGAGAAGGGTTGATAAAGACAAGCATCCAGGCAGATTTATCCTGACAGGCAGTCAGCAATGGCAGGTTCTTAAAAATATTTCCGAAAGTCTGGCAGGACGTGCAATACTTCTAGAACTGTCCGGTTTTAATGCGGCGGAAGTATCAGGTTGCACATGGACAATGGAACCATGGATAGAAAGATGGATGCTTAATCAGAAGGAAATGGTTGAACAGGAAGGCTCAAGCATCTTTGGAAGTGGGATCGGCATTTACGAGCAGCTCTTCCGTGGGGCATTGCCAGATGCAAGGGAGATGAAGCTTGAAAGCCTCCGATATTACCACCAGTCATATCAGCAGACATATATTGAAAGAGACATACGCCTTCTTTCCAACATACATGACTATCAGCAGTTCGGAAGGTTTTTCAGCATTTCGGCGGCATTGACGGCGCAGGAGGTGAATTACTCCCAGCTTGGAAGGGATATTGGTCTGACGCAGAGGACTGCGCATGCCTGGCTCGACATCATGAGAGGAACATACCAGTGGATGGAAGTTCCTCCCTACCACGGCAATTCCATCAAAAGGATAAGCGGAAAGCCAAAGGGATATCTTGGTGATACCGGTCTGGCATGTTCAGCCCAGGCCATCAGTTCCCCTTCCGCCATCGCCGGCAGTCCTCTTGCCGGGGCCCTTTTTGAGACTTGGGTGGTGAATGAAATGAAAAAGCAGTGTTCCCTGATGTCATTTCCTCCAAACATGTATCACTGGCGGTCTCACGGAGGAGGAGAGGTGGACCTCATACTGGAGAGGGATGGCGTCCTTTACCCCATGGAAATAAAGATGACGACACAGCCTGCCCGTAATGACATAAGGGGGATTTCGGCGCTTAGAGATACATATCCAAATGCGAACATCGCGGTGGGCGCAATCATATGCTGTACAGATCACGCATATAAGGTCTCAGAAGATACTTTTGCCATTCCATGGAACTGGAAGTGGGGGAATAAGAAGTGAAGCCAGAGTAGAAAAGACTATTTTTAGAAATAGGCAAAAGCAAATGGGTATTAGAGAAAGCAGAACATGGTATTATCTTAAAAGGCCTCCACTAAGGACTTTACTCCTTCTGCTGGCCGTTCTATTATTCCTTTTCTTTTGCTATCTTGTATGGAGCCCAGGTAAAAGGGTTTATGATGGCAGATATGATCTTCGGTCAAATGGAATTTGGCTTCAACATGGTTGGCTAGGAGATGACAAGTGGTTTTCAGTAAACAGAAGAGATAAATCTAAATTCAGAGATGCTAAAAAAATAGAGGAACTCGCAGGACTTCTAAAAAATCATGGAATTACATATGCTTATCCGCATTTATGTCCATCTTCTCCAAGAGGAGATTTACCCCCAGTAGATAATGAACAAACGGAAAAATTTCTTGATGCCATGGAGGGAGTGGATGTATTGCCATGGATTGGAGGTGTATACGAGGGATGCTGTTATCCGGATTCTGAAAAATGGCGTAAAAGATTCGTCTCTTCAATTGTAGAACTCCTACAGGCGCATCCAAGGCTTGCTGGAATACATGTAAATATTGAGCCTATGCCTGATAACAACAAGGGATATATTCTTCTTCTCAAAGAGATAAAGTCTTCAATTCCAGCAGGGAAAATAGTTTCTGTTGCAGCATATCCACCTCCAACTAGATGGCACCCATATCCTGATGTGCACTGGGGAAAGAATTATTATTTTGAAATTGCAAATGAGGTTGACCAGCTTGCCGTCATGATGTATGACACCTCAATCCGTTTGCCGAAAATTTATCAAAAACTGATGAGCGATTGGACTAGAGAAATAATTCCTTGGTGTGGAAATACTCAAGTGCTTCTTGGAGTTCCTTCTTATGATGACTCAGGGGTAGGATATCATTTTAATTCTGTTGAAAATCTGGAGAATTCAATAAGAGGGATCAATGCAGGACTGAGCAAATTCAAGGAACTGCCAAAAAACTATTCTGGAATTGCACTTTACTGCGAATGGGAAACAGATGAGACTGAATGGATGTTTTTCAAGGAAGAATTTGAGAAGAAATGAATTCATGATTTAATCAGCTTCGACGGTGGCAATCCCCTATATTTCTTGAATATCCTTGAGAAGTAGAACTCATCGTCGAATCCAACCTTTGACGCGGCTTCCTTCACTGTCGTACCGGGATTGTTCCTGAGGATTTCTTCGGCTCGGTCAAGACGCAGATCAATCACGCATGATTTGAACGACTTTCCGAGTTTTGCCTTGAAGATATGCGATACCGAAGACTTGCTGCGTCCGACAAGATGGGCGGCCTCTGAAAGGGTCGGGGGATTTTCCAGGTTGCATCGTATCCTATGAAGTATTTTTTCAACTACCGTGTCGCCTTGTACGGCAGCAATTCCCTCCTTGGCGATAGACCGGACCAGCATAGAGAAAAGTCCTAGCATGCTCGGAAGTTTTGAAGGCGAGATTTCGGGAACTTCGGAAAAGGCATCCAGGAGTTCGGAATCATTCCTATACTTATTTTTCCAGTCATCAATGATTCCTCTTGGTGGTGATGAGACAGTACGGAACTGCCCAGCCATCACAAATCCTGCAAGGACATTGTCGATATATACTGGAAATATGGTTTCAACTAGACCTCCATGGCAAGTGTAGGAAATGAGAGTCTTTCTTTCTGATGCCTCCTTCAGTTTTTCGCGGTCGAGTTCCATGCAGCGGCCATTTCCGTAGAGCTTTGAGCGGATCAAGGAGCAGTATCTGCACATCTGTTTCTTCTGGCCGACCCTAAGCTCTCCCATGTCGGTTGCGAAATACGCAATTCTGGCGCCGAAACAGCCGGAGAAATTATCCAGGGCTGTCTGGACATTCTCATTCAGCAGGACCTTCAGATTTTCCATTTTTCCTAGCATGGACATAATATTGCACGATTTTGCACTAATGTCCATGTTTCTTACGGGTATCTCCATTCCAAATAAATATTTTTCATCATATCTTGAAGGAAAAGATGAAAAATATTTATAAAAGGAGGAAAATATGAAGATATCCAAGAGGGAAGTCGTAAAGCTTGCCATTGAAGGGAAACCTGTGCCGTATTCTCCGTGGAGCTTTGGATTCACGCAGGAACCTGCGGAGATGCTTCATAAGCATTATGGGACAAAAGACCTGGATCAATTCCTTCATCCGCATCTGTTCGGCATCGGAGGAGGCAATGGCTTTTTCACTAAGGTTGGCGAAGACTGCGTGAAGGATATATTCGGGGTTGTCTGGGACAAGAGCGTCGACAAGGACATCGGGATTGTGAAAGGGTGCATGCTTCCTGAGCCGACCCTGAAAGGATATTCGTTCCCGGATCCGAACAACCCTGTCTTCTGGGCAAACAATGACAGCCTCAAGAGCGAGAAGGCCCAGGGCAGATACCGTGTCTACAGCATCGGGTTCTCCCTTTATGAACGCGCCTGGACTCTGCGCGGGACGGAAAACCTGATGATGGACTTCATCGATCATCCGGAGTTCATCGAGGAGATCATGAGGCGCATAGCCGACTTCAACATCGAGCTCATAAGAAGAGCCGTGAAGCTGGACATAGACGCAGTCTACTTCGGAGATGACTGGGGACAGCAGATCGGGCTCCAGATGGGACCTGAGCTTTGGAGGCAGTTCATAAAGCCGCAGCTTGTAAGGATGTACGGGGAGGTCAGGGCGGCAGGGAAGAAAGTGTTCATCCATTCCTGCGGCGACGTTGACGAACTTTTCGATGAACTAATCGATATAGGACTCAACTGTTTCAACCCGTTCCAGCCGGAGGTCATGGATGTGTTCTCTCTCATGGACAAATATCATGGCCGACTGGCGTTCCATGGAGGATTGTCGACCCAGCAGACCCTTCCCAAGGGAAATGTTGAAGAGGTAAGGTCTGAAAGCAACAAGCTGCTGAAAAATGGTCTCAGGGGTGGATATATTTTCGCGCCTGCTCACGCTGTCGAAGGTGACGTGCCTCTGGAAAACATACTTGCATTCATCGGTGCCGCAGTAGAACAGCCGGGATTCAAAAAGTAAAGCGGACATTCTTGTCGGCTTGTGTTATTTTCGCTTTAAAATAGGCAATTCGGATATAGTTTATTTTTTTGGAAAATAAACTATGATCAATGGCAAAAAAATAGTTGTCGTGATGCCGGCTTACAACGCCGAGAAGACGCTCATTCCCACATACGACGAGGTCATGTCACAGGGTTGCGTGGACTTTATCGTGCTTGTCGATGATGCGAGTTCGGACAAGACCACGGAAGTCGCGGCAACGCTCAAGAGCATGCGGGTTTTCCGGAACGAGAAGAACCTCGGATATGGAGGCAACCAGAAGATCTGCTACAGATTAGCCATGGAGGAGGGCGCCGATATCGTCATCATGGTCCACCCGGACTACCAGTATACGCCGAAGCTGATACCTGCTATGGCATCACTGATAGGAAATGGACTCTACCACTGCGTGCTGGGTTCCAGGATACTTGGCGGACACTCGCTCAGAGGCGGAATGCCTGTCTATAAATACATAAGCAACAGGCTTCTGACACTCGTGGAGAACTTCTTCCTGGGAGCGAAACTTTCTGAATACCATACTGGATACAGGGCGTTTTCCAGAGAGCTCCTGCTGAAGCTCCCCCTCGAGGGAAACAGCGATGATTTCGTCTTTGACAACCAGATGCTTGCGCAGATAATCTGGACAGGCTGCAAGGTCGCCGAGATAAGCTGTCCTACGAAATACTTCCCTGAGGCTTCAAGCATAAATTTCTCACGCAGCGTCGTCTACGGGCTGGGATGCATGAAGACTTCGCTTGAGTTCTTTTCTTCGAAAATTGGAATTACAGGATCACGGAGGTTTCCGTCAGAACTGAAAAACTGTCTTTCGGATAAGTCTGAATGAACCAGCTAGTCAAATGGAAATATTTCCCTCATTTTCTTCTTGTCGTCATCACATCTGCAGTTTATTCATATTCGATGCCTTTTCCCCTGCTTGAGGGGTGGGACGACCATATTTACGTCACCTGCAATGTTGAGAAGCTGGCACCCTGCGCCGCAAACCTGATATACTGGCTCAGCCATCCATGTGAAGGATGCTATCTTCCTCTGACAATGTTCTCATACATGTTCGACCATGCTGTCTGGGGCCTGAATGGATTTGGATATCATCTTCAGAATGTCTTCTGGCATATTCTCGCTGTTCTTGCTGTCTTCAGCTGCATGAAATATTTCAGGATAAGCCTGTGGCTGGCATTTGGTCTTTCCCTGGCTTTTTCAGTCCATCCGCAGAGGGTTGAATCGGTCGTATGGATTTCCGAAAGGAAGGATGTCATGTGCACGGCACTATATTTCTGGAGTATTTTTTTCTGGTTTACAGAAAAAAATAAACGTTTTACCATAATCTCTTTCATATTATTTATTTTGGCCCTGTTTTCCAAATCCATGGCGGTAAGCCTTCCTTTTGTCCTGCTGGCATGCGAATTCTACGGTCAAAAGAAGTTCGATATGAAATCATGGTCCAGGAAGCTCTGGCCCTTCTTCCTTATCCTGCTGGTATTCATTCCCATAACCATTTTTTCGCAGGACATCAACAAAGGTGGTATTTCAATAGGCAGACAGTGTACCGTCCTGATCCATAATATTGCATGGTATGTCGGGGCCAATTTCATTCCACGGGATCTTTCACCGATTTATCCGAGGTTGGTCCTCGATACGGCAGTCATTTTCAAGATTGTCGCCATTTATGCGCTGATCCTCTTTATCGGCGTATTGTTTCTGAAGAGGGACAGGAGATATTTTATAAATGATATTGTCCCGCTGGCATTCTGCTTCATTGTTTCCATAGGACCAGTCGCTGGATTCCTGCCTCTTGGCGCTATTGATTATGCAGACAGATACAGCTATATCCCTTCGGTCTTCCTATGGATCATCTTCGGATCTGTGGCAAGTTATGTCATTGGCATGAAGCTGCCATTTTTCGAGAATCATCTGAAGTTTTGGAAGATCTGCGCGCTGGGATTCACAGCTTATTACGTGATTTACCTGATTATAATTAATTTGATATATTCAAATTCCTGGAAAAGCTATGATTCCGTTCTCAGGACGGCATGTTCATATGATCCGCCAAGCTACATGGCTCTTGGCGCACTCGCAGATATCGAGCTGTCGGAAGGCAACTTCAAGGAAGCAGTGAAAACAGCCGACACCATTATCTTGCGCAGGAAAGGCCTGGAAACTGAAAAGGGATATCATCAGATAATCCTCAAGGCGAAATACACCAAGGCCTTCGCGTCATACAATATTGGCAATAAAAAGGAATCTTTGAAGATTTTCGAGGAGATAAAACCAGATCTGAATGTAGATTCATTCGGATCAGCATCAGGTTATAACAGTATGCTGAAGATGATGATAGACTGCTGCAATTCCCTAGGAGACAAGGAAAAAGCCGGGAAGCTGAAACTAGAAATAAAGAAATAGAAGAACATGCCTCACGGCATTAACTACGAACGACAATGAATTCATTATTGTTGGTAGTCAAGCCCCTTAGGGCTGTAATAAATTCTACGAAGGAAAATTTATTTTATGCAGATTATCGGTGGAATAGCTTCAGGGATCCATCTTTCTGTGGCGAAAGGTTTTTCCGTCAGGCCGACCGTTGGAAGATCCAGGAAATCACTTTTTGACAGCATTGGCAACATGTCTGGACTATGCGTAGCCGATTTCTTCGCCGGAAGCGGGGCTCTCGGGCTTGAAGCCGCCAGCCGTGGAGCTGAAAAGGTCTATTTCCTGGAGTCGGACCAGCGGAACTGCAGGATCATTTCTGAGAACATTGCGAAAGTCGCAAAGGCGGGCGTCACCTCAGAAATGAAAGTAGTATGTTCAGATGTTGTCCATGGATATGCAAGATTGCCGCCAGTCGGCATGATATTCGCAGATCCTCCGTATGATGAAACGGCGGATTTGCTTTCAATCCTTCTATCGGATGCGAAATTCGCAGAATGGGCTGGGGATGCGGTTCTGATATGGGAGCTGCCTGAAGACAGCAGGTCTGAAGCCGTCAACGGCGTTCTTTTAGAAAACAAGAATTGGAAGATGTTGAAGAAACGCAAATTCGGCGATGCGGAGTTCCTGTGGCTGAAGCCACAGGCTATAACACTCCATCCCTTTGGGATGAAGAAAGGAAATTGATACGCTGGAAGCGTATGGTGATATAGCCTATGGCTTCAGCCATAGGATAAAGAAGAAAATGATTCCGTCCTGAAGGGACGGGGTGGTAGGAAGGGAATTCACATGCGGGAAAAAACATATAAGATTGAATTCTACGTGCCGGAAAACCATCTTGAGAAGGTGAAGTCCGCGGTTTTCGCGGCCGGGGCAGGTAAAATTGGGAACTATGACTGCTGCTGCTGGGAAACCAAGGGCAAAGGACAGTTCCGTCCCTGCGAGGGCAGCAGCCCGTTCATCGGCAAGAAGGGGAAAATTGAAAAAATACCTGAATACAAGGTCGAACTTGTCTGCGATTCAAAATATATTAAGCCTGTAATAGACGCGCTTAAAAAATCACATCCTTATGAAACTCCGGCCTACCAGTGCTGGGAAGTGAAAATCTGATTGGAATTTACTTATGCTTGATTTAGCCAGATCTAGTCCGAATGAATATTTCATGATAATTTTAGTCGTGATATTCTCAATCTGCCTCCATGAATACATGCACGCCCGTGTGGCCCTGTGGCAGGGTGACAGCACTGCGGCTGACCAGGGCCATCTCACTCTGAATCCGCTCAAGCAGATGGGAATGTTTTCCCTTGCCCTGGTATTCATTATAGGAGTGGCGTTTGGTTCGGTTCCAGTCGATCACTCTCGAATGAAACACCGGTACAGTCCAGCCTTGGTAGCTTTCGCAGGTCCATTTATAAACCTCGTGCTTTTTCTGGTTTTCTGCCTGGGAATTGTCATAGTGACGCTTATGAGCAACAGCATGTCCCAGAATGTAGTTGATGGTGCAAGGCAGCTGTTTACGCTTGGGGCGGTCATGAACGTGGTTCTTTTCTGCCTGAATATTCTGCCGGTACCAATTCTCGATGGATATGAAGTCCTTGCCTATTTTTTTCCCGGAATGCATAAGGTGGACCAGAAAGTTAAAAACGCCTTTTTCATTGTCATGGTAATTGCGATATTCGCATCGAGCAGGTTCATTTTCATGGCGGGATATGCGATTACTTTTCTTACGGTGAATACCGTGCTGATCACAGCCGTCAATATAATAAAAATCTTACATTTAGAAAGATTTTTCTGATGCAGGAAGAGAAAATCTGGTCGGTCTCCGAAATCAACGCCTCGGTGCGGGAGGTGATTGAAGGCTGCTTTGTGCCTATGTGGGTGGAAGGGGAGATCGGAAACCTGAGCGTACAGAGATCCGGACACGTCTATCTGACATTGAAAGACCAGAAATCCCAGATAAAAGCGGCATATTTCGGTGGAGCTGAAATAGCCAGGAAGCTTGATTTGAATGTGGGATCAAAAGTTGAGGTTTTTGGCAGGCTGTCAGTTTACGAAGTGCGCGGCGAATACCAGCTGCTTGTAAAATCAATTCGGACCAAGGGCGTTGGAGATCTGCACAAGCGCTTCGAGGAGATGAAGAACAAGCTGGCGGCTGAAGGATTTTTCGATGAATCCAGGAAAAAACAGATTCCTCTTCTTCCAGGAAAAATAGGGATAGTGACTTCTCCAGACGGCGCCGCCATACGCGACATCCTCCAGATCATCAACCGGCGTTTCCCAAACTTGAATATAAAGATCTATCCATCCCCAGTCCAAGGTAAAGGCGCCGAGAAGGAGCTTGCCGCCGGAATCAGATATTTCAATGAGAAGTGCATGGTAGATGTCATAATCATCACCCGCGGTGGAGGAAGTCTTGAGGACCTGTGGCCTTTCAACGAGGAAGTCCTGGCCAGGCAGATCGCCGCAAGCGAAATTCCCGTTATAAGCGCGGTCGGGCACGAAATTGATTTCACGATCTGTGATTTTGTCTCCGACATGCGTGTTCCGACGCCGTCCGCCGCCGCTGAACTGGTTGTCGGAAAACAGGAGGAGTTTCTCGGAACGATAGCAGACTTCCGACGCCGGCTTAAGGGTTCATTTGATATTTATCTGGAAAGACTGAAGAACCGTTTCCAGAAAGCCTCGCAGAACCATGTTTTCAAGGAGCCTCTGTACATGGTCCGCGAACGCCAGCAGAAAGTGGATGAAATCTCCAGGAGGATGGAGAACTCCTTGAAGTTTTTCACCGAGAGGATGAAATCAAAGTCATTGGAATTGAAGAGCAGGCTGAAGAATCTAAATCCTGAAGCCGTCCTCGAAAGAGGATATGTGATAATTACCAGCAGCTCAGATGGCGTCGTCGTATCTTCCCCGGATGTTCCTGAAGGCACCCTCCTCGATGCGAAGTTCGCAAAAGGTGTGTTGCAGGTCAAGGCGATTCATAGGAAATAATATTTTCCTTGAATATAAGCAGAATTACAGTCAAGGGACAGACGACTATTCCAATCCAGATAAGAAAGTTCCTTGGTATTTCCCCTCATGACCTTGTCAGTTTCAGGGTTTTCAAAATGAAGGAAATATATATTGATGCCAACGTCTTTTTGCGATTCATACTGGGAGAACCGCCGGAATTTGCCGTCGAGGCCGAAAGGGTATTCAGGGATTCGATTGAAGGACGATTCAAGCTGGTGACATCGGAACTTGTACTTGCTGAGATTGTCTGGACATTGGAAGCATTTCAAAAGGTTTTCTGATATTGAGATGTTATAAATTTTCCACTTTGTGAAAAATTTATTTCTTCTTTCCGAACTCAGGATCGATTTTGACAAGGCTTACCGCTATGAGGCATGGGATTATGCAGAGGCATACCCAGATGAAGAAGTTCGGATAGCCGATCAGGCTCTGCAGCCAGCCGCTCCACATTCCCGGTATCATCATCCCGAGCGCCATGAATCCTGTCATTATCGCATAATGCGCCGTCTTATATTCGCTGTCTTCCACGAAATAGACCATGAACAGCATGTATGCCGCAAATCCGAACCCGTATCCAAGCTGTTCAAGCGCCACGCAGGCCGTTATCACTGCGAAATTATCCGGCAGGCATACGCTCATATAGACATATAAAAGATTAGGAACGTTGATGGAAAGGGCCATCCACCAGATCCATTTTTTAAGTCCGTGCCTGGCAGCCAGGATTCCTCCTGCTATGCCACCTATTGTAAGCATCAGTATTCCAACCGTCCCATAGGCGAGGCCGACTTGTCCTGTGGTGATGTTCAATCCCTCCATTTCCCGCGAATCGAGCATGAAAGGTGAGGCCAGCTTCAAAAGCTGAGATTCGCCAAGACGGTAAAAAAGGAGGAAGAAAAGGGCGGAAATGACACCATTCTTCTGGAAAAAACTTACAAAAGGTTTGAATAGCTCCGAGACCAGCCTGCCGTGCAGATCATGTCCGCTAGGTTTGTCGGTTTCAGGAAACGGAAGAATGAAGAAATGATAGGCGCTGAACAATCCGAAGGCGATTGCTATGATTATGAACACAATGCTCCAGGAAAGCCTGATATTGCCGGATACGGCCACGAATTCGGCGCTGGCTGCTGTTTTAAGCTGGGAGTCAAGCTGTATTACGGACATTAATGGCTTGTCCCAGTTCTCCGATGTGAACTCCTTCCTGGTGCCTTCAATGACCTTTATGCTCTTATCGCCGGTCTTCTGTCCGAAATTCACGACAATATTTTCGCCTTCTTTCGGTTTTCCATTAAGTCCGATGAGAACTACGCCATAATTGCCGGTTTCCTTTTTAGCTTCAGCTTTCCCTTTTCCAAAGTGCTTGGAAATGAATTCTTCCATAGGCCGTTTTATTTTTGAGTCCCAGTAGCTAGGTCCATCCTTCTTGTGAGCTTCATTCTTCCTTTCCCTGGTTCCATTCCTGTCCCTTGCCTTTTCAAGGATGACGGCAATTTCCTCCTTTGTGCATGGTTTTATCGGTATTTGCAAAGTTTTGTCTGTGGAAAAGCAGATTTTCAGGGGGCCTGAGCTTTCACTTCCGCAGTACATTTTTTCGAGTCCTGGCACGATATTTTGGATTGTTTCAGCCTGTGGATACGGGATCGCTGAGACATTGAGCTTATGTGAATCAAGGCCGGTATTGCTTTCGATAAAGCCGGCGAGCATGACCAGGAGACCCTGTCCGGTAAGCATTGAAAGACGGTAGAAAGTGCTGCGGATGCCTACAAACCAGGCCTGCTGGTGTGTGTCGAGTCCGAGAATGTAGAAACCGTCGGCTGCGATGTCATGGGTTGCGGAATTGAATGCGACCAGCCAGAGCAGGGCCAGGGAGTATCTGAAAAAGTCGGGGGCGGGAATAGTCAGGGCGACGCATGCGAAAGCCGCACCTGTGACAAGCTGCATGAGATAGATCCACCGCCGTTTCGTGCCGAAGATCTCGACAACCGGGCTCCAGAGCGGTTTGATCACCCATGGCAGATAGAGCCAGCTGGTGTAGAGCGCAATGTCCGTGTTTGAAATGCCAAGCCGCTTGTACATTATCACCGAGACGGTCATCGCGACCACATAGGGGATTCCTTCGGCGTAGTAGAGGCTTGGCACCCAGAACCAGGGAGATCTGGATGTTTTTGATTTTTGATTATCGGTTTCCAATTAAGTTCCTTGATAAATTCCTTGCATTGAAAGTACTGCGCAAATGTGTAGATTACAGTTTGTTTAATTTCAACTACCATGTCCAAAAGTTCAACGCAAGGAATTTATAATTTGAAGGAAAAATTATACTGTCTCAAGATATCTTTTATTTCCGGAGATATGGATTGTGCTGAGAAGGCGTTCATTGAATCCGAACTGAAGTTCAGCACCTGGCTTGACGTGGAAAGAAAAAGCATCGAACATATTTTTTATGCCGACGATCCTAAATCAGCCGTCGAAACAGCCCTGAAAATAAATATTATCGGCAAAGATCTCAGGAAAAAGAACATAAGGATATCAAAGCCCAAGCTCGAGGTTCTCAAGAAGGAAGACTGGGCCGAGGCCTGGAAAAAACATTTCAAGGTCCAGCATGTGACAAGACGGGTCGTCATAAAGCCTTCCTGGCTGAAATACACGGCAAAAAAAGGCGAAGTTATCATAGAGATCGATCCGGGCATGAGTTTTGGCACGGGAAAACATGCGACTACCAGGTTCTGCCTGAAAATGCTTGATCGTATCGCGAAAGAAACCGATGTATCCAAAATGACGGTTCTTGATGCCGGCTGCGGATCTGGGATACTCAGTATTGGAGCTGTAAGACTTGGATTTAGTAAAATCACTGCTTTTGACTTTGATCCCGAATCCGTGGTGATAGCCAAGGAGAATTTTGACATTAATAAAATTTCCAGAAGCAAGGCATCGGTTGCCGATGCTGAACTCTCTATGTTCAAAGCGCCGGAAAAGTTCGATATCGTGGTCGCGAATATAATCTCCGATATTCTGATCGTTAACTGTGAAAAGCTGGACTCCCTGCTGAGGCCCGATGGATACCTTGTGCTTGCCGGAATACTCTCAACTGATTATTCCAAAGTCCGCAAGGCATTCAAGAGTATTGGATTCAAGGAAATACACAAATCATCAGAAAATGAATGGACAGGCGGCATGTTCAGGAGAAACTGAGGTAGCGCAAGCCCTGGTCGCCTATGGCGCGCCTGCGGCGGGTAAACCTCCGGCCTGCAAGCTTTCAAAAAAATAATTAGGATGGGAAATTTATGTTATACAATGTTTCAGGCCTTTCCCAGGGTAAACAGCTTTCAACCGTCCTGCCCGAATTCTTCTGTGCCAGGGGCGGCATTCCGATTACTGCGGTAAAAGGCCTGTCCGAGGGTTATATTGTAAATAAGGCTAATGATGGAAAAATCAAAATAGTACATTCATCCGTATCTGATCTCATACTTGCACTTGGATCTTTGATATGTGGAGATGTCAAAGAAGATGAAAAAGTAATTGCTCCAGTATCGTTCAGGGGTTTAATGCTCGACTGTTCCAGGAATGCCGTGCCGAAAGTTGAATATCTGAAGGAATCACTTTCGAGGCTTGCCTTGATGGGCCTCAATCATTTCTGCCTTTATACTGAAGACACATACGAGGTTATAGGCGAACCTCTGATTGGCTACGGCAGAGGGAAGTATACGAAGGTAGAACTTAAGGAGATCGTTGATTTCTGCGAGGGAGTTGGAATCACGATGTTCCCGTGCATACAGACCCTCGGACATCTCGAGCAGGTCCTCAAATATGGGAAATATTGCAAACACCGCGATACGGACCGCGTCCTGAATGCATGCGATGAAAAGACATATGAGTTTGTCGACAAGATCATTTCCGAGGCGATAGGACCCTACAAGAGCGACTTGATACATCTCGGGATGGATGAATGCTGGGGCATTGGCAGAGGAAACGCCTTCAAGGAGGATGCTCCGATAAAACCTCTGGAAATCTATGCGAAACACGTGGCGCGGGTCGCCGAGATCTGCAGGAACAAAGGGCTTAAACCTGTCATATGGGGTGACTTTGTAATTGGTATGTCCGGCGAGAAGGCGATGGATGAAAGGGAAACCGGCATAATTCCAAAATATGTGATAATGAACTACTGGAACTATTATCACAGCGACAAGCAGAAATATCTTGACGAGATGAATAAATACAAGAAACTTGACTATGATCCGATTGTCTCTCCGGGGCTGCAGAACTGGGGCCGTTTCTGGATAAATCATGAGATGGTCGAGAAGACGGTCAAGCCCTGCATGGATGCGGTACATGAACTCGGAATCAAGAGGGTGCTGATGACAATGTGGGGTGACGACGGGCATGAAAATCTTTTCGAAGGGGATTACCATTCACTGGCATATTACTTGTCATTGTGCCTGAATCCTTCACCAAGCGATGAATTCTGGAAGCTGAGGGCCTCGAAGATATGTTCGGTTTCAGTTGCGAAGTTCGCAAAATTCAGCCAATTTGATGTCATGGACAAGGTTCCCGGACTTAAGGATGGATATTTCAAGCCGACGTCGAAGATGCTCTTCTATGATGATCCTCTCTACGGCGTGATCAACAGGATGTTTTCCAATGATAAAATTTCAGATATTTTCTGGAAGACATCGAAATTTTATAGGAAAGCTGAAGCTGGCGCCGGCAAGCACTCGGATCTTTTCAGGCTTGCCGCCCTTTATTCGTCGATAATAGCTCTTAAGTTCAGGATCTGCATGGATTCAAGGAACGCATATGAATCGAAAAAGAAGCTCAGGTTGAAAACCCAGATGAAGGAGCTTCTGCGGCTTGAGAAGAAAATAGAGAAGTTCCACAAGCTGTACAGGAAACTCTGGCTCAGGGAGAGGAAGCCGTTCGGACTTGAAGTGATCGACCAGAGGTTTGGAGGAATGATCCTCAGAGCCAGATGCATGCGTGAAACATTGAAGAAATATGTTGATGGAAAAATCAAGACCATACCCGAATATGAACTTGATGATCCCGAAGGAATCGAGTTCAGGGATGTTCAGACATACAGGCAGCTCAGCACGAGATGCCTCTCGCTGTGGTAAAAAAAGGATGATTGGATTGCTGGATGACTGGATTATTGGGTATGAATA
This sequence comes from Lentisphaerae bacterium GWF2_50_93, assembly GCA_001804815.1. GTDB lineage: Bacteria > Verrucomicrobiota > Lentisphaeria > Victivallales > GWF2-50-93 > GWF2-50-93. The sequence continues at coordinate 88,951 of MHBI01000092.1, forward strand.
CAGAAAGATGAGGACAATGACCTGGAGTGCTATAAAATTGAAAAAGCAGTCATGCAAATTTTTCATCTTCACGCATCATGCTTATGTCCTTCATGCGCAATCATCCATCAATCCAATCATCCAAGGTATGCTAGCTTAATGGATCCTCTATTTTCAGCATTGATTGTCCTGATCGGCTTTGTCGCCTCCGTCTCCGGCGGATTCTGGGGGCTTGGAGGGGGCTGGCTGATACTGCCCTGCCTGTTTCTCGTAAACATAGATGTGAAAGTTGCGATAGGAGCATGTCTGCTACAGATGATCCCTACGACTTTTCCCACTGTTATGAGGCAGCTGCCTGATATAGGATGGAAAAAAGGCGGATGGGGACTGGTGGTGGCCCTTCCTCTCTGCATTGCATGCACATTCGGCGGAGTGCTTGGGGATCCTCTGGGAACTCTGATGGAAAAACTTTTTGAAAGCAGGAAAATCCACCAGTCCATGTATCTTCTCCTCCTCGTATGGATACTCTACGATCTTCATAAGCAGCAAAATACACATCCGAGCGAGAGAGGGAAAAGCGACAAGCCGTTAAACAATAAAATGAAGCAGACATTTATTGGAGGTTTTGTCACCGGCCTGGTTTCAGGCTTCCTTGGCATCGGGGGAGGATCGATGACGCGTCCCCTGATGACAAGCGTTCTGAAAGTGCCTGAGAAGCAGATTGGTCAGATCGCGAGGCTCGCAGTGCTTGTGACCGCGGTTGCCGGAAGTATTCCATATCTGCTTACCAGTTCAGCGGATACAAGAAGTCAAATGCTCATAGTCGGGGCATTGCTGACAGCCGGCGGCATAGTTGGTTTTTCGATTGGTGCAAAGATGCATTCCATTGTTCTGAAAGCCGGAAAGGACCATGCTGCGCGCAAAAGCTTCGGGCTGATTGTTTTTATGGTGATGGGCGGTTTGATCTGCAAACTCACCGATTTGATCCTGGTCGGACAGGTTATAATGGGCCTGTCAGGCGCCTTCATACTTGTTTATCTGGGAGTTCTCACGTTTAAATGCAGAAAGACAATAGAACTCTCCTGATTGAAGAACTGGTGGATTGTGGAAAAGTAAAGCTTCTCTATCTGCATAGGAAGGAGCATGGGCTTTATAAGATTAATCTCAAGTCTCTTGGCAGAGGGGAGTCATCCTGCATCTCTGCCGCCTTTCATAGGAAAATGGTGTTTATAAGCGATGACAGGGCGGCAAGGGCCGCAGCCAGGGAAATGAAAATTAAAATTACAGGCACGGTTGGAATCCTGAAGGCGGCGGTATCCAGCGGGGAGATTTCACTCGGACAAGCGGATGACTGGCTGAGAAAAATGATTGATGATGGTTTTTATTCCCCGGTGAACAGCATATCGCAGATTGAATAGAGTTTTATCTTGCAAAATAAAATAAATCTTATATAATTAATATATGTAAGATAATATTTTAAATACAATTCATATCAGGAACTGCATTATGATAACAACAGTTACAAGTCGCGGACAAACAGTCGTTCCGGCAAGGATACGTCATTTCTTCAAGATTAAAAAAAATTCCCGGATTGACTGGGTCATGGAAGAAAATTCCATAAAGGTATTTCCTCTTCCTGACGACACCATAAAAGCTGCAAGAGGGATGTTTGCAGGAGGTGCTCAACTGAACGACATCCTGCTTGAGGAAAGAAAGAAGGAAAGAAGCCGGAAATGAACAGGAAAGTTCTACTGGATACATCTGCGATACTCTGTCTTGTGCTGGATGAAGATGGAGCAGGCTTGGTTGAAAAAACCCTTATGTCGGCCAAAACCGGACATGAATCTGTCTTTCTCAGTTTTGCCAGCATTACGGAACTGAAATATATCATATGGCGCCAGCGGACTGAAGCTGATGCCGACAACCTTATGAAGCTGATGCGGACGTGGAACATGAAGATTGTCTATCCAGATGAGGAATTATGTCTGCTTGCAGGAAAGCTGAAGAAGGAATATCCTCTCTCATTTGCCGATGCTTTCATTGCAGCGACCGGAATAACGAACAAACTTGTCCTCATGCATAAGGATCCGGAATACGATTCGCTGGGAAAAATCCTTGAAATGCAGAGGCTGCCCTATAAGAAGAATAAGCGTCTGGAGCTGTAAATAATTATTCTTAATTACCTTGCAAATTTAAACCCATGGTTTAATATTACAAGGTATGAAGAGACATTATACACAACTGCTGCAAGAATATCTTGGATACTTTCCATGCGTTGTAATTCTAGGACCAAGGCAGAGCGGTAAAACTACGCTTTTAAAGGGTCTTCCGGCAGATTGGAAGATATTTGACGTTGAAAAGCGGAGTGATTATACGGTAATCTCCCAGGATCCGGATCTCTTTTTGAGGATAAATCCATCGCATATCGCAATTGATGAAGCCCAGTTCCTTCCCGACTTGTTTCCCGCGCTCCGTGTTGCAATTGACAGCAACAGGGAAAAAAAAGGAAGGTTTGTAATTACAGGATCAAGTTCTCCCGACCTGGTAAAATCCATATCTGAATCTCTTGCCGGACGTGTCGGTTTCATTGAGATATCGCCTTTTCTTTCCACTGAAGCGTTGAACCTTCCACAATCCAGTTTCTTTAAGATAATCAGCGAAGGTAAAGACGTTGTTGACCTGCTGGGAAATATCCCGGTCGTTTCCAGCCTGGGACATGTCCATGATTATTGGTTTAGAGGCGGATATCCTGAACCTTGGATTAAGAGCAGCTCAAGGTTTCAAAATGTCTGGATGGAAAATTACATTCAATCCTATCTTAACAGGGACATCCTGAGGCTTTTTCCTAATCTAAACAAGGAAAAATATCAGAAATTCCTTGGAATTCTCAGCGATCTTTCAGGAACCATCATAAATTATTCCGAAGTTGCGCGGGCCTTGGGGATTTCCGTTCCCACGGTGATAGATTATTTTGAAATCGCACACGGATCGTTTTTGTGGAGGAAGATTCCTTCCTATGAAAAAAATGCCATCAAGAGAATTGTAAAACATCCAAAAGGATATATCAGGGATTCTGGATTGCTGAACCATCTTCTCCATATCAGGGATTCCAAGCATCTCCTGTCACATCCAAAGGCCGGTCACCTCTGGGAAGGAATGGTGGCGGAAGAAATCATAAGGGGCTTCAATGCCATAGGCGACGAATGTGGATGCTATTATTACAGGACCTCTGCCGGAGGCGAAGTCGACCTTGTAATTGAAGGAAGATTCGGAATCGTACCCATCGAAATAAAATATGGACAGAATGTGGACCCCAGGGAACTCCGCCCTATAAAGGATTTTATTTCAGAGAGGGGCTGCCAATATGGAATAGTCATCAACAACGATGAAAAACCCAGGCTTTATGCGGAAAATCTCATAGGAGTGCCATTCTCATGCATTTGAAAAGAGTATTGATTACAGGCGGAGCCGGTTTTGTAGGCTCGAACATTGCTGTCGCGCTCAAGACACATGTGTCCGGAATTGAAGTTGTCGCCCTTGACAACCTTTACCGGAAGGGCTCTTCACTCAATCTTCCCAGGTTAGAGAAGAATGATATCAAGTTCATACGCGGAGATGTGCGGAATCCGCAGGATCTGCTTCAAGCCGGGAAAATAGATTTTCTAATTGAATGTTCAGCCGAGCCTTCAGTTCTTGCCGGAAAAGACGGAGACACCGATTATCTTGTCCAGACGAATCTCTATGGGGCGATCAACTGCGCCGAATACTGCCGGAGGAACAATGCCGGTATGATCTTCCTCTCCACGAGTCGCGTATATCCCATAGATCCACTTACAAACTGCAGATTGATTGAGAAGGCAGATAGGCTGGAACTCTCAGACAATCAGGAAGTTGCCGGACTTAGTTCGAAAGGCGTATCCGAGGAATTCCCCATGGCCGGAGCGAGATCTATTTATGGAGCCACGAAATATTCGGCGGAGATCATGCTCGAGGAATATCGACAGGCTTTCTCCATTCCCATAGTCATAGACCGCTGCGGAGTAATAGCCGGACCATGGCAGTTCGGAAAAGTCGACCAGGGCATTGCCGTGTTCTGGCTGGCCTCCCATATGTTTCAAAAACCTCTGAAGTATATCGGATTCGGAGGAACAGGAAAACAGGTCCGAGATATGATGCACATTGACGACCTTGTAAGATTAGTCCTGCTGCAGCTCGAAGATCCTGCGAAATTCGCAAAGGGCGTCTGGAATGCCGGCGGTGGCAGGAACATAAGCGTATCATTGATTGAACTTACCGAGATCTGCAGAAGGATAACCGGCAACGATGTCCAGATAGGCTCTGATCCCCAGACAAGATATGCCGACATCCCAGTCTATATCAGCGATACGGACAAGATCAACTCTTTCTGTAGCTGGAAAGCTGAAAAATCGGTCGAAAAGATAATTTATGATATCCATGAATGGCTGAATGATAACCCTGAAGCATGCCAACTCTTTAAATAACAAGAAGATATAAATCTTGAATTTTGAAATATTGGATATATACTAATTGATATAGTCATATCAGTTAATCACAAGAGGGAATTATGTCAAAAACAGTATCAGCCCTTGAAGCCAGAAGAAATTTTGGGATGCTTTTAAACAGGGTGTTCTTGAATAATGAAGAGATAATTATAGAACGTGCAGGCAAGAAAATTGCCAGACTTATGAGCTGTTCCAGAAAAGAGGACGTGAATTTGAAGAAAGGTAAGCTTGACTTCCGTAAAGCCAAAGGCCTAGGCAGGGAGATCTGGAAGAAGATCGATGCCGATGAATATGTAAGGAAGGAACGAAGCGAATGGAACTGAATTTTTCACGAGGACAGGTGATGTTCATTGACACTTCGCCAGTCATTTATTTTTTTGAGGAGAATGATAAATATGTAATAAGGCTGGGGAAGCTTTTTGACAGTATATATGCAAATGATGTTCAGATTGTAACATCGATGATCACTTATATAGAACTCATTTCATATCCTGTAAGGCTTGGAAATACGCAGCTGGCCGCCAAATACAGGGAATATCTTACCAATTCAGAAGCAATAAGCATGTATCCGTTGAATATAACCGCCTCTGAAGCTGCCGTGAAATACAGGGTTAATTATGGGTTGAAAACACCTGATGCTATTCAGCTTGGAATTGCTGAATGCTGCGGCGCCGATTTTGTTCTCACAAATGACAGTTCATGGAAAAGGGTAAAAGAGTTGAATGTAATTACCATGGATGACTTATGAAATTCTCCGTAGTCATACCCGCCCACAATGAAGAGGGTGTCATAAAGGACACTCTCGAAAAGCTTGTTGGGAAGCTCAAGGAGGAATCCTTTGATTTTGAACTGGTCGTTGTAGCCGACCACTGTTCGGACAGGACTGAGGGGATCCTTGAGGAGTTTTCCAGGAATGACAGCCGTATCAGATGGGTCAGGAACAAGGAGAAGGCCGGTTTTGGAATGGCAGTGAGGGCAGGACTGGATGAATTCAAGGGAGATGCCGTGGCGATATACATGGCTGATGCCAGTGACAGTCCGGATGACCTGTGTAAATATTTCAGGAAGATCGAAGGCGGCGCGGAATGTGTTTTCGGATCGAGGTTCATAAAAGGGTCTAGGATAGTTGATTACCCCAGGCATAAGTATCTCCTTAACCGTTTTGTCAATTGGCTTATAAGGATCATGTTCAGGCATGGGCTCAATGACACTACAAACGCTTTCAAGTGCTACCGCCGTGAGGTAATTGAGGGATGCAGGCCATTCCTTTCTCCCCATTTCAACCTTACAGTCGAGCTTCCTCTGAAATCTTTCATACGCGGATACAAGTTTGAGGTCATACCCATCAGCTGGGAGAACAGGAAAGCAGGTGTTTCCAAGCTCAAACTCAAGGAAATGGGCTCCAGATACTTCTTCATAATCCTTTATTGCTTCCTTGAGAAATACATGGTCGGAAAAGACTACCACAAATAAAATTTCCGGACGGAAATTTTATATCATAAAAAGAGAAATAATACTTGACAATCAATAGCTTATGCGGTATCGTTACTCAAAGTAACGTTACTTAAGGAATGCATAAGTGACGGGGCGAAGCACGGATTTAACGCAATATAAGACTTCACCACTAATCGACACTAATCCCTCACTTTCACTAATGGGAATTTAAAATATAAACATTTGCTGGGATATTGATTTTTAAAGCAAAAGCAATCTCCCAGTAAGTTATTGTTAGTGTCCGATAAGTGAAGATTAGTGGTTGAATAATATTTTCGTGTAATTCGTGTGTTTCGTGGTCAAAATTTTTATCTACTGACTATTTACAAAATGGCTTCAATCGAAAAAAAAGAACTCCTGGAACTTGAGATCCTCAAGCAGGTCGAGACAAGTCCCAGGCTGAACAACCGCCTCGCCGCATCAAAACTCGGCTGCAGCGTAAAGCTTGCACATGTCCTGCTTTCAAAAATGGTCGACAAGGGGCTGCTACATGTTAAGAAGCACCATTCGAGGCGCTGGGATTACTTCCTGACGCCCAGCGGCATAGCAGAAAAGGCGCGGATCACCTATGAATTCATAGATTTCTCGATGCAGTTTTACCATGAAGCCCGCAGGCAGAGCTCCAGGGTCTGCCGTCAGATAGCCGAATCCGGCAAGAAGAATGTTGCTTTTCTTGGGGATGGCGAACTTGCGGAAATAGCGTATCTGGGAATAAAGGAATGGGGTCTTGATCTAAACGAAGTATATGGAGAGGGGAAAAAAGAATTCCTTGGACTCAAGGTCAAACCTTATGAATCTATGCCCTCATCTTCGTCAGAAGCCATTATCGTGTGTCTTTTTGACAAGACTATGCCGATGAGGGCTGATTATCTTCCAGCCGGTATGGAAAGGAATGAAAAGATGTTCTGGGTGTTTTCTGGAGAATACTATGATGAACAGGGAGTAAGAAGGAATGAGATCCCGGAGACTGGAGACATGAGAATGACGCTTTTTTCTATATTGGATCAGGAAGACGACATAAAAATTTGTTTCCTTTATGGATCTTCTGCAAACGGAAGGGCGACTGCCTCCAGCGACATAGATGTAGCAGTTGCATCCGATGGGCTGATAGACCAGGACAGGTTGCTGGAATTGGCCTCAATAATTTCAAAATCAGCAGCCCGCGAAACAGATATTGTTGACCTTCATTCAGTACACGGGGAAATACTCAGGCAGATCATTTCAAAGGGTAAACCAGTTTTTATCAAGGATAAGAATATGTATGCGGATATCATTGACAGGATGGTTTTCAACGAGGCCGATATGATGCCTAATTACAATATGATACTTTCAAAAAGGCGCGAGGCATTTACTAATGGATAAGATGGTTATATTCAATAAGATAGAGAGTCTGCGCAGGTGCATAAACAGGATCAGGGAGAAAACACCGGAGACTGCAGGTCAGCTTGAATCTGATATTGATCTTCAGGATATCATTACCGTCAATCTTGAAAGGGCAGTACAGACTTCGGTGGATATGGCGGCCCATATTATAGCTGAGCTCGAATCTCCTGCTCCGGAAACTATGGCTGAAGCTTTTGTGATCCTTGAGAAAAACAGGATTATCCCTCCGGAATTATCAGTAAAAATGCAGAAGGCTGTGGCTTTTAGGAACATTGCCGTCCATGCCTATCAGAAGATGAATTGGAATATTGTACATAAGATTGCTAAGGATGGAATAAATGATTTCGTGGAATTCGCAAGGTTGGTTACAGAAAAAATGGGAAACTAAAGCTCAGTTTTAACCACTAACCTGCACTGACGGGTTCAGTAACAAGAATTTAAAAGGAAAATATGAAAAAAGCGCTCATAACAGGAATTACCGGCCAGGATGGTTCCTACCTTGCCGAACTCCTGCTTTCAAAAGGATATGAGGTTCACGGAGTCATCAGAAGATCTTCTTCCTTCAACACCGAGAGGATAGATCATATCTACAAGGATCCGCACGAAAAACCCAATCTTAAGCTTCTTTACGGGGATCTTAACGACTCCAGCAGCCTGGCTGAAATACTTCACTCCGTCAAACCTGATGAAATCTACAACCTGGGCGCACAGAGCCACGTCAGGGTGTCCTTTGACATCCCGGAATACACCGGAGAGATAACCGGCATGGGGACGCTGAGAGTGCTTGAAGCAATCAGGAGGACAGGCTGCAAGGCGAGATTCTATCAGGCGAGCAGCAGCGAGATGTTCGGCAAGGTGGCCGAAACACCGCAGACGGAGAAAACTCCTTTCTATCCGAGAAGTCCTTATGGTGCGGCGAAAGTCTTTTCATATTGGATGACGGTGAATTACCGTGAAAGCTATGATATCTTCGCGTGCAACGGCATACTTTTCAACCATGAATCACCGCGCCGAGGCGAAACCTTTGTAACCAGGAAAATTACCAGGGCGGCTACTCGCATAAAGCTTGGACTCCAGAGCAAATTATATCTTGGAAACCTTGATGCCAGGCGCGACTGGGGATACGCAGGAGACTTTGTCGAGGCCATGTGGCTGATGCTGCAGGCCGACAAGCCGGATGATTACGTAGTCGCCACAGGAGAAACACATTCCATAAGGGAATTCCTCGATGAGTCTTTCGGCCTGCTGGATCTCGACTGGAGGAAATATGTCGAAGTCGATCCGAAATACTTCAGACCTGCCGAAGTTGATCTTCTTCTCGGTGACAGCGCGAAAATAAGGAAAAAACTCAAGTGGAAGCCGAAAGTCGCTTTCAAGCAGTTGGTCAAGATGATGGTCAACAATGATTTGGATCTAGCTAAGAAAGAGAAAGCAATCAAAGAGTTCACCACTAATCGACACTAATCCTTCACTAATGGGAATTTTACATATGAACATTTGCCGGGATATTGGTTTTGAAGCAAAAGCAATCTCCCGGCAAGGTATTGTTAGTGCAAGATAAGTGCAGATTAGTGGTTAAATAATAGTTTTCGTGTAGTTCGTGTGTTTCGTGGTAAGAATCTTATGGCTATAAATAAAAACTCCAAAATCTATGTTGCCGGCCATACCGGCATGGTCGGTTCGGCAATATGCCGTAATCTTCAATCATCCGGCTTCACAAATATCGTAGTGCGGACAAGCAGTCAGCTGGACCTGCGTGACACTCAAAAAGTCGTAAGGTTTTTTCAAAAGGAAAAACCTTGTTATGTCTTCTTCTGCGCGGGCAGGGTGGGAGGGATCAAGATAAACAGCGAGAAACCGGCGGAATTCCTTTATGACAACATGATGATGGCGGCGAACGTAATCCATCAGTCCTATCTGATTAAGGTCAAGAAGCTGTGCTTCCTCGGAAGTTCATGCATCTATCCGCGCGAATGTCCGCAGCCCATGAAGGAGGAATATCTCCTGACAGGTCCTCTTGAGCCGACAAATGAAGGATATGCAGTTGCGAAACTCGCAGGATATAAGCTCGCGTATTATTACGCCAGACAATATGGAATGAATACAATTTCGATAATGCCCTGCAATCTCTATGGGAAAAACGATCACTTTGATCTGGAAAAGGCGCACGTCCTTTCTTCTTTAGTAAAAAGATTCGTTGATGCAGTCAAAGAGAATAAGTCCGAGGTGAAATTGTGGGGGACCGGAAGCGCAAAAAGGGAATTCATGAATGTCGACGATCTTGCTGGAGCGGTCATATTCCTGATGGACAAAAGATCGGATCCGGAAATAATCAACGTAGGAACTGGAACCGACATCACCATCAAGGAGCTTGCGCTTAAAATAGCAAAAGCTTCGGGATATAAGGGTAAAATAATATGGGACAAGTCAATGCCGGACGGCATGCCGCGAAAATGCCTGGACATCTCAAAATTCAAACAACTTGGATTTGCCCCAAAGATATCGCTTGATGACGGCATCGGGCAGATGATAAGCGAATACCGGAATATCACCACTAACTGACACTAAGGGTGCACTAACAAGAATTTAAATACAAACCTTGCTGCGAGTTTAATTCTACCTTGTTAAATTAAACTCTCAGCAAATATTCCTTAGTGTCTAGTTTTGTTAGTGCAGATTAGTGGTGAAAAAGTATTCCTCAGCGTCGCTGCGCGAGATATTCTAATGTTCGTGTAATTAAGCAAAAGAATAAAAATGCTAAATGAAATCAAAATAAAAGAACTCATTAGGCATGGTGAAAACGCAACCTTGGAATTCAAGGAAGCTGGACGCGATTCACTGCCTTCCAGCCTCTTTGACACAATCTGCGCATTTTTGAATGCTGAAGGAGGAATAATCCTCCTGGGCGTCAAAGACGATGGAGAAGTTTCAGGAGTCCATCCGGACTGCGTGGCAAAGCTGAAGGCTGATCTTGCGAATCTCGCAAATAATCCCCAGAAACTCGATCCAGTATTCATAATTGGAGCAACCGATTATGCCATAGACGGTAAAATAGTTATTTATTGAAAAACATTTGAACGATCCCTTCCACCTTGAAGGTGACATACGCATCAGCCTGCGAGAGAAGATATTCCGTGAACTAGTGTCTAATATCATTGCGCACAGGGAATATGCTGATGCCCGCCCGGCGACCATGATGATTTACAAGGACAGGGTTGAATTCAAGAATCCAAACCACCCAAATGGAAAAGGCCCTATAAACCCCAAGTCCTTTGTTCCACGTCCTAAGAACCCTGTGATTTCCAGATTCATGATTCAGCTAGGGCGAGCAGAAGAACTCGGATCAGGGATAACTAATGTGACTAAATATCTTCCATTCTATGCGAAGGGTGCAAAAGCTATTTTCATTGAGGATTCGATGTTCTCCACAGTAATCCCTCTAATTCCGAACGCAAAAGAAAATGATATTGAAAACAATATTAATGAAACGCCGGTGAAAACGCCGGTGAAAACGCCGGTGAAAATTCTTTCCTTGCTAAAGGAAAATCCTTCTTTGACAATTCCCGAACTCGCAAGTAAAACTGGAAAATCGGAAAGTGCCGTGGAAAGGACTGTCAGGAAGCTGCGTGAATCAAAACATTTGAAACGCATTGGTCCGGACAAGGGCGGACGCTGGCAGGTTATGGAAAAATGACCACGGACGGATTGATAGGTAGTGAAATGACGGCACCACTAACGGCCACTGATCTAGAAGTTCGAAAGTTCGGAAATGCGTATTGAGGCTGCAACCCAGTGGTATGCCCAACAGCGTATCTCGCAGGAAAAAGCGGCTGAGATAGCAGGACTTGGCCGAGCGGAGTTTATCGATGCGTTGTCGCTCCGGCACATACCATTAGTCCAAGTAGATTTGAACGAGCTCATGGACGAGGTGCGACGTGCCTGAAGCATGGGTTATCAATGCATCCCCTATTATACTCTACGACAGAGTTGGACGACTTGATGTGATTGAACGATTAGCCCCAAAGATTTTTGTTCCAAGCAAGGTGGTAGAAGAGATTCGAGACGGCATTTCTAAAGATATGTCGGCCCGTTTGGCGGTTGACTGGGCGACGCGATATATCATGGCGGATATTCAGGTTCCACCAAGCGTGGAGCATTGGGATATTGGTCCAGGTGAATCGCAAGTGATAAGTCATTGTCTCCAAGGTTCGGGCATGTATGTTGGTGACGAACTAATCAGACAGTCCCTAGAAGCCATCGGGGAAGAGGATTAACCTTGCAGATTAGACCTTGTCAGATTGCCCAATCTGCTTGTTTGGAATAACAGGCTGGAAAGCCTGTCTTACTTAAACATACAAATCCTTGCAGCGATTTTTATTTGCTCTTCGGCTCATCATTTGCATGGTACAGCCAAACAGGCGCTTGTATTGCTTTCAAGTGCGCGCTTCTCCAAGCGTCCTGTTGCCAGCCCTGAGGAAGTAAGCAGCCGGATATCTAATATGCGTAACGAATGGGATCATCACCCATGAAGCGATGTGTTTAACTCGACACCTGCTGTGTCATTTACCTGCTGGAGGATGTCTTGGGATTTAGTGTCCCAATGCGCAATCACCTAGAGTTAAAGAAAGATTTTACCACTAGCCTGTCCCCCAGCCTGTCCCTCGTAGCCTTGGCGTGGTGGGAAGCCTTGGCGAAGGAGGATCCACACTAATTTGACACTAATAGGAATTAAGATATGAACATTTGCCGGGATATTATTCTACTCCTGAGAAAAATCTCCCGGCAAGATATTGTTAGTGTCTAGTTTCGTTAGTGTAGATTAGTGGTTAAAAAAAGGTTTTAATTTCTATGTGGTTGAAAATCTCTGAGTCGGAGTTTATCCCGATTCAGATATACATCGGGACGTCGCCGCGCGAGACAGTTTCAAAGTAATAGCAAGAGTGTGACCCCCAAGGGCATATGAAGTTGAATTATTGAATCGAGAAGCTAGTTTAAACCTAGGAGAAAATCAATGACACAATTGACATTAGAGTTACCGGAAACAACCTTTGCTGTTTTTCATCAATCGCCGCGTGAATTCGGTGAGTCGATGAAGGTTACTGCTTTGGTCAAATGGTACGAGGAAGGTAAGGTTTCTCAGTCAAAAGCTGCTGAAATAGCAGGGATATCCAGGCAGGATTTTTTGGAACAATTGTTTATACACAAAGTTTCTCCGTATCAACTGACTCCGGAAGAACTGATAAATGAAACTGAGTAAACTGGTTGTTAATTCATCCCCGATTATCTCCCTCTCAAAGATAGGGTATGCTGATTTATTGTTCGACTTGTCATCGGAACTAATAATTCCAGAAGCGGTATATCAGGAGATCAATAACCATAAATGCAATGATTCAGCAGTTAAGTGGATCAAAAATCAGGACTCCTCCTTATTTCGCCCAGTCGAAGTTCCTGGAATCGTATCTGATTGGAATTTAGGGAGGGGAGAATCTCAGGTGATTGCATATGCATATCATAATAAAGAGTTTGCAGCAGTAATCGATGACAGAGCTGCAAAAAAAAGCGCAGATTATGCCAGGGCCTTCTCTTTGTTCTCCAGATATTACGATTATGCAACCTGTGAGGCTGCGCTTGAGAATGAAAATAAAGAGGTAAGGCAACTTTCAATAAAATACCTGAATGAAATGAAGAATTCAGGGGATCCTTTTGCAATTGAGATTCTGGGATCAATAAAGCTATAAAATCATTCCATCCCGTGAAAGTCACCACTAACGGACACTGATAAGAAGTTCGAAAGTTCGGAAATGCGTAAGTTCTAGAGTTATAAAAGCAGAAAACTGTCACCACTATCGACACTAATTTATCACTAAGGAAGAGAGAATCTTAATTATAACAAGCCCATGCGTCGAATGATATTTTCTATCCTAAAAAATAACATTCAACGCATATATGTGTCTTATTAGTGTAAGATAAGTGAAGATTAGTGGTTGAAAATTGCTTTTTACTTCTAAGTGGCTAAAAAGTCTGTGGTTCAATGCTTAGTCTGTGTGAGCCTGTGGCTATAAATTCAATTTAGAAATAATACGATAATACTATATGTTGACTTATTGAAATACCGTATTAATATATAAATATGATTAAGAGAAAACTAATAAATGAACTAAAAAATCATCTCCAGTCAAAGGAGATCTCCCTGATTACTGGGCCTCGTCAGGCTGGGAAGACAACCCTGATGAGAGAACTGGTTGAATTTCTTGAACAGCGTGGGGATAAAACGGTTTTTCTGAATCTTGACTTTGAATCTGATAAAACTCATTTCTCGACTCAGACAGCATTGATCAGCAAGCTTAAATTAGAACTTGGGGCAGGATCTGGATATGTGTTCATAGATGAAATCCAGAGAAAGGAGAATGCAGGTCTCTTCTTAAAAGGAATCTATGATCAGGATCTGAAATATAAATTTATAGTATCCGGATCAGGCAGCCTGGAATTGAAGGAGAAAATCCATGAATCCCTTGCCGGCAGAAAACGGTTGTTTGAACTGAATACCTTGTCTTTTGAAGAATTTGCGGATTACAGGACTTCGTATAGATATGAGGGAAGGCGGTCTGATTTTTTCAAAATTGAAAAAATCAGGACGAAGGCGCTATTGGATGAATATATGAATTTCGGTGGCTACCCTAGAGTTGTCCTTGAAGACGGAATCAGGGAAAAGACGATGATAATGGATGAAATTTACAGGAGTTATATTGAAAAGGATATTGCATATCTGCTGAAAATCGACAAGCCTGAGGCTTTTGCAAAAATGATCAGGCTGTTAAGTTCGCAGATATCCGGGCTTCTGAACTATTCAGAACTGGCTTCTAATTCTGGAATATCTGTGCCGACGCTGAAAAACTATTTATGGTATGCTGAAAAAACATTTGTCATCAACCAGATTACTCCATATTTCAGCAACAGGTTGAAGGAGATAACAAAGTCGCCGGTCGCATATTTCACCGATCTTGGCATGAGGAACTATATGATCGGATTGTTTGGCAATCTTCAGAATCCTGCTGATGCCGGCCATATCTTCCAGAATATGACATACAATATCCTTCATGAGAAATTGAGGTTTTCACCAGTTTTCCTCCATTATTGGCGGACTATTGACAGGGCTGAAGTGGATTTCGTAATTAAAAAAGGCGAGACGGTCATTCCTCTGGAAGTGAAATTCTCAGTTTTGAAAAAGCCTGAACTTGGAAGATCCTTCCATAGCTTCATTGAGAAATACAATCCTCATGAGGCGATTCTAGTCAACTTGGATCTTCAGGCAGACATTAAAATCAAGAACACGCACGTGAAAATAATTCCATTCCACGAATTGCTCAGCTATGAATTCTGAGAATAAGAATTATAACCACTAATCGACACTAATCTATCACTAACGAAGAGAGAATCTTAATTATAACAAAACCATGCGTCGAATGATATTTTCAATAGAAATAACATTCAACGCATATGTCTTATTAGTGTAAGATAAGTGAAGATTAGTGGTTGAAATATCTTTCGTGTAATTCGTGTCTTCCATAGGCAGATAGCTAACATTAAGAAATAAGAAGTAAACCTTACAGTAGTTTTGAAATAATGAGATAAATGGCTTATAGTATCAAAACAAAATATGAACGCGAGTTTTCCACAGGCGTTTAAGGAGGTTCCAATGCTACAGACAATTGAGATTCAAATTGATGATATTGGAAAATTCCACACCCTGGAGCCGTTGACTTTCAAGCCAACTGGACGAGCGCTGTTGACATTGCTAGAGAATCCTGACGCTTCGGCTCATCATTTGCATGGTACTGCCAAACAGGCGCTTGTATTACTTTCAAGTGCGCGCTTCTCCAAGCGTCCTGTTGCCAGCCCTGAGGAAGTAAGCACACGGATATCCAATATGCGTAACGAATGATAACCGCTTACTCGGTATTGCCCCAGGCTTGGTCGTGAATATCTTTACCACAGGCCCGAAATCCTAGTCCTTGACGAGGCAACATCTGCCCTGGATAACGACACTGAGAAAGCCTTCGTTGATGCTCTGATGACCCTCCATGGGAAACTTACCATAATCATAGTGGCACACAGACTGACAACTGTGCAGAATTGCGACAGGATAGTTGAAATAGGGAAATGAAGACGAATACGCAAAACAAGGATGTCACCACTAACGGACACTAACGGGTCACTAACCAAGAGGTAGACTTAAAAATAACCAACTCATGCGTCGAATGATATTTTATAAAATAGCATTCAACGCATATGAATTATTAGTGTCTCTTGTTAGTGAAGATTAGTGGTTAAAAAATATGAAGTTAAGTATTCTAAATTGAATTTAAAATTTAACCGAGGAATATAAAATGAGTATTTTCATCATTGCTGAAATTGGGATCAACCACAACGGTGACATTGAAATTGCAAAGAAGCTGATAGATGTCGCCAAGGAATGTGGTTGCGATGCTGTTAAATTCCAGAAAAGGACAATTGATATCGTCTATCCCAAGGAAGTGCTCGATGCACCTCGCGAAAGTCCATGGGGCACAACAAACAGGGACCAGAAAATGCACTTGGAGTTTGGCCAAAAGGAATACGAGATTATTGATAGTTATTGCAAGGAGAAGCAGATTGAATGGTTTGCATCGGCTTGGGATTATAAATCACTGGAATTTATAAGACAGTTTAGCCTCAAATATAATAAGATAGCATCTGCAATGATAGTGGATTTGGATTTTCTTAAGGAAGTTGCTTCTGAGAAAAAACATACACTCATATCAACAGGATTATCCGAAATTGAAGATGTTGACAAGGCAGTAGAGATCTTCAGGAAAGCAGGCTGCCCGTTCGAACTTATGCATTGTGTCGGCACGTATCCCATGAATGAGGAGCAGGCGAATCTGAATATGATAGGCACGTTGAAAAAACGTTATAATTGTCCGGTAGGATATAGCGGACACGAGCCCGGACTTGCTGTTTCATATGCTGCTGCATCTCTCGGTATTAGTTCACTTGAACGACATATAACAATTGACAGGACCATGTATGGTTCAGATCAGGCAGCCTCTATTGAACCTAACGGACTGAGAACTTTGATTGGATCAATAAGAAAAATACAAAAGGCTTTTGGAGATGGCGTCAAGAGGTTCCTTCCAGAGGAAAAGGCTGTCGCAAAAAAACTCAGGGTGCATCTGCCTTTGAAAAAATAGTTGGAGCTGTATATCATGGGGAAAAATATACTAGAAGACAAATCCTATCTGGAAGTGACTTATTCCTTGAAGACGCATCCCAAGGGGCCGTATCCTAGCCGGCTGGCCTGTCATCTGATCAGGAATTACTACGGCAGGCCGGGGAAGATTCTAGATATCGGTTGCGGGCGCGGAGATTATCTGCAAGTTTTTAAGGATCTGGGTTTTGAGGTGTCAGGTGTAGATATATCTCCATCTATTGTGGATATGTCCGGAAAATTTGATGTCAGTCGTGTAGATCTTGAAAAGGACGATTTCCCTTATTCTTCAGAGTCATTTGATTTCATCTTCAGCAAGTCCGTCGTGGAACACATGCGAAATCCCTTTGCTCTGATGGAGAAATCCTATACAGGTCTCAAGAAGGGAGGAGTTGCGGTAATTATGACGCCCAGCTGGGAGCACAATTACTGGGGGCCGTTCTACATAGACCATACGCATGTGACTCCTTTTACACGCGCTTCCCTGACTGAATCCATGGTCATCGCCGGATACAAGGATGTTGAAGTCATATATTTCCACCAGCTTCCTTTTGTATGGAAATATCCTATGTTTAAGCCGTTTGTCAGGCTGTTGTCAGCCATGCCATTGTCATACAGACCTTTCAACCAGGATGCGAAATGGCCTGAGGGATTCAACAAGCTTGTCAGGTTTTCAAAGGAAGTGATGCTTCTTGGGGTCGGGCATAAGGAATAACATATGAATGCCGGTATGGGAAAAGCCTATGCGATCATTCCTGCCAGAAGCGGGAGCAAAGGGGTTCCAGGGAAAAACATAAGGCCTCTTAAGGGTCATCCCCTGATCGCCTACAGCATTGCCGCCGCAAGCCTTTCCAAGGGGATTGACAGGGTGATCGTTTCGACGGATTCGGCTGAAATCGCCGAGATCTCGAGGAAATATGGAGCAGAGGTGCCTTTCATCAGGCCTGCGGAGTTCGCAAAGGACAGTTCTTCCGACAGGGATTTCATGGTCCATGCGAACCAATGGTTCGAGGCGAATGAGAAGATGATGCCTGAATACTGGGTGCACCTTCGTCCCACTACGCCTTTAAGGGATCCGTCTTTGATTGATGATGCCATATCGGCGCTCAAGGCCAGTCCTGAAGCTTCCTCCCTCCGCTCGGGGCATGAGGCGTCTGAGTCTCCTTTCAAATGGTTCATGACAGATGACAGTGGTTTCTTCGTCCCATTCAGATCTCCTGAAGGCAAGGACTATTCAAATATGCCAAGGCAGGCATGCCCGAAGGTTTATATACCGGACGGATATGTGGATGTCCTGAGAAGCCGGGTGATAATGATGGAGGAAACCATACATGGCGGCCGCGTATATGGATATATAAGCCCCTTCTGCATAGAGGTCGACACCCAGGATGACTTTGATATGCTCAAATACGAGATAGATAAAAAAGGTCTTCCCATCCTGGAGCATTTGAATAATTTTATCAAAAGGTCGAAGGCAAAATGAAAATATCTACCAAGTTCCGGAAAATAAAGGATGATTTCAATATTGAGCCCACAAGGCTGTCAAAGAGATTAAATGAAATGGAACCGGCTGCTGTCCTGAGGCAATTGCCTATCACATGGGCGAGGGCGGAGGATTTCACTGTATATGACGACAAGGGCAATCAATGGATTGACATGACCTCCGGAATATTTGTCGCTAATGCGGGGCATTCAAATCCATCTATAAAAAAAGCAATTCAGGACCAGCTCGATAAAGATCTACTGTTTGCCTATAATTATCCGACGGATATCAGGAATAAGTTCCTGAATAAGATGCTTGATATTTCGCCGAAATCATTCGACAAGGTGATACTCCTTAATTCGGGATCTGAAGCAGTTGATATCGCATATAAGCTGATTAAGCAGTGGTCTAGGAAGAATAATCGTAAATACATAATAACTTTTACAGGAAGCTATCATGGCAGAGGTCTTAGCAATGACTTGATCTGTGGCAGGAAAAACAAGGCTGCATGGTCCGGCGTCGAGGACAAGGACGTTGTCTTCATTGATTTCCCATATGATGAGAGCACTTCATTTCCAGAAGATAAGATGCCGCCATCGGACGAGATAGCGGCATTTGTCCTCGAGACGTTCCAGGGATGGGGAGCATGGTTCTATCCTCCAGGTTACCTTGAATCACTTGTGAAGTTTGCCCGCAGATCCGGTGCATTGGTGTGTTTTGATGATTTGCAGGGAGGCTTTTACCGGCTTGGGACACTGTATGGCTATCAATCATATGGATTGGACTTTGATCCTGACATCTTATGCCTAGGGAAAGGCCTGTCCTCATCACTGCCAATATCGGCCGTATTAAGCAGGGCTGACATTACAGAAATAGATACTTATGCCGATTTGCACGGAACTCATTCTGGAAATCCTCTGTGCTGTGCGGCGGCACTGGCCAATCTGGAATTTTTGTCAGATATGGAATTTCAGGCTGAATTTAAGAAAAGATGCCGGATATTCAAAGATGGGATAAAGAATCTGTCAAGGCACAAGTCAATTAGAAGTATCAATGTGCGTGGAATGATCGCCGGCATCATAACGAGCGATGAGGAAGCTGCCACAAGCATTGTCTTCAATGCGATAAAAAGAGGAGTCCTTACTGTCTGGACACAACGCAATTCTGTAAAGATCGCACCGCCATTGACTATTACCGAAGATGCAATTGCTGAAGCAATTGCCGTACTAGACGAGTCGGTTTCTGAAAGTGAAAAATTCAGTCGTAAATAAACCGGATAAGGAATTATGAGAACAGTCAAAGTCAGGCATTTCGGAATAGTTGTCAAGGATATGGAAAAGTCTCTACGTTTTTATCGGGACATGCTTGGATTGGATATTTTTTCTGACAATGTGGAACAAGGGGATTTCATTGACCGGATACTTGGTCTGCGCAAGATTGAGGTGCGCACTATAAAGATGGGGGTTTCCAAGGACGCCACGCTAGTGGAGCTGCTTGAATTCAGATCTCATAAAGGTGAGGGAACGAGTAGGAGCCAAATTTACGATATCGGACCAAGGCATATTGCCATAGAAGTGGAAGATGTAGATTCTGCATACAGTTCACTTGTGGAAAAAGGGATCAGTTTTCTTTCAACCCCTGAAACATCCCCTGAAGGAAAGGCCAAAGTAGCCTTCTGCCAAGATCCGGATGGAACTCCTGTGGAACTAGTACAAATCATTATAAGGTGAACTATGCCAGTTGAAGGCTTGAGTGGACTTGCAAACATCAATATTGAACTGACCAGCAGATGCAACAAGAACTGCTGGATCTGCGGCCGCAGGAAGGTCGAGAGGGAGATGCCTGAACTTGCCCTTAAATACGGGGATATGCCTTTTGATTTAGTCAAAAAGATTGCAAGGCAATTGCCTCCTAACGTTGTAGTTCAACTCCATAACAATGGAGAACCTCTTCTATATTCTGAGTTTGGACGAGCTGTTGGATTGTTTAAGAAACAGATAACCAATATTGTCACGAATGGAAAGCTCCTTATAGATAAAGCAGATGAGATCGTAGGAAATCTTGATACAATGGCGATATCTGTTTTTGAAAATGATCCCGAAGCGGAGGAGCAGTTCAAGATCATTGAGCAGTTCTTTAAGATTAAGGGTGATGTAAAGCCGTTTACAATCATACGTCTCAACGGAGATGTCAAAGAGGATAGATACAGGAAATTTTGTTCTGTGTTTGCGAAAAGGACTCTTCATTCTGCAATGGGTAGTTTCAAGTACGAAAAAGCAAGTCCTACTGTCCCTGAAATAGGGATTTGCCTTGATTTCCTGCATCATCTTGCCATCAATAGTCTTGGGGAAGTTTCGATATGCGTAAGATTTGATCCGAAGAGGGTTGGAGTCATAGGAAATGCCAATACCCAGTTCCTTGACGAAATATGGAACGGTGAGAAGAGGATGCAATGGCTTGAAATGCATAAGGCTGGAAAGAGGGGAAAGATTCCGCTGTGCTCATTCTGTGAATTCTGGGGAGTTCCGACAAGCGCCAACAAGAGTCCTTCAAAATAATTATGATAGATAAATGCCGGCTATGCAGCACTGATCTCATACATGACGGTTTTTTCTGTAATGACAAACCGGACGTGGAAGTTGGACATTGCCTCAAATGCAAAGCCGTACAGCTCTTTGAAAATGCTGAAAACATAGAAGAGATCTACAAAAGCATAAATAATCTGCCTGAAGATTTTGAAGTTGAGCGGAAAAGACAGGAAAACTGGAACAGGAAGAGGATCGAACTTGTCAGGAGATACATCCCTGGCGCAGGGAAGTTAAACCTTCTTGATTTCGGGTCCGGCACCGGCGGATTCCTGGAGAAGGCCCAGAAGAATTTCAAGTCCGTTGTCGGATACGACATCAGCCCCGAGGTATGTGGGCTTCATGACAGGAGCGGATGGCGCTGCGTCAGCGATCTGCGTTCGATAGACGCCAAAAGCATTGGCATTATTACATTGTTCCATGTCCTTGAGCATCTGCCAAGGCCCTGGGAGATACTGAAGGATATCAAGGGGAAATTCAAGAATATTGAATATTTTGTTATTGAGGTTCCAAATACGGATGAGGCGCTGCTGTCCGTCTTCAACATGCAGAAATACAGGAATAACCATTATAGTTCGCAGCACATATGGTATTTTACGGAGAAATCACTGGGGGCTGTCTTGAAGAAGGCTGGCTTGACTGTGGTCGTTTCCACGCAGCTGCAGAGATATTCGCTGCTGAACAATGTCGGGTGGATGATTGATCACAGGGTGGAACCGGGGGAATATGATTTCATATTCGGTGACAGGAAGATGGACGGCATTTATGAGAAGGCATTGATCAAAAACAGGATTGCCGACTCAATATTTGTAGTTTGCAGGAGGGGCAAACGGGAAAAGTGACAAACATTGCGATAATCGGCGCGGGTCAGATAGGCAGCAGGCATCTGCAGGCCATCGCACGTCTGGGAATTCCCTTGTCCATAGACCTGGTAGACCCTTCAGACGAATCCATCGGAATATGCATCGGCAGATTCAATGAAATACGGAAAGGCGCCGGAGGAATGGTCGTAAATGGGCATGGGGCAATTGATTCAATTAATAGGAAGATTGACATATGCATAGTATCTACAAGCTGCGATGTCAGGGCCGGCATAATAAGGGAGCTTCTTGAAAAAACAACGGTAGGCGGCCTGATCCTGGAGAAGATACTCTTCAATAGGATAAAGGACTACTATGCGATATCAGAACTGCTGATGGCTAAAAACATACCTGCCTGGGTGAACTGCTACCTGAGATCAGCCGGGGTTTTCAGGGAATTGAAGGAAGAGATTGGTAAAAACGCAAAGCTGGAAATAAATGTCAAAGGGGCTGCCTGGGGCATGGGCAGCGCGGCTGTTCACTTCATAGATCTGCTTTCATTCCTGTCCGGCACCGCTGAATATAACATTAAAACCTGCGACATAGACTTCATCCCTTCGAAGCGTAAAGGATTCCATGAGCTGTCCGGTACAATTGAAATTGCAAATGAGGCGGGTTCCTGTTTGAATATGACCTGCGAGAAGGGCGATATGCCTTCGGAATATCTTACAATATCGACGGATTCTGCAGCATATGGATATTCCAGCTGGTGCGGCGATGTTGCAAGGAAAACAACTTCTGAAGGCCTGACAAGAAGCGATACCGTGAAAATACCATTTCAGAGTGAGACGACGAACATGCATGTGGAAATGATATTGAACGTGGGAAAATGCCTGCTGCCGACTTTTGAGGAATCAGCCAGGCTTCACCTGCCTTTTATCAGGAAGATTACCGAGGCATATGCAAATAAGACCGGAACGGAGATATGTCCTCTGACATGAAAATAGCGCTAATAGGCGTCGGGGAGATGGGGCGCGAATACACCAAGGTCCTGAAGGCTCTTGGTGCAAAAGATGTTTCAGTTATCGGCAGAAGCACCGAGGGATGCAGCCGTTTTTATGAGGCGACAGGTGTCAGGGCAATCCCCGGCGGACTCGCAGGCTGGCTGAAATCTGCACGTCCGGAAATTGATATTGCTATTGTGGCGGTCAGCGTCGAAGAACTTGCCGGTGTGAGCATTGAACTTCTGGATTATGGGGTTAAGAGGATACTTTTGGAAAAGCCTGCCGGTCTCAATTCACAGGAAATAGGGAGGGTCAAGAGGAAGGTCGAGGAGAAGAAGGCGCAGGTGATCGTCGGATATAACAGGCGTTTCTATGCATCTGTATTGAAGGCGCAGGAGATCATACGGGAAGATGGTGGAGTGCTGTCATTCCACTTTGAATTTACGGAATGGCCGCATACAATTATTCCTCTTGGCCATATCAGCGCAGCTGCCAAGGCCAGCTGGTTCCTTGCAAATTCGAGCCATGTGGCCGATCTCGCCTTCTTTCTCGGAGGAAAACCCGAAAGGATGACGGCGTTCAAGGCGGGAGGCTGCGACTGGCATCCGTCCGGGACTGTTTTTACGGGTGCAGGTATTTCCAAAACAGGAGCAATGTTCTCATATTGTGCGAACTGGGATGCTCCGGGACGCTGGGGGGTTGAGATAATGACAAGGAATAGCAGGCTGATTTTCAGGCCAATTGAAAAGTTGCAAATTCAAAGACAGAAGTCAGTCTCAATAGAACCTGTTGATATAGATTATACCTTGGATACTGCTTTTAAACCAGGACTCTATCTGCAGACAAAATATTTCATTGAAGATATAATACATCATAATTTCATTGAAATTAATAATCATTTACAAAATTGCGAAAATATTTATATGAAAATAATAAATGCTAATGAATAGGCTTCAAGCAGTAATCTTAGCAGGGGGTAAAGGAACCAGGTTATATCCGATTACCAAGGATATCCCTAAGCCCATGATTGAATTCCATGGAAGGCCATTCATATCATACCTGTTGCAAATGCTCAAGGATAATGGCGTAGAGAAGGTTCTCATGCTTCTTGGCTATCTTCCTGAAAAGATCATGGACTACTGTGGAGATGGAAAACGCTGGGGACTTGATATCGAATATTCAATCGGAGGCGTAGATGATGATACGGGCACTAGGATCCTGAACGCAAAATCTAAGCTTGATGACACATTCCTTCTTATGTACTGTGACAATTACTGGCCGATGAATCTTCCAAGAATGAAAAGCCTTTTTGATGCTAACGAATGTGATGCGATGGTCACCGTTTACATGAATAAGGATAAATATACCAGGGACAATATTCTAATTGGAGATGATGGATTCATAAGAATTTACGATAAGGAGAGGAAAACTCCGGGATTGAAAGGGGTTGACATAGGATTCCTGATAATGAAGAAAAGATGCATTGATCTCCTGCCTGCCGGAAACATGCATTTTGAGAGGGAGATTTATCCAAGATTATCAGAATCACATAAGTTCCTGGCGTATCCCACAGAGCACAGGTATTATAGCGTCAGCTCCCATGAAAGGCTTCCCTTCACTAACGAGTTCCTTTCGTTCAAGAAAGCAATTATCCTTGACCGTGACGGAGTTCTAAATCGTAAAGCCGAGAAGGCAAGATATGTTTGCACCTGGGAGGATTGGAAATGGCTTCCTGGGGCCGTAGAGGCAATAAGCCTTCTCAAGAGAAATGGATATTCTGTAATCATTGTTTCCAACCAGGCGGGAATCGCCAGAGGGGCAATGAGAGAAGAAGACCTGAAGCATATTCATTCAAATATGATTTCCGAACTGAGGAAGGAAGGCGGAGACGTAGACAGGATTTACTATTGTCCGCACGGATGGGATGACGGATGCGAGTGCAGGAAGCCAAAGCCGGGAATGCTTTTCCAGGCTCAGCGCGCTTTCCATATTGATCTTACCAGGACATTCTTTATAGGAGATGATGAGAGGGATGTCCAGGCTGGACAGGCCGCCGGATGTAAAACTCTTCTAGTTGACGAACATAATTCGCTGCTGAAACTGGTAAAGGAAATTATCATGGAAAATGAGGTGAATTCATGAATTTGTATGAACAATATGTTAATAAGATTTCAGCTATGCTGAAAGCTTATGACTGGAGAAATGTTGATTTGCTTGTAGGCGATCTTGTCTACTGTTGGGCAAAAAAAAGAAGGGTCTTTCTATGTGGCAATGGTGGTAGCGCAGCCAATGCCAACCATCTTGCAAATGATTTAATATATGGAGTGTCTCCGGGCAAGGGTGACGGGATACATGCTGTTTCCCTTTCCAGCAATACATCTGTAATGACATGCATATCTAACGATGTTTCCTATGATGAGATATTTGCTTATCAGTTGTCTGTAATGGCAGAGAAAAATGATTTGCTCATTGTATTCTCAGGGAGCGGAAATTCGAAAAACATTGTCAACGCTGTCAGAAAAGCAAAGAAGATGGGATTGAAGACATATGCGGTTATCGGATTTACAGGTGGAAAGGTCAAGGATATTGTTGACGTTCCTATTCATTTTCCAATAAATGACATGCAGATCTCAGAAGACTGCCAGCAGATAGTCGGACATATGATAATGAAGAGGATTCTCAACATTAAATGAATAAAATACTCATAACTGGCAACAATGGCTACATAGGAACTGTTCTGACACATTTCCTCAAAGGTAAAGGCTATTATATAAAAGGTATTGACGCAGATTATTTTGAAGGTTTTGCTCAGAATGGATATGAAAAATCCGACGAGCAATGTATTAAAGATATAAGGGACATAACAGTTGATGACATCAAAGGATGTGATTTTATCATACATCTGGCAGCCCTTTCGAATGATCCTCTTGGTGAATTTGATCCTGTCTTAACTGAGGAGATAAATTACAAGGCTACGGTCAGCCTGGCGGATAAGGCTAGAAAGTCTTCAGTAGGAAGATTCATCTATTCTTCTTCCCAGAGCATGTATGGTGTGTCTGACACAGATGAAGAACTAGAAGAGGACAACAGCAAAAAGAATCCAGTCACTGCATATGCGCGTACCAAATGGGAGGCCGAACAGAAAATAAAAGCGTTATCAGGGAATGGTTTCACAGTTGCATGTCTTAGACCCTCCACTGTTTTTGGAAGAAGCCCTAAGTTCAGATGTGACATTGTCTTTAACAATCTTGTAGCATGTGCATTTACGACAGGTAGGATAGTTGTTAAAAGCGATGGTACTCCATGGCGTCCAGTTGTTCATGTACATGATGTATGTAAGGCGTTTCATGCAATGATCGATGCACCGGAGGAACTGGTTTCGGGGGAGTCTTTCAATGTTGGAATAGCGAATGGGAATTTTACCGTCAGGGAGCTGGCAGAAGCCGCTGCAAAGGCAGTTCCTGGCTGTGAACTTGTATTTACAGGAGAACACACTGATTCAAGGACTTACAAGGTAAGCTTCAACAAGATATTGAATAAGATGGTGGATTATTATAAACCCGAATGGAATTTGGAAAATGGAGGCAAGGAATTAGTGGAATTCTTCAGGGAGATCAACTTGACGGAAGAGGAATTCAAGGGAAGAAGGACGAATCGTCTGGCGCAACTGAAATATCTTGTAGATAACAAAATATTGGATAGGAAATTTCATAGGATCAATGAATAATAAGCTTTTTAAAAAGATAAATTCCTGCAGGATATGCGGAAATGATGATTTGGCAATAGTTCTGGATCTAGGAGACCAGCCTCCGGCTAATTCCCTGAGGGACAATATTGAAGAAGAACTGCCCAGAATCCCGCTTCAGCTTGCCTGCTGTCGCTTATGCGGGGCGGCTCAACTTTCAGTATCTGTCAATCCGGAGTATCTTTTCAAACACTATGTCTGGGTTACCGGAACTGCGGAAACAACTAGGAAATATAGTATCGAGTTCTGTAGCAGGATGCTTGAAAGGCTGCCGTTAGGGAGACCTCTTAAAATTATAGAAGTCGCCAGCAATGACGGAACTTTTCTTAAGCCTTTCAAGGTAAAAGGACACGAACTGCTGGGAATTGATCCTGCTGAGAACATTGTGAAAATGGCAAACGAAGATGGGATAAATACCATATCTGAATTTTTCAGTTCAGAGTTAGCCGGAAAAATTATTTCCGGTTTCGGAGAGGCCGACTGCATATTTGCAAGAAATGTCGTACCCCATGTGGAGGATGCACACGATGTAATTGAGGGAATGGGCAGGTGTTTGGATGAAAAAGGGTTAGGAGCAATCGAGTTCCATTATGCAGGAACTATCCACAATGAACTTCATTATGATTCAATTTATCATGAACATAACCTATATCTTTCACTCTCATGCCTCTCAAAAATGCTTGAAAAGCATGGTTTGTTTTGCTTTGATATTTCCGAAAGTCCAATAAGTGGTGGATCCATTGTGGCTTATTTCTCAAAACACAGGCGGGAACAGAGCGAGAACTTCAAGAAAAAGATATTGCGCGAAAAGAATGACAATCTTAATTCCGTATCTGCCTGGATCGATTTTTCAAGAAGAGCTGTCAAACATAAGGATGAACTGCTAAATTTAATAAAGGGAGTACCATCGAAAATGATCGGATATGGAGCCTCGGCCAGAAGTTCGACAATTCTGAACTTCTGTGGAATTGACAGGAGAGTATTGTCATGTATTGCTGATAATAGCCCCTTGAAGCAAGGGAAATACACTCCTGGAACGGATATCAAGATCTTTTCTCCTGATATTGCTTTCCAGTCAAAACCAGAATCAGTATTGCTTCTTGCCTGGAACTTCAGTGATGAAATCCTCAGGGAGTTGCATGATAAATATGAATTCTCAGGAACTGTTGTAGTACCATTTCCAGGTAATCCAAGAATCCCAAAGAGTTAAAATGATTTTTAAAGAACAGAAAATAAAAGGCGTATTCCTGATCGAGCATGAACCTTTTTCAGATCATCGCGGAAAGTTGGAGAGGCATTTTTGTGCAAAGGAATATGAGGATGCCGGCATCAATCCCAGAATTTGCCAGACCAATTTATCCTATAATACATGCAAGGGGACACTAAGGGGTTTCCATTATCAAAAACCTCCGAATGCCGAATGCAAGACCATTTCATGCCTCAAAGGTGAAATATATGATATAGTCGTTGATTTAAGGGGTGATTCAAAGACATTCATGCAATGGCAATCATTCACACTTGGAGAGTCGCAGCAATCGTCCTTATATCTTCCCGGTGGATGTGCAAATGCATTTCTGACAATAAAGGATGAAACCGTGGTACTTTACTACATGTCCGAATTTTATGCTCCTGATTCCTACTGCGGGCTCCGCTATGATGATCCCATTTTCAGGTTCAGATGGCCGGAGAATCCGGCAGTTCTTTCAGAGAAGGACAGGAACTATCCGGATTTCAATAGGGATGGTCTAAAATAATGAGAGTTCTTGTCACAGGTGCTGATGGCTTTATAGGAGGACATGTACTTGAGAGACTGCTTGCTTCCGGGCATGAAGTGCTTGCTGTGGCATTAGGTGAAACTGAGGTGTCATCCGGTTTCAAATCTGTAAAATGGTTCTTTGGAGACATCTCTAATACATCTGAAATAAAAAAGCATGTAATATCATATGACCCAGAAGCAATGATTCATCTTGCCTGGGAAGGCATTCCTGACTATGGATATGATATGTCAAGGAGGAATATTGACATCTCCTTAGGCATATCCAATCTAGTGATTGATAATTCTTGTTGCAGAAAGATAATATCCACTGGAAGCTGCTGGGAATATGGGAATAGAAAGGGCGTATGCATGGAATCGGATGCAATTGCTGCAGATTCATATTTCTCATGGGCAAAGAGCTCTGTCAATGGATATTTAGGGATCAAGTGCAAAGAGCATAAGATTGATTTCAAATGGTTGAGGCTCTTTTATGTTTATGGACCGGGCCAGAAGGAAAAGTCCATTATCCCATCCATAATCAGAGCCTTTACCGAAGGAAGACATCCGGAGATCAGAAATCCTGCAAACAGAAACGATTATATATATGTCAAGGATGTAGCTGATGCGATATTTCTTGCATTGGAAAAGAACACGGATAACATCATTTATAATGTAGGAAGTGGCAGGTCGGTTCCTGCTTATGAAGTTGCTGGAACCATAGCATCGGAAATGAAGTGCGTTTATGAACCGGGAACAGGATCCGGGAACGGACAGCATGAAGACTTCTGGGCTGACACAACACGAATACACAGCGATCTAGGGTGGAAACCTGAATATTCACTTGAAAAAGGCATTCTAGAGACGATAAGATACTTTAAGAAAAGGTGTTATTAATTATGATTATATCAAGAACTCCCATGAGGGTAAGTTTTGCCGGGGGCGGTACTGATTTTGCTGATTATTATCTTGAACATGGAGGTGCAGTAATAAGTACTGCTATAAACAAATATATTTATATTACTGTAAATAAAAAGTTCGATGATCTCATAAGGGTCAGTTATTCATCCACTGAAATTGTTGATTCAGTTGACAAAGTACAGCATAATATTATTAGAGAGGCGCTTAAACTTCTGAAAATAGGCAAGGGCATTGAAGTTGTCTACATGGGGGATATCCCATTGGGAACTGCTGGAATTGGCCTTGGTTCATCAAGCAGTCTTGCGGTGGGCGTCCTGAACGCGCTTCATGCATATAAAGGTGAACATGTTTCAGCAGATAGGCTTGCAAGGGAGGCATGCGAAATAGAAATCAACATATTGAAGAATCCCATAGGCAAACAGGATCAGTATATCGCCGCTTATGGAGGTTTACAGCACATTAGGTTCAACAGGGACGACACTGTTTTTGTTGATCCGATAATATGCAAGGAAGACACAAAGCGCATGCTTAAAGCCAAGCTGATGCTTTTCTATACTGGAATTACCAGAATCTCCTCATCGATTCTTACGGAACAGAAATCCAAGACAAAAGTCAACAAGGGATATCTTGAAAACATATATTCATTGTCTCAGGAAATGCTAAATTGCATGATAGAAAACAAATTCGACAGGGTTGGGGATATACTCAACAAGGGATGGATATTGAAAAGGAATCTTGCATCAGGCATAAGCACATCAGAAATAGACGATTACTATTATAAAGCGTTGAAGTCCGGCGCAAAGGGTGGCAAGCTTCTTGGAGCGGGAGGAGGAGGATTTCTTCTCTTTTACTGTGACCAGGAAAAACAGGACAATGTTAGAAAGGAACTTTCTGGTTTAAAGGAAGTCCTATTTGCATTTGAGCCGCAGGGAAGCAAAATAATCTATATAAGCGATTGCGACCAGTCGTTAAGCTAAAAATGGAGAGTATGTGTGAAAATTAAAATTGTTGAACATGATCGGGAGAAGGAAATTGACATATACAGCAAGGAAGGTCTTCTTCTGATTTCAGAGCTTTGGACAAAGGTTTCATGCCATAACCGCCTAATGTATGAGCCTAGTTGGCTTGGAATACCTATAATCCAGTTCCCTGAAGATATTGTCATTATGCAAGAATTAATATGGAAGATAAGACCGGATGTTATTGTTGAAACAGGAGTGGCTCATGGAGGTTCTGCAATACTCTACTCCTCAATCCTTGAAATCATAGGAAAGGGGAAAGTCATAGCTGTTGACATAGAGATAAGACAATATAATAAAATTGCAATTAAAAGCCATCCCTTATCGAAGAGGATCAATTTGATTGAAGGCAGTTCAACTGATGAAAAGATATTTGAAGATGTTAAACGCCTTATTAATAAAGGAGATAAGGTTCTTGTGGCTTTGGACTCAAGCCATTCTTACAACCATGTTCTTAAAGAGCTGGACATGTATTCTAAAATTGTGCCCGAGGACAGCTATCTCGTTGCAATGGATGGCGCACAAGCGCAGGCGTGGGACCTACCGTCGGGGAAAAAAGAATGGAAAGATGACAATCCATTGAAAGCCATAGAGGACTTCCTTTCCACTCATCCTGGCTGGGAGTCCGACCCCTATTACAACCGACTCGTAGTTACATCTAATCCGAGGGGTTTTCTTCGTAGAAAGCAAGACAACAAAAACTATTAAAATTCATGCATGACTTTTAACCTCAAAAACAAAAAGATTCTGATTACTGGGGCTTCCTCTGGAATTGGCGCGCGTATTGCTGAAACTCTAGCTGATGCGGGTGCAATTGTTGGAATTCACTATAATAAGAATAAAACAGTAGCGGAGCAGATCTTTGAAAAGTTGAAAAATGATGAATGCAAAGCTTTTCTTATTCACGGAGACTTATTGAAAATACATGTCCAGAAAACTCTTGTTGACAATTTTATAAATAAAGCGGGTGGAATTGATGTTCTTGTAAACAACGCAGCAGCAGTTTTTGAATATAAAGATCCCCTTGAGCTCTCCGATGACTCTCTGGATAAATCCATCTCCTTGAACTTCAAAGCCCCATATTATCTTTCTGCAAGCGCATTTGAGCACATGAAAAGGAGTGGTGGAGGAAAGATTATAAACATTAGTACTGCCGCTGTAAAATACGGAGGGAGCCTCAAGGGGCTCCATTACGCAGCTTCAAAAGCAGCACTGGAGTCTCTTACTAGAGGATTCTCAAGAGAAGGAGCTAGATATAATATTCTTGTCAATTCTATCCGTTGCGGTTTAATTGAAACTGATATGCGAAAGAAAATCAAAGGATATTCTGAGAAGCGTTTCAAGGAAAGAATCAAGATGATACCTCTTGGACATCCGGGAAAGACTTCGGATATAGCAGACATGGTTTTATTTTTATGTTCTAGTTCGGGGAATTTTATCACAGGAGATATAATTACCATTGCGGGTGGAGATTGAAGAGGATATCAATCAAAAATAATTTACTTGAGAAATATTTATTTTTTAATTTAAGGTGTTATCAATGAAAATATTCATCACAGGTTCGTCCAGTTTTGTAGGCAGGGAGCTGATAAGACAATGCAGATCAAGCAATATTGAATATCTGGGAGTTGATAAAGTATCATCTGATTTACCAAACTGCCATATTGCAGACATATGTAGCAAGGAAATATTCGATCTGATTCCGATCAATTGTGATGCAATTGTCCATCTTGCAGCATTGTCCCGGGATGGGGACTGTAAGAACAATGCATATAATTGTTTCAATATCAATGTAATGGGAACTCTCAACCTTATTGATGCTGCAATAAAAAGGAATGTAAAGCAGTTCATTTTTGCCTCAACCGAGTGGGTATATGGGAAATTTGATAAAGATGAAATAAAAAATGAGCAATCTCATATTGACATTTCCACCATCAGTTCCGAATATGCTTTGTCAAAACTCGTAAGTGAGTCAAATCTTAGGCAGAAATACCAACATGGTTTCTGTCATACAACAATTTTGCGTTTTGGTATCATATATGGACCAAGAAAGGATAACTGGTCGGCTGTGGAATCATTATTGAGCGCAGTGAAGAACAAGCCTTTTGTCCAAGTTGGCTCTCTTGCTACTTCAAGATGCTTTATCCATGTAGGAGACATAGCTTCAGGCATCATCAAATCCGTAGGACTAAATGGATTTAATATAATAAATCTCGAAGGGGAATTGCCCGCGACCACATTGGGACAGATCATTGGAGAAGGGAAAATAATATTTAAAACAGATCCTAAGATTGAAGAGACAAACGCATCTAATCCTAACGTTCGAATGGTTTCAAACCAAAAAGCAAAAGATGTTATAGGGTGGGAAACTAAAATATCCTTGCCTGCAGGGATAGAAAGCATTGTAGAATTCATATAATGATTCCTATGAGCAAAAACAGAACATGCATTATATGTGGATCTCCTGATCACTTTTTGATATTTGCGTATGATAAACCAGATAAATATGAAATTTCACTTGGGATATCCGGAACGGACTATTCAAGAAAATGGGTCAAGTGCAATGAATGTGGTTTTTATTATTCTATCAGCTCTGAAATGACTTCTGTAAGAGAAATCTATGAAAGCCTATACCGAGGCAAGAACTCTCCTTGGAGAAAGGAATCCAACGAAACCATCTTTGAAAAAGTGATAAATCTTCCTGAATCTGAGTCTGAAACGAAAAAACGGATAAAATGGATTAAAGGTAGAGTAATATCCACTTGGAAGGAAATATATGGCATCACCCATTTCCCTCCTTACCGCCTGCTGGATATCGGAGGAGGAACTGGAGTGTTTTCATATGAATTCCAGGATTCCGAATGGAAGGCATGTATCATAGATCCGGATTCCAGCGGAGGATTCCTCAGTGAAAAGCATGGCATAGAGTATATACAAAAAATGTATAGTCCGAGGCTTGCCACTGGCCCATTCGACCTTTTTTCACTTGTCTTTGTACTAGAACATATCGAAGATCCTGAGGATATCTTAAGAAAGATTCGGACGGAAATGAATGATGAAAGTCTCATATATATCGAAGTGCCTGACTCAGTAGCATTTAGGCACAAACCTCCCGAGGATGATATTTTTAATTCCTGCCATCTATGGTTCTTTACAGCTTTCTCAATAGCCCGTCTCCTTGACCGATGCGGAATGGAGATATTTCATATGAAACGGACAAAAACCATCCGTGGACATTTTTCAATGATGTTGATTGCTGGTATAAAATGAATATAACTCCCTCAAGATTAAAAGGAGTATTTGAAGTAAAAGGAGAAATCCATAAGGACTTCAGAGGCAAGCTGGCAAGGACATTTGATTTCAGATGGCTACAGGATTCTGGTATATCTTTCAATTCCCTTCAGGAGAGCATCTCGTATTCTGAAAAGAAATACACTTTGAGAGGAATTCATGTTTCCCTGCCTCCCTTCAGCGAAGGAAAACTCATTGCTCCTATTTCTGGAACGGTGCAGTGGATGCTCCTAGACTTGAGAAAAGGAAGCAGCACCTATAAGGAATGGATAAGTATGATTCTTTCTGAAGATGAAAATATCGGAATCTTGGTGCCTAAGGGATTTGCTCACGGATGCCTTTCTTTGACCGACAAATGCAGTCTGCTCATAAAATCCGACAGCTACTTTTCGGCAGACAGTGGAACAGGCATATTATGGAAAGATCCTTTATTAGACATAAAATGGCAACTTGATGGTAATAATCCAATAATTTCGGAAAGGGATTCATCCTATAAGGATTTCATTCATTTCGAAAGCAAATACGGAGGAGTCCAAGTTTAATATTAGGAGTAAATCGTATGTTATCAATTGAACAAAAACATAAAATAGTAAGGCGCCTTATAAAACTGAGGATTGGACAGATAATTATAAACGAAAAATATAGGAAAGGATCATTCAAGGTACCAATACATCTTGCATTTGGACATGAGGCAATAGCCATTGCAACCAATTTTGTACGCGCGAAAGGGGACTTCCTGGTTCTTAGCCATAGGAACATCCAATATAATCTTGACAGTGCCCTCTCGTTAAGACACCATATTCATGAATATATGCTTAGCCCTACTGGTACTTCACATGGGAAACACGGTTCAATGAACCTTATGAATCCAAGGGAAGGAATTGTATATACTTCAAGCATCCTTGGGAACAATCTCAGTGTGGGAACCGGACTTTCTTTGAGCCAGAAGATTAAAGGACTTGAGAATTCTGTAACTTTTGTTGTCACCGGAGATGGCGCCATGGAAGAGGGAACATTTTATGAAAGTATTGAATTTTCAAAAAGCAATAGGCTGCCGTTGCTGATAATAATTGAAAACAATGAATGGTCGCTTGCGACCAAAAGACATGAACGCAGATGCAACATCGAATTGAAGAAATTATCTGAAGCTTTTGGATCTGGATATTCACATCTGACCGGCAACAATGTTTTCCATTATATTGATGAACTTCAAAAAGCCAGGGCAAACGCATTGAAGAACTTATGCCCATGGTGTATCGAGGTTCAAATTTCAACTCTTGGTGATTGGCGTATGAAAACGCAGGAACATCCAGATGGTAAATTTGTTAACTACCATGGAGGGCCTGCACCGACAGTTGAACTAGCAAAAGGCATATATATTGAGAATGACAGCAGGGATCCTGTTCATGTCATTTCCTGTGAATTTGGTGAAGAATTTATTAGGAAGATGGAGTCGGAAATATTGAATGAAGTAAAGATGGATATAGAAATATGAACTACATATCTTATATAAACAGTGTCATTTCAGACGAGGTTTCGAAAAGAGAGAAAATTGTACTTTTCGGGCAAAATATCAGTGCCGGTTCATGTATTTCCGGATTCACGCGCGGACTTAAGCCTGGGGAGCGCAGCATGATCATAAACACTCCAAATGTTGAGAATACTCAGACTGGTGTAGGTTTCGGACTCATGCTTGGAGGAGTTTCATCGGTGTTTTTCGTAAAACAGCTTGATTTTATGCTGTTAGGTATGGATCACATAGTTAATACCTATAATCTGATACGTAAGGATGTTCCAAAGGCGTCTTTTACAATTATGCCTGTCGTAGTTGATTCTGGTTACGAGGGACCTCAGTCAAGCTGTAATCATCTTTCTGATTTTTGTTCGATTTCCCATGTAGATGGATTTACAATCACCAACAAACATGATGCTGATTACTTATTGAAGAACGAGATGTTCAGACCCGGATTCAGAATTATCTCAATAAGCCAGAGACTTTTCAAGACCAATATTATTGAATTTGATAAGGAAGCAGAGGCGATGGAAGGAGGGAGAATGTATAAATATCTCTCTGGAAATGATGCATTGGTGGTTTGCTTTAACTTTTCACTGCCTCAAGGACTGGATCTTTGCAACAGCTTGCAAAAAAAGAAGATCGACTGTTCCCTCATCAGTATAAACACTCTTTTGCCATTTGCATGGGACAAGGTGCTGGAAGTTGCCGGAAAGACAAACCGCAAGGTGATTATCCTGGATGATTCTAAAAGTGCCAATGTCTCATCTATGGCGCTCAGGTGTTCATTGCTTGAAAATGGATGTGTCGATAAGATGCTGTATTTGAAAAGGGAATTTTCCGAAGAATGGTTTATTCCAAATCCAGATTCATTTGTCATCAACCATGATCATGTGATTAATTATCTTTTTTGATTATTTAAGGATTCCAGATGAAACATCCAGTCTATCTTCTAAATATTGCACGCAGGACAAATCAGATCCAGATGCCGATTTCTATTGCGGTGCTCACGAATGCCCTCATGGAAAAGGGGATTGACGCCAATGTAATAGATGCCATTCCGATAGAAATTAATAAAAGAGAGGAATTTGTTAGCGAAATAATACCAGATTGTCCTGCAATTTATGGTTTTGGAATAATTGCCGGCAATGGACATCTGGATGAGACAGAGAAATACGCCAGTATTCTGAAAAATAAGAACAAGTCAAATATAATCATCTACGGTGGCCCTCTTCCATCGGCAGTTCCCGAATTGATCCTCAAGCACTGCATTTGTGACTATTTAATATCTGGGGAAGGAGAAATAAGCCTTCCGTATCTGATAAACTCAATTGAAAAAGGAGATTTCTATCCAGATCATCCTGGCATTTATTATAAAAAAGGAGATAATATAATCGGGAAACCTCCAGCCCGAATTAAAATGTTGGATTCCGTATCTGATCCTGACTACTCTCAGCTGAATATGCAGTTTTATATCAATTATTTAAAAGAAACAGGACAGGCATTTGAAATAATGGCTTCCAGGGGATGCCGTGGTAACTGCAGTTTTTGTTTCAAACTGTGCGGTAAAGGCATTTCCTTCAGATCCGTTGATTCTGTCATCAATGAAATCGAAACTGTCATTGCAAAATACTCGTTGAATCGTTTCTATTTTGTCGATGAGAATTTTCTTGAAAACAAAAAATATTTTATACAGTTCATAGAACAGAAAAGGCGAAGGAATCTTGACTTTTCATTTATAGGGCAGTGCAGAATTGATAGTATTGATGAAGAAATATGTTCAATTGGCAGTAAAAACGGTCTTGTTTGTGTAAGTGTGGGAGTCGAATCTCCTTCACAGAAGACATTGTCCTTGATAAACAAGGGATATTCATCGCAGATTGTTGAAGAAAAGATTAGGATATGCAGAGACAACGGAATCCTTTTCAGGGCAAATATGATAATTGGATTTCCATGGGATACAGAAGAGGATTACATATCCATGATTGATTTTGTCCATGCTAACAGGCTGGAAGGAAATTTCAAGCTAAGTTACCTGACTCCTCTTCCCAATACCCGCCTTTATAATGATGCAAAGAAAGATGGATATATAAAGGATGATTTTGAATATATAAAATCGTTGGGTGACCTGTATTGGGAAAGGATGGTGAATATGACCTCCCTGTCGAATGATGTTTTAGATCTTTATTACAGGAAGATTTCAGGAATAGGACAAAGGCAGGTTAATCATCCAAAATCAGAAAAATATGCAAGTCAAATCAAAAAACTTCACTAAAATCATGCAACCTCTTGTCCCAAAAAGACTTCAAATTGAGACTTATTTCGGATGCAATGCAAAATGTTCAATGTGCTACATGGGCGTTTCCACGTCGTTTAAACGTAAAATAGGCATGATGGAATGGTCTTTGTTTAAAAATATTGTAGATGCCTTAGAGCCGTTCAATGACAAGATAGTGATGACTGATCTTTTCGCGCTTGGGGAACCAATGCTGGACTCTTTGCTATTCAATAGGATCAATTATCTAAAAAAGAAATCATTCAAGAATATCGCAATTTCGACTAATGCGGATTTGTTGAATGAGCAAAAGCGAAGGACTCTTCTAGATACAGGGATTGAAACAGTAATTTTCAGCATAGATGGAACAACTTCAGAAATACATGAATCAATAAGGAAAGGTGTGTCATTCAGGAGGGTCAGAGCCAATTGTGAAAAAACGATTGAGTCGAGAGACAAAGGTAATTATCCAACTAGGTTTGTAGTCCGTTTTATCAGGCAGGAATGCAATAAGAAAGAGGAGAAAGGCTTTATTAGATTCTGGAAGTCGAAAATAGATCCCGACAAGGGGGATATGATAATAATATATGATGTAAATACTATGGGAGGATCTGTATTTTCAAAGCAAAAATTGATAGGAAGCCGTATTAGCAAAAAGATTGAATCTATGCCATGCAGACAAATCTTTGAAAGGCTTATAATTTTAAATAATGGGTTGGTACCGATGTGCTGTGAGGATACGCCTGAGGCAATATATATGATGGGAAATGTAAAGGACTCCCATCCGATAGATATATTTAATTCTGAAAAATTCCGTCAAGCCAGGGAACTCCATTTGAAACATTTCAGGAACAAGTATGACATCTGCCGAGAATGTACGGTTGAATATAGCGACATGAGCAAGATTACAATAGGAACTGGAAACAAGCCAAATGGTTGACTATCAAGAAAATATCGATCTATTTAGAAAAGGGGTTCGCACGCTTGTACCTAAAAGAGTCACAATAGAAACTATTTTTGGTTGTAACTGTAGATGTATCATGTGCCCAGTAAATCTTCCTACCAAGAGGATAAAGCAGGTTATGAGGGAAGGCCTTTTTAAAAAAATAATAGATTCGCTTGTTCCATATAGGGACAAAATAGAAATGATGGATCTTTTTTGCCTTGGGGAACCACTTCTTGATTCCGGCATACTGGCTCGTATCAAATGTGTTAAAGAGAAAGGTTTCAAGAATGTGGCCATATCAACAAATGCAAATCTAATGGAACCACCTATTCAAACGCGTCTGCTTGAAACTGGAATTGACACGATAATATTCAGCATAGACGGAATCACCAAAAAGACCCATGAATCGATAAGAAGAGGTGCAGATTTTGACAAAGTTGTATCCAACTGTGAAAATATAATTCGAATCAGGAATGATAAGAATTTCAGCACGAGATTTGTTTTTCGTTTCATAAAGCAGGAATTGAACAAAGATGAATGGCCTGCTTTTGTAGAGTACTGGAAAAAAAGAGTATCACAGGAGAGAAATGACATTATTTGCGCATATGATGTGCATTCCTGGGAAACTGGAAAGGATTCTTCTGAATTAATGAAAGGAATGATAGATCCTGAAATCGATAAAATGCCATGCCATATAATATTCAATGTGTTATACATACTGGCAGATGGTACAGTTCCTTTGTGCAGCGAGGACTGGATCCATGCCAATTATCGGTTCGGAAACGCCGGTAAAATGTCTCCAATTGATATTTTCAATTCATCTGATTTCATCAAGATCAGGGAAATACATCTCAAGGGTATGAAAAACACAATAACTCCGTGTGCCAAATGCACTGTCCTCTACAGTGAACGTACAAAGAAAACCATTAAATAATTTATTTTATGGCAACTGATGTAACAATAGTAATCCCTACTTATAATCAAAGATATAAGGATCTAAGAAGACTTCTTGAATATTATAATTATTATGATGGATTGGTATTTGTGGCCGATTCATCATCATCGCCATATCCTTATAATTATGATCTAGAAAAAGTTAAGTATTTTCATTTGCCTGAACTTGGCTATTATGAAAAAATAATTTATGTTTTAAATTTAGTAAATACTGAATTTGTTGTATTATGCGCTGACGATGATTTTATAGTCCCTAAAGGAATACAAACTGCTGTATCTTTTCTCAAATTAAATTCTGAATATTCCGTTGCTAAAGGTAAACAGATATGTTTTCTTGATGATATGTCTGAAAAAGGCAAATATGTGTGGAGAGAAAGTGACTGGGATTGCTATTCAATAGAAGATCCTTCACCATCCAAAAGATTATTTATGCATTTGTCATCATACAAGTCAGCTACCTTTTATGCCGTTCACAGGACAAACCTTATGAGGGATATATTTCGTTTATCTTTTGACAATTCAGACGATTATCTTTTTGGAGAGTATATATTATCTCTATTAGCTATAATAAGAGGAAAGTATAAGATATTTGATCAGCTATATGCTATAAGGACATCTCATCCTACAAGTAATCCTCATTCATTTTATAAATTTATAATGAATGGAACATTTGACGAGAAATATAAGAAATTCAGGAAAGTTTTATCCAAAGAGCTTGTTAATTCAGAAGATATAAGCTTGCCGACAGCTGAGAAACTTATAGATTCTGCATTGGCTGAGTATCTTAAGAATGAAAATCTAACTTTATCAGGATTAAGAGCAAAGGCTAATCTTAAAAATATTATCAATAGTATTGGGTTACTTGATTTAGCATATAGCATAAAATATAAGCTTGTCTGTAAAAACGATTATACTTATAAATATTCAAATATATTATCCCAGCCTAAAAATCCCTATGAGGATCCTTCAAATTTGGATTATAACGAGTTTGTATTAATTAAAAATATAGTTGAAGGTCATCAGTCTTGAATATTTATGCATTAAAAGTATTAGAACTATTCAATTACCGAGAAAAGATTATTCTTCTCGGTCTTTTTGCGATCAATATAGTAGGAAGCTTTTTAGAAGTTCTCGGAATTGGTGCAATAATCCCTATAGTAACAATATTAACAAAGCCTGATCTGATCGAAAAAAATGCAATTCTATTAAGAATTAAAGAAATAATCAATCCCTCAGAAATCAAGGAGTTTATAATTATTCTCGCCTTGATTTTTCTTTCTATAATTGTACTTAAAAATATTTACCTTTTGATAAGTGCATACATCCAAAGTCGTATATTAAATAATAAGTACATATCAATTTCCTCTAAGTTGTACACAGCATATTTAAATAGCCCTTATTCATTTCATCTTTCAAAGAATACTGCTTCTCTTCAGCAACATACTGAATGTGTCGGAACTGTAGTAAATGGAATCATGTTTCCGATGATGACTATTTTTACCGAATCTATAGTTATAGCAGCAATTATTATCGCTCTATTTTGTATTGATATTATATCTACATTATTTATAACAATAGCATTTACTTCTATGATGGGAATATTCTACATTGTAGTAAGAACGAAACTCAAGAAATTGGGAGAGACAAGAAACTTTCACAGAGCAAAAACGATACAACAGATTAATCAGGGACTAGGTGGAATTAAAGAAACAAAAATACTTCATAAGGAGAATTACTTTATCAGTCAATTTATAAAACATACGACCGAAGCTGTAAATATAGACCACAAAGAGAAGGTTATTCTGCAGATTCCCAGACTCTACATAGAAACAGTCACAGTTATGCTAGTTATCAGCATGATGATTTATTTTATCAATTTAGGAAACAATCCTCAAGTATTTCTTGTAAAAATGTCTCTTTTTGCGGTTGCTGCTATTCGTATAATGCCTTCATTTGCAAGAATAAGTACTTCAATGACCACTATGAGGATTTATTCACCAGCTCTAGATGTACTCGTTGATGACATTAGAACGGCTGATTGTATGAAAGATAGGACAATAGAACAAAATCATCATAATAATAAATTTAAAAATTGCATTGAATTGAAGAATATTATATTTTCCTATGGATCGAATAATGAATTTAATATTAAAAGTATTTCACTTAAAATAATGAAAAAGCAATCAGTGGCCTTTGTTGGTTCTACCGGGGCTGGAAAAACAACTGTGGTGGATATGATAACTGGACTTTTGTCGCCTTCATCAGGTACAATAGAAGTTGACGGCAACGATATCCATAGTGGAGTAATATCATGGCAAAAGCATATAGGGTATGTTCCACAGTCCATCTATCTAACAGATGAGTCAATAAAGTCAAATGTCGCTTTTGGTATTGAAGAGAAAGATATGGATGATAGTAAGATATGGAATGCCCTGGACTTGGCTCAAATAGGAGATTTTATAAAGAAATTACCAGAGGGGATAAATACATTGGTTGGCGAAAGGGGGGCAAGGATATCAGGCGGCGAAAAGCAAAGGATTGGTATAGCCAGGGCGCTTTATCATAATCCCGAAATTCTAGTCATGGACGAAGCTACATCATCCCTTGACAATGAAACAGAACGGGCTTTTATGGATACAATTAAGAACCTTTCCGGTAAAAAGACAATTATCCTTATTGCACACAGACTTACCACGATACGGCATTGCGACAAGATATTCTTCCTGGAAAAGGGGCGTCTATTGGCCGAAGGCACATACCAGGAACTTCTTGATAAATGCCCGGAATTTAAAAGAATGGCAGGAGAGCCTGCATGTCAAGGCGTTAAATCACTCTGACTATGCTTTCATTAACCAAATGAATAGAAAAATATATTTTCTAGAAAACTTTTATGGGATTCAATATTTTCTATCTATCTATGATAGATCAGATGATAATATAATTGTTACGAGTGGAGATCCAGTCCTTTCTAAGTTTTTAAAGATAATTGACCCTGATGCTGAAATTCACATAATACCTAGAATACCAAGTTATTCTTGTTGCTTACTGCCATTTTTATTGGTAGCATGGAGATTTAAATATCGGAAATACTTTTTACAAATAAATCCTGGCACAGAGATTATATATTTCAATAAAGGTTTTAGTATCCAGAACTTTCTTATGCATAGATATTTAGAGAAGAAATCATGTAAATTTATATTTATCGAAGTAGCGACATGCAAATTTTATGAAGAGTTGATTGTAGATGAAAGTATTATACGTAAGTCGTATTTAAGTTTGTTGAGCCTATGTACAGGAGTTGAAATTGCCAGATATAAAGCCCGGTTATGGCCTTTTCACTACGGGTTGGTAAAATATCCAGAGGCAAAGACGATTTGTCTTCAAACATGGGAGCATTTAGAAAATAAATTTAAGTTGGATATCCAGAAAACCGATTTTAATTCAATACTTATAATTGATGGCCCAATTACAGCTATCCCAGGGATTGACCTGGAGAAAACGAGGCAGAACCTTACTAATTATTTTTCAGGGAATGGCTTTGACGGCATTGAATTACATTTAAAACCCCATATGTATGAAGGTAGACATTCATTTGAAAATACCAGTTTGATTTCTAAAATCATCATATTGCCGAATTATATACCAGCTGAGTTTTTCATAAATAAATATAAGAAAGCATGCTTCTTCTCATCAGCTGCGTGCTGTACTGATGGTAAAATAAAACTAATATCCCTTTCTGGCCTTCTTGTGTTTAATGACAAGACAAAGGAAGATAATTACTGGAATTTATACAAAGACTATTTTCATGACAAGCACATTGAACTGGCAGGCCTTTCCAAGTGAATCAATCAGCCGACAATATAAAAGTTT
The DNA here is from genome assembly GCA_001804815.1 of Lentisphaerae bacterium GWF2_50_93. GTDB lineage: Bacteria > Verrucomicrobiota > Lentisphaeria > Victivallales > GWF2-50-93 > GWF2-50-93. Next base: position 131,736 of record MHBI01000092.1, read on the forward strand.
ATATAATCATTCCCTTTCATAATTTAGTTGATGATGCATTTGCTGATTGTTTGAAAAATCAAGACTATAGGAATTTGTCTTTAATTCTTGTTGATGACGGATCGACTGATGAATCATTGTCCAAATTAACTTCATTGCCATATACATGCCATGTTATTAACGGTGACGGCAACCTATGGTTCGGCGGAGCTTTGGATAAGGCTTACACCTTTATAGAAAAGAACAATTCTGTTAATGATCATGACATTATACTGGTATTGCTGCACGATACTCAATTTGGCGGTAATTTCATATCAAGAGGCGCCGAATTAATCAAACAATATCCAAACTCCATTATTACGGCCCGGGCCGTTTCGAAGCAAACAGGGATGCTGGTGGACAAAGGCGTCCATGTTAGCTGGTGGAATTTAAGTTTTACCCAGACTGATCAGACCTCGGAGATTAACTGCCTTTCAATGAGAGGCATGTTTGCCACTGCAAAAGATTTCATCAGGATTGGAGGGTTTTATCCAGTCCTGCTTCCTCATTATCTTTCTGATTATGAATTTTGTATCAGAGCTTTTCAAATGGGGTATATGCTGAGGACATTTGAGGAATTGATAATTTATTCAGATGAGAGCAGGACGGGATACCATTCAATATCAGGGCGATCATTTATTAAGACAGCTGCTTCAATGTTTTCAAAAAAATATGCATTGAATCCTATCTATAGGACGAATTTCATTTTACTTTGCTGTCCACTGAGATGGAAATTAATTAACATTCTACGTGTTTGGATCGTATCTATTAAGATAATTATCAAATCCCTGGTTGGAATTAGACATAATAAAAAGGCGACGCTAAAATGATTCCATTAATGAAAAACACCTTTCTCCACGAAGAGGAAACTAAAAAAGAGCTTTCAGAATTCATATTAAGGACAAATAGGTTGAGCATGGGTATAATGTGCACTGGATTTGAAAGTGCATTTGCAAAGTTCCAGAAAGCAGGGCATGCCATCCTCTTTAATAGCGGGGCGAGCGCAAATCTCGCCATCCTTCAGTCACTGAAAAACCTTGGCAGATTAAAAGACGGGGATAAAATTGGTTTTTCCGCTCTCACTTGGTCGACAAACGTAATGCCAATAATGCAGTTAGGTTTCAATCCAATACCGATTGACTGCGCAGTTCATACACTAAATGTTATGGCGGAGACACTTATTGCAAGATTGAAGGAAACTAGAATTCAAGCCTTGTTTATTACAAATGCACTAGGGTTTGCGGGGGATCTTGACAAAATAAAGGCACTATGTGAAGATGAAGGCATAATGCTAATTGAAGATAATTGCGAGGCTCTTGGCACACAGATCAAAACAGGTAAAACAGGTACTTTTGGAATTGCTTCCAGTTTTTCATTTTTTGTTGCACATCACATGTCCACAATAGAAGGAGGAATGATCTGTACAAATGATGATGAGCTGGCGGAAATGGCAAGGATGGTTAGGGCAAACGGTTGGGACAGGAACCTCTCTCCTGAGCAACAGATGAGATGGAGAAAAAGCAATAAAGTATTGAACGAATATTATTCTAAATACGTATTTTATGATCTGGCATATAATTTACGGCCCACTGAAATTACGGGTTTTCTTGGACTGACCCAAATTAAATATTTAAAGGATAATATCAGGAAAAGACAAAAGAATTATTTGAAACTCGAATCTGTTGTTTCTAAAAATCCAGACCTCGTATCCATTGACACATCACATCTCAAGCTTATTTCTAATTTTGCTTTTCCCGTTATTTGCAGAACAAAAGAAATAAAGGAGAAATATCTGATTCGGTTCTTTGAATCAGAAATTGAAATACGGCCGGTAATTGCCGGAAATATCCAGAGACAGCCCTTTTATAAGAAATACGTCAATAAGGAATATAAACTCCCAGGAACTGACTTTATACATTTCTGTGGTTTTTATTGTGGAAACTATCCAGAACTTACCGAGGATGAACTTGGTATAATAGCCAGGTGCCTTGCAAAATAATCGGAGGTCAGGATGAATGAACATCCAACATTCAACGTCGAACATTCAACGTCGAAATTACCAAGTATGGCGGTTTCGGCGAAACTGGCATACTGGCTTCGCCGTGGCAAGCAGATACGCAAAGCGACAAATTTAAATCAGGACTTGGCCCAGATTCGACAAGCTCACTGCTGGTTAGAACGCGCAGAGGCAAAAAAGGCACTGAGTTTATTTTTTGGGAAATATATCCCATTTTCAGAGTCATCCCACAGGATGACGGATGGATGGATTATTGGATGAATGGATTATTGGGTTTGAGTTCAAGATAACAAAGAAGTCATGGAGATACAAGAGAATTATGAGAAAGGCGTTACGGATAATTTATCCAGGATGTTATTGGTCATATGTCATTGATACCCAACCATTTATCAATCCAATCATCCATGGGACGGCAGTGTCCCATTTTTATTGATATTAGTTATGTATTGTGAATTTCTCCTGCTTGGAGAGGCCAAATGGTCTGAAAATATTGTCTGTATATGAATTGTTAGTGTCCTGTCAGTGTAGATTAGTGGTTAAAACTCATATGAATGAATCTCCGATATCTCTATTCGTCTACAACCGTCCATGGCACACCAGGCAGACTGTCGAGGCTCTTTTAAAGAATGAATTGGCGGGGGAGAGTGATCTTATAGTTTTTTCGGATGGAGTTAAGCCTGACGACCGACGACTGACGACCGACGACAGGGGCCAGAGGTCAGTAATCGGAGGTCGGAGGCCAGAGGTCAGTAATCATAGGTCGGAGGATGGAGATCAGGGGATAAATGAACATCGAACATGCAACATCGAACATTCAACATCGAATCAAGCTTATATAACAAGCGAAACAGACGACAGACGACAGACGACAGACGACAGAGTTAGAGAAGTCAGGGAATACATACGGACGATCAGGGGATTTAAATCCGTCAGAATCGTAGAACGGGATACGAACCTCGGACTGGCAAAGTCAATAATCTCGGGAGTCGCTGAAGTAATCAATGAGTATGGCAGGATAATTGTTCTTGAGGACGACATGGTGACTTCCCCGTATTTCCTCCGCTACATGAATGAAGCCCTGGAGCTATATGAAAAAGAGGATAAGGTCATAAGTATCCATGGATATGTGTATCCGATACAGGATTTGCCGGAGACATTCTTCATCAAAGGAGCTGACTGCTGGGGCTGGGCGACCTGGAAAAGGGGATGGGATCTGTTCGAGCAAGATGGGAAAAAGCTTTTAAAGAAGCTTGAAGATGGAAATCTTACAAGTGAATTTGACAATGACGGAGCTTATCCATATACTAAAATGCTGAGGGATCAGATAAGAGGGAAAAATAATTCCTGGGCGATAAGATGGTATGCCTCGGCATTTTTGAATGACAAGCTTACTCTTTATCCCGGGAGTTCTCTGGTAAAGAACATAGGGCTGGACGATTCTGGAACTCATAATGATTCAACGGATTATTTTAATGTTGAGCTAATCGGCAGAATTCCGGAACTTAAAAATATTCCGATGGAGCGGAACTTAGAAGCATCCAGGAAATTCAGAGATTTTCTGGTAAATATTCCGAAACCGTCATTTTTCAGCAGAATAAGAAGAAAGGCAAAACGCCTTTTGAATTAAAAAGAGTGATATGTAAACATGATTGAAAACGTAACCCATAATGACAAGATACTCTGCATTATAATCCATTCCGACCATTCAGAGGAAGGGGTGAAGTTCGCCAGCCCGGATGATTTTAACTTGCAGATGGCTTTCATGAAACATAAGAAAGGCGGAAAGATCGCAGCTCACAGGCATAACTCCTTCAAAAGGGAAATATTTGGAACGCAGGAGGCTCTTTTTATCAGGAAGGGTAAGGTCCGTGTGGATTTTTACGATGAAGATAAGAAAATAATTCTAAACAGGATAATCAATACCGGAGATGTGATATTGCTTGCCTCCGGAAGCCACGGTTTTGAACTGCTGGAGGATACGGAAATTATTGAAATCAAACAGGGCCCTTATTGCGAAGGAAAAGACAAGGAGAAGTTCTAAAACTTTATGAATGACTTCATACCAGTAAATCAGCCATTGCTGGACGGCAATGAAAAAAAATATCTCCAAGAGTGCATTGACAGTGGATGGATCTCTTCGGAAGGTCCATTCGTAAAGAAGTTCGAAGAATCTTTTGCCTCTAGGGCTGGAAGACGTCATGGGATTGCTGTCACTAACGGGACTGCAGCCCTTGAAGCGGCTGTCAGAGCCCTGGACATCGGCAACGGGGATGAAGTGATTATGCCTTCTTTCACAATAATTTCATGTGCCGCCGCAATAGTCAGGAATGGGGCTGTTCCTGTCGTTGTAGACTGCCTTCCTGACACATGGAACATGGATGTCTCCAAGATCGAATCGAAAATAACGCGGAAGACTAAGGCGATAATGGCCGTGCATATATATGGTCTTCCGGTCGACATGGATCCGCTGCTGGAAATCGCAAGGAAGCATGGTTTGAAGGTGATTGAAGATGCCGCCGAGGCGATCGGCCTGACATACAAGGGAAGACAGTGCGGTTCGATGGGAGATGTCAGCGTTTTCAGTTTTTACCCTAACAAGCATGTGACGACTGGAGAGGGGGGGATGATCCTTACAGATTCCACCGAGATAGCGGAAAAGTCCCGGAGCCTGCGTGATCTATGCTTTATTCCAGGCCAGCGTTTTGTGCATAAGGAGCTTGGATGGAATCTCCGGATGACGAACATGCAGGCGGCCCTTGGAGTTGCGCAGCTTGAAAGGTTGGACGTGCACATCGGGAAAAAACGCGAGATAGGAAGGAAGTATGATGGCCTTCTCAGGAATGTGTCCGGCATACAGATCCCACTGTCTTCCACCGACTATGCTGAAAACATCTATTGGGTGTTTGGAGTTGTCCTTGCTGATAATATCCCATTTGATGCCAAGAAGGCAATGGATATGCTTGCAGAAGCTGGAATTGGAACAAGGCCTTATTTCTGGCCCATGCATGAACAGCCTGTCCTAAGGGAAAAGGGGCTTTTTAAAAACGAGAAGCATCCTGTATCTGAAAATATTGCCCGCAGAGGGTTTTATGTTCCTAGCGGTCTCGCGATTAGTGACGGACAAATACAGAAAGTAGCCGATTCCCTGGTCAAAATACTGTCCTGAGGAAACCTATTAAAAAAATCCAGAGTCATCACACAGGATGACGGATGGATGGATTTATTCGCCTATGGCGAATTGTTGGATGAATGGATGATTGGGTTTAAGTTCAAGATAACACAGAAGTCATGGAGATACATGAGAATTATTAGAAAGGCCTTTCGGATAATTTATCTAGGATGTTTTTGGTCTTATGTCTTTGATACCCAACCATCCATCAATCCAATTATCCAATCATCCATGGGACGGTAGTGAAAAAAACCATTAAATTATTACTGAAGCCTGTAAAAGGGATTTTATCATGGATTGCCGGTCTTTCCTGTGGCGTATCAAGGTTTTCATGTTATCTGACACATAAGGCGCTGTTCCATATAACTTGGGGAATACCTCCTTCTCCCGACAACTTCGATCACTTCATTGATATATACTACCTGTGGATGCTCAAGAAGAACCCGATGTTTTTGAAAGGGGGGTATTCAATAGGCTTGCAATAAGGGTGGATTCAGAGATTCTGGAATTATCATGTGGAGATGGATTTGCAACCAAATATTTTTACAGCCAGAAGGCAAAAAGGGTCATAGCGGTAGATTATGACAGGAGAGTCATCGATAGGGCTAGGAAAGTCAATAGCTCGGATAATATCGAGTATTTATGCATGGACGTAAAAGTGAACTTGCCAGCCGGGGAATTTGATAATGTGATCTGGGACATAGTAAGTCCGTTCAGCAAATACTTCACAGAAGAACAGATAAGTTCGATATTTGCCAGGATTAAGAGTAAAACCAAGGAAACAGGATGTTTCAGCGGGCACACTCACACAGACGAAAGAAAATCAGAGGATACAAGGATGTTTCTACTGAAGAGCAAGAGCGATCTGTACAGGCTTTTAACTCCTCATTTCAATAATGTGTGTGTTTTTGAGACCGTGTATGAGGAAAGACATAATTTGTATTTCTGGGCTTCAGACGGGGAAATCCCCTTTTTACATAAACAACGATTGGAAACAGCTAAATGACAAAATCCTATACCACTGTGACTAAATGCCGGGTATGCAGATCTGACAAGCTCAACAGCATACTTTCACTTGGAGACCTATGTGTGTCAACTTTCGTAGACAATCCCAATGATGAGGTTGTGAAAGCCCCTCTCGAACTTGTCATCTGCGGGAAATGCTCCCTCCTGCAATTAAGGGATACTGCACCACAGGAGCTGATGTATTCACGGCATTACTGGTATAGGTCGGGTCTGAATACAGTAATTATGAATGATCTCAGGGAAATCACGGAGGTTGCTTCCTCAATGGCGGAACTCAAACCCGGAGATATCGTCCTTGACATCGGAGCAAATGATGGAACCATGCTGGGTTTTTATCCGGAGAATCTGGTCAGGGTCGGTTGTGAGCCAGCTGATAATCTCGCAATCGAACTTAAAAAAGTAACTACGCACGTAATGCATGATTTCTGGAATTATGAGAACTGGAGGAAACATTTCGGCGACAAGAAGGCGAAAGTGATAACCGCCATCGGGATGTTCTATGACATGGAGGATCCTAACCAGTTCATCAGTGATTCTGTAAAGGCTCTGGACAAGGATGGGATATTCATCGCCCAACTGATGTGTCTCAGGCCAATGCTGGAGAAGAATGACCTTGGCAATATCTGTCACGAACATTTGGAATATTATTCATACGAGTCGCTGAAATATCTTTTTGAGACAAACGGACTTGAGATCTTCAAGGTGGAAGAGAACAGCATAAATGGTGGAAGCTACAGGATTTTCGCAAGGCATTACAAGGATGGAAGCGTGGTGTTTACAGAAAAATTCACCATCAAGGATTATAAGGATTTTGAAAAGAGGATAATTACAAACAGGGACAAATGTGTAAAATTCATCAGGAAAATTGTTTCAGAAGGTAAGAAAGTGTATGTCTACGGAGCGTCTACAAAGGGAAATACAATCCTGCAGTACTATGGACTGGACAATGTATTGATTGAAGGGGCCGCAGAAAAGAGTTCGGAAAAATGGGGCAAGTACACAGTGGGAACCGGAATTCCAATAATTTCCGAGGAGGAGGCGAGAGAAAAGGCTGATTACTTCCTAGTGCTGCCATGGGCCTTCTTCAATACATTCTTCATGAAAGAGGTTAAATGGCTTGAAAAGGGCGGGAAGTTCATTGTTCCTCTTCCGGAATTTAGAGTTGTAGGCAGGAATGATAATCCCTGAATCTAAATACCGACAGATAATCGCTTGTCTTCCAATCCTATGCGTTGACATAGTCATTGAAGTCAATGGCCTCTATCTTCTTGTGAAAAGGAACAATGCGCCGAAAAAAGGGAGGTGGTGGGTTCCTGGAGGAAGGATTCACAAGGGGGAATCAGCGGTGTCTGCAGTAAAAAGGAAAGCCATGGAGGAGACTGGACTAAGTATTCATCATGTTAAACCGCTGGGTTATTATGAAGGAGTATTTAGAAATTCCAGTTTTGATAAAACTCATGGAGGTTATCATGCAATCAGCATTGTCTTTGCCTGCAAGGCCTCTCTAAAGGGAATTTCCCTGGATGATCAGAGTTCCGGCTGGAAGCTTGACAGTTTGCCTGGAGATTTTAAAATAAGATATTTCATTGAAGGAAAACAGATATGTCAAAGATCAAAAAAGCGCTGATTCTAGGTGTAACCGGGCAGGATGGATCCTATCTTGCGGAAATACTTCTTGAAAAAGGATATGAAGTACATGGCATGGTGCGCCGGTCCGCGACAGGCAACACCAGGAACATAGAACATCTCATAAATGACGAAAATATTTCTGAGAAGAGTTTTTTCCTTGAGAGGGGGGATCTTGCGGATGTGACGTCGCTTTACAGGATAATATCGACGGTAAGGCCTGATGAGATTTATAATGAAGCCGATCAGGACCATGTGAGCTGGAGCTTCGCAATACCGGCATATTCCTATGACATAACAGGATCCGCAGTCGGAAGAATCCTCGAAATAATACGTCAGATAAATCCATCAATAAGATATTTCCAGCCCTGCACATCGAACATGTTCGGTGATCCGGGGGAGATTCCCCAGAATGAGGAGACCAGGTTCAACCCGAAGAGTCCTTATGCTGTTGCAAAGGCTTTCGCTTTCATGCAGGTGAAATATTACAGGGAGGCCTATGGAATGTTCGCTGTCAACGGAATACTCTACAACCATGAATCCCCTCGTCGGACAGAGGAATATGTAACTAGGAAAATAACCAGGGCCGCCGCGATGATTTCCGCAGGACTCCAGAAAAAAATAAGCCTGGGCGATATGACCGCCGAAATTGACTGGGGATATGCCAGGGAATACATGGAGACTGCCCAGAAGATACTTCAGCAGGACAGACCGGAAGATTTCATAATAGCCACCGGTGAAACTCATACGGTCAGGGAATGGCTGGACGAATCATTTCGCATAGTAAACCTCAATCCTGAAGATTACCTCGAGATCAACCCTAAATTCCTGAGACCAACGAAGACAGGCCTTCTCGTTGGCGACATCTCCAAGGCCAGGAAATCCTTTAATTATGAGCCAAAGGTCAAATTCAAGGAACTTGTCAGGATCATGGTGGAATCGGATGTAAAGGATATTTCCTCAGGGAAAAAATAGTGAAGAAGACGATAGGCATACTTTTCCCGGCTTCTTCAAAAGGAGGAGTCTACCAGTATGCATTGAGCATTGTCGACAGCCTTCTTTCGTACTGCAGCGATTATGAATATGTAGTATTCCATGAGGGTGGCAGACCGGATCCGTCATCAAACTGCGGAGCCGCTAACTGTCAGTTTGTTCAAATAAGCAACAGGGGGATAACTGCTGTTGGGAAAGTTCTTCATCTTCTAGGCCTTCAGTCTTCACTAAACAGCCTCCTTGTCAAAAACATTGCCGAAGCTGTGAAAACATCTCCTGTAGATCTTCTGATTATTCCGACCCCCATATTCTTTGACTACCCTCTCGGTATACCGTTTATTGTTACGAATCCAGACTATATGGACAAATATTTTCCGGAGTTCGATGAATATGCCCTGAGAACTAAAATCGCAAGGGATATTGTTTTCAGGAGATATGGAAAAGACGCTCTTCTTGTCATAACTGACGCCCCGCAGGGCATTGAGGACCTGAACAAGTTCTCAGGTGTCGATAAGGCGAAGATAAGGATCATCCCATACATACCACCAGGTTACATATACAGGCTCAGGGATATGGACTTGAAGACGGCTGATGATATCCTTTCAAAATATGGACTTCCAGAAAAGTATTTCTTTTATCCAGCGCAGTTCTGGTACCAGAAGAATCATTTCAGGCTTATTAAGGCAGTGCATCTGGCAAGGGAGAAATACAAGACGGAAATAAATCTGATTCTTGTAGGAAATTCCAAAGGGAGCAGGATTTACGAGTCTGTCTGCAAAGAGGTGTCATGTCTGATTGAATCATTAGGACTGAAAAAACAGATAATTCACCTCGGATATACTACTGAAGAGGAAACAGTGGCCCTTTACAGGAGATCTTCAGGCCTGATCGCGCCTCCTTTCCAGGGACCTACGACAATTCCGCCGTTGGAGGCGATGATTCTCGGTGTTCCTGTAGCGACAATTAATATGTTTGATGTTCCAAAACAGGTGGGTGATGCCGGCCTATTATTTGATCCATACAGTGTGGAGGACATGGCTGAAAAAATGTTCAATCTCTGGAGTGATGCCAATCTACGGAAGAAGATGATTGAAAAAGGATTTAAGCAGACAAAGGGCATGACCCAGGAGGACTATGCTTCAAAGTGGAAGGCTGCAATAGAAAAAGCATTATTTTCATGCTAGATAAGTAGCTTGTCGAATCCGAAATGCGTAAGTTCGGGAGTTATAAAGACGGGGATATTTCACCACTAATCGACACTAATCATTCACTAACAAGAATGGAAAATATAAAACATGCTGTGAGTTTTATTCTACAAGGTAAAATAAAAATCACAGCAGCTTGTTTTATTAGTGTGACATAAGTGAAGATTAGTGGTTAAGAAAAGATTTTAATTTTTAAGTGTTAAAGCAGAGATTGTCACCACTAATCGACACTAATCTTACACTAATGGGATTTAAGATATAAACTTTTGCCGGGATATTACTTTTTAATCAAAAGCAATCTCCCGGCAATGTCTTATTAGTGCGAGATAAGTGAAGATTAGTGGTTAAAAAAAGGTTTTAATTTCCAAGTGGTTAAAATATCGTATTAATAGGGGGATTATGTATAAGCAGGAAGGTTATGATTTGATAGGTGCGGCCCTTGAAGTTTATAACGAAATGAAGGGAGGACTGCTTGAAGAAATATATCAGCAGTGCCTGGTAGAAGAACTAAATCTGCGCGGGATCCATTTCGAATCGAAAAAAGAATTGCAGGTTTATTATAAGCATAAGAAACTGGACAAGAAATATGTTCCTGATCTGCATGTTTGTGACGGGATCATGGTGGAATTGAAAGCAGTCAAGGAACTGGCCGACGAACACCGTGCTCAACTTCTTAACTATATGAGGATTACAAAGACGAAAGTAGGATATCTGTTGAACTTCGGTGATATGAGAGAGCTCAAATGGGAAAGATTCGTCCTATAAATTAGGAATTGCACCACTAATCCCTACGGATTAAGAAGTTCGATAGTTTAAAACAGAAAACTGTCACCACTAATCGACACTAATCATACACTAATAGGAATTGAGATATAAACATTTGCCGGGATATTATTCTCCTCCGGAGAAAAATCTCCCGGCAAGGTATTTTTAGTGTAAGATAAGTGTAGATAAGTGGTTGAAAAAGGTTTTAATTTCTAAGCGGTAAAAAAATTGTTTCAATTGATTAAAATGGATTCAAAAAGTATTATTCGGATTGCCGCAGTTGTATCTGCCATGTTCCTGATCTCATTCGGCATTTGGCATGCTCCGCTGCCTTTTGGAGACGAGGGCGGATACATAAATGATGCCATCCATCTCAATAACAACCATGCTTATTCTATAAATCCGTATCTGGATTTCTATAAATTCATTCTTTCTGTCATATGTTCTGATCCCGTATATGCCCATTATATAGCCAGGCTGGTTGTCTCTCTTGTGTCGGCGATAGGAATGTTGTTTCTCCTTGACAGTATCAGCATGATACGGTCAAACTGCGCGAAAATAATAACGCTCGCCCTGTGGATATCCAGTTATGCAGTGACTCCTAAGGCGCAGTTCGGGAATGTGAACCTCTTTACGTTCGACCTGATCCTCATAGGGCTTGTCCCTCTTCTTAGAAAACAGAGTACAGCCAGAATAATCTTTTTCATGACCATGCTGCTTTGGGCCTGCCAGATAAGGACTGAATATTATATAGCGTTCGTCTTGTTTTTGACATACTTCCTGGTATTTATCTTTTTGAAAATTAAAGATATCTATAAGTCATTTCTTTCAGGGGCAACATGTTTTTCTGCGTTTTTACTGGCAATTTCAGTATTTCTCATAGTTTATGACAGGAGCAGGACTGAGAAGTATATCGAACATGATTCCCTTCTGATATTCGGACAGCATTATGCAAGCTATTACGTAAGAGTGCACAAGGATGCCGGAGTATCTGCAATGGCCGAATATAAGACCGTGCTGGACAAGATGTTCAATACACCGAAATCAGTTCCAGAAGCTTTGAAGAACAATCCTGTTGAAGCAGCCCGGTTCCTCCTTAATAATTTTTCCAGGAACTGCGTGATCGTCGTTCCAGCCCTGTTGAGGCACAGACCCCTGTTCATACCGGAGAAATATGAAAAGAGAGGGGAATGCGTTGAAATTGCGGTAATTTTAGCAATTCTTGCCTTCGGAGGATTCATGGGGATCAGAAGCCTGGGTTTTGGAAAGACAGCTGGATATCTGGTTTCACTTTCAAAAAACTGTAAATTACACTTTTTTATATTGCTGAGTTCTTCAATGATAATAGCGATGGTGATGCTCATACCTGATACTCGTTATTATCTGCCAATAGCTCCAATTTTATTTTCAGGCATTGCACTTATAATCCAGTACATGATTGGAAAATTAAGATTTAAAATGAAAATAGCCCTTATTTTCATCATATGCATTTGGCTCTGCCATCCATACTTTATCGCCCAATCCAATGATCATCAAATTGTTTTAAAAATGAGAGAAGAGGCAAAAAAAATCCAGCATGAACCTCAAATTACATGCTTGTCACCGGCCAGCATAGCAACTTTTGCCTTCGGAACCAGATTTAAGTTTATTCCTGAGAGTGAATTTACCATGGAATCAATAACTGCCCTCAGATATGATTTCATTGTAGTCAACAAGTATTTCAGGGAATCATCGTATTGGGCGAAGGACAAGGAAGGTTTTACAAGGTTTGAAAAAAATCCCGAAGAGTACGGATATTCTTTACTGGGTTCGTCGAACGACCGGCATGAAATGAATGTTTACGTGAAAAGCAGATGACAGATGGAAGAAGTGCGAGAGTTCGAAAATGCGTAAAGTCTAGAGTTAAAGCAGAAAACTGTCACCACTAATCGACACTAATCTTACACTAATGGGAATTAAGATATGAACATTTGCCGGGATATTACTTTTTGATCAAAAGAAATCTCCCGGCAAGGTATTCTTAGTGTGAGATAAGTGCGGATTAGTGGTTGAAAAAGATTTTCATTTCTAAGTGGTTAAGAAAAGATTGTCACCACTAATCGACGCTAATCTATCACTAACGGAGAAAGAGAATCTTAATTATAACTAAACCATGCGTCGAATGATATTTTCAATAAAAATAACATTCAACGCATATGTCTTATTAGTGCAAGATAAGTGTAGATTAGTGGTTGGAAAAGATTTTCATTTCTAAGTGGTTAAGGAAAAATTGTCACCACTAATCGGCACCGGTTAGGAAGTTCGAAAGTTCGGGAATGCGTAAGTTCTGGAGTTTTAAAGCCAGAAGCATTTCACCACTAATCGACACTAATCTATCACTAACGGAGAAAGAGAATCATAATTATAACAGGAACATGCGTCGAATGATATTTTCAATAAAAATAACATTCAACGCATATGTCTTATTAGTGCAAGATAAGTGAAGATTAGTGGTTAAAAAAATAGAAATTGAATTATGAAAATATTCTTAATAAATCCATCGCACGGGGAAGTATACGGCAAGCTGACACCGCCGGATCATCCGCATCTGGGGCTTGCATATCTTGCGGCCGTCCTTGAGGCCGAGAAGCATGAAGTCAGGATAATCGATATCGACGCCGAACAGATCACATTGGATGGTCTTGCCAGTCTTTTAAAAGCCGAGAACCCTGATGTTGTAGGAATTACCGCGACAACACCAGTCATATACAGTGCATTTAAAATAGCGGAAATTATAAAGAAGAACTCTTCGGCTTATACCGTTGTCGGAGGCATGCATGCGACGCTGATGCCGGAAGAGTGCGCGGCAAATGAATTTGTCGACTTTGTCGTCTTCGGGGAGGGGGAGAGGACGATCGTCGATCTTCTGGAATGCATGAGGACAGGAGGAAAATACTCTGAAATAAAAGGGCTTGTCCATAAAAAGGGCGGAGAGACTGTCAAAAACGAATCACGTGAGCCAATACAGGATCTTGACAGCATTCCATTTCCCGCAAGACATCTTTTCAAGAACCAGAAATATACATATCCTGATGCGCTCAGGTTTCCGGCATTCCCGATAATCACAAGCAGGGGATGCCCCGGCAACTGCACGTTCTGCACCGCAAAGTTCATGCACGGCAAGAGGTTCAGGAACAGGAGCGCGGAAAATATCCTCGACGAGGTTGAGTTCCTCATTAAGGAATATGGTGCCAGGGAAATACACATATGGGATGACAATTTCATAACGAACCGCAACCGCGTGTTCAAGTTCAGGGATGGAATAATCAAGAAGAACATAAAGGTTCTTTTTTCCTTCCCGAACGGTGTCCGCGCAGATTTCATAAACCGGGAAATATTGCAGGCGTTGAAGGACATGGGCACATACAGCATTGCCATCGGGGTAGAGTCAGGGAATCAGAGGATACTTGACAGCATCCAGAAGGGTATAAAGCTTGAGCAGATCGAAAACGCCTTCAAGCTTGCAAAGGAGCTGAAACTGGAAACATGGGGATTTTTCCTTCTTGGTCTTCCAGAGGAGGATCCAAAAACCATGGAAGAAACAATCGATTTTGCAATCAAACTGGATCCTGACATCGCCAAATTCCATATTCTGAAGCCGTTCCCTAAAAGCATTGTGTATGAACAGCTGAAAAGCAAGGGGCTCATAATCGATGAGAATTACATCCATTATGGCATCCACACCAGTCCCGTGCACCGTCTTCCAACCGTTTCCCAGAACGAGCTGCTTGAGTGGCAGCAGAAGGCGTACAGGAGGTTCTACATGAGGCCTTCAAAGATGCTGAAGGAGATAATGAGGCTGAAATCCTGGAACCGCATGAAGCTCAATCTTTCCACTGGGACTTCTGTCCTCCTTAACAAGATATTTTCCAAGTAAAACCAGTGTCATCCCACAGGATGACGGATGGATGGATTGTTGGATGAATGGATTATTGGGTTTGAGTTCAAGATAACACAAAAGCCATGGAACGGCAGTGAATTACAGAAGGCTTATAAATCATAGACATTGTTAAGAGAAAACCTTTAAAATCAACTACAAAACTTAAAAATGGTCATGGCAAGCATGACCCTCCACTCCCGAAACTGGCGTAAAGTTGGAGGGATGCGCTCGCCGCGTCCAGAGTTTTGCAATTGGCCCAGAAAATAGGATTTCCTCAAGAATTCAGCAGAAATATATTGACTTATTGATTGTTTGCTATAAAAAAGTCGTGAAAAATTTCTTTTAATAATGAAGAACTTCAAAGACAGCATCGGGTTCCATCTGACAGTTATAATCGTGTTTTCCGTCTGCATAAGGCTTCTGGCCGGATATGCGGACGGATGGAATTTCGATCAGAGGAACCTTGAATACCATATCATCGCAAAGAACATGGTTGAAAAGGGCGAATACGCCATGGACTTCCGCGAGTACGGGGAATACAAGGCTGTAATAGCTCCCGGCTACACTCTGGTAATTTATTCTGCCTACAAGACTTTCGGAATCCATCCATGGATCATGATTCCTTTCCAGATCATCTCGATGACAGCATTTTCGATAATAATCTATATGATAGCTAGGCTGCTCTTCGGGTGCAATATGATCGCGTTCATTGCGGGCGTATTGGCGACATTGCATCCTGGAATACTTTACTACAGCGTAGGCTACATCCATGAATTCGACCTCTATCTTCCTCTGTTCTACGCATGCGTGCTGCTCTTCTGTCTCATCTTGAAAAACTCTTGCTGGAAATATTTCATCCTCCTCGGATTAACCGGAGGAGTTGGCGTCCTGACCCGCGGAACCCTTCTTCCTTTCCTCGTCCTGGGCCTGCTCTTCTGCCTGATATATCCGTTTCCGTCTAAAAATGATTTCGCCGGACGTCTTCTCAAGGTTGCAACTGCTCTGGCTATTGCAGTTATAATAAACATTCCGTGGACTGTCAGGAACTACATGGTTTTCGGCAAGGTAATTTATTCGCAGACGTCCAAGTGGGAGCAGTTCTGGGTGGGAAACAATCCCGAGGCTACAGGAAGCCATTTCAGAACCGACGGCACAACAGTGCTTTCGCATAAGCCATCAGAGATGCAGGAGGAGATAAATGCGTCCGATTCCGAGATCAAGGATGATCAGATTTTCAGGAAATATTCGCTGAAATATGTCTCCGGGCATCCTGCGGACTTTATAAAGGGTATTTTCAGGAAGGGGATTTATTTCTGGTGGTTCAATCCGCAGACAGGCCTTTTCTATCCAAAGTCCTATCTTGTCGCATATAAGATCATGTATATAGGCATCCTTGGATTTTCTTTTGCCGGCCTTTGGATATGCTGGAGAAGAAAGCTGTTCTGCATGGAGATGGTCTTTCCGTTCCTCCTCATGTTCGGGATATGGGGAGTCCATACCCTTAACTTCTCTGAAATGAGGCATAGGTGGACCGTTGAACCGGTGCTGCTGATCTTTGCGAGCGTCGCAATATTTTTTCTTGCAGATAAATTTCTTTCAAGGAAAGAAATTTATAAATAATTGGAACCTCCAAGAATGACATATTCCATAATCACTGCCTGCCTGAACTCCTCAAGAACCATCCAGAGGTCGATAGATTCGGTATTGGAGCAAAAGGGAAAGCCTGAAGAATATATATTTGTTGACGGGGGGTCAACGGACGACACCCTGAAGATAATTTCTGAAAAGGAAATATTCTCGGAAAACAATAATTTTAAAACAAGTTTTAAAATTATTGAGCAGAAGGAAAAGTCAGGAATTACCGGTGCATGGAACCTGGCTCTCAGGGAAATTGATTCCGACCTAGTATTTATTCTGAACAGCGATGACTGGTATGAACCTGACACAATATCGACGATACTCAGCGCTTTTGAAGCAGATCCAGATGCCGGTATCGTATATGGCTCAATATATTTCCACAGAGGTGAAGACAAATATTTAAGGAACTGCCGGCCGTTGTGGATGTTTCCTGCGATGATGCCCATCGCCCATCCATCATGCTTTGTCAGGAAGAGCGTTTATGACAAGGCAGGTCTTTTTGACGGGAAATACAGGATTTCAGCGGATTATGAATTCTTATACCGCTGCTACAATAAAGGAATCAAGTTCTGCGAAATCCGCAAACCTCTTGTCAACATGGAGCTTGGCGGAACAGCAAACAGCAACAGGGCGGCCGCGCGTACGGAAACGCGTGAAATAGCGAAAAAGTACTGTCCTGTGCCACTGTTGCCTGATGTGGCGTATTTGGCGAGGCTTGTGGCTGGCCGCTGATAAATTTTTCCGGACGAAAAAATTTATAACTGTGGAATGTATATGGAAGAAGACAATAAAATTCAGATAATTGCTGATGATCGGGAGCAAAAGGGAGGAGTCATAGAAGCGTTGAAATCCATTCAGGAAGTAAGTCTTGAGATAAAGAGGATTCCTGTAGGCGACTATCTTGTTGACAAACGTTTTGTATTCGAGAGGAAGACGTTGCAGGACTTCTCGATATCCATAGTCCAGGGCCGACTTTTCAGCCAGGCGCAGAATCTTGCAAAATACGACTGTCATCCTGTAATGATTCTTGAGGGAACATCGAAGGATATTGCTGAATATGGAGTCAGCCGTGAAGCTGTCCAAGGAGCGATAATCACAATAAGTATTATCTACGGAATTCCAATTCTCCGAGCCAAGGACAGCGGAGAAACTGCAAAGCTAATGGTACAGACAGCAAAACAGGTTATTCGGACAGCTTCTGGAGGGATCCAAAGGCAAGGGTATCACCCTAAAGGCAAGAAGGCGAGGCAGATGTTTATTCTTCAGGGACTTCCTGGAATAGGCAGGAGAAAAGCAGAGCTTCTGATTGAAAAGTTTGGCTCTGTTGAAGCAGTTGTAAATGCAAAGCCTGAGGATTTATCCACTGTTTATGGAATGGGAAAGAAGACAATGGAGGACATCAAGAATGTGCTTCGCGAGAATACTATTGACTATATATAAATTTTACATCCTGAAAATTTATATCACTTGTAAAATTTTATTGTGGGTATAATATGACCATAGGCATGACTATAGTCATATGGAGGTTGTATGGTTACTGTTTCTAAAGGTGTTTTGAAAGCTAAAATGCTGGAGTATTTCCGACGCGTTGAGCGTACAGGCGAGGAAATTATTGTGACTGATCACAGGACTCCTGTGTTAAGAATTAGCCCAATTAAGACAAAAAAAAGAACTGTAGATGAGGTATTCAAGGATTTACGCGGGAAGGTCAAATACTACGATGATGTCATGAAGCCTGAAACAGAAGAATGGGGTGATATATGACTCCGGTTCTTCTTGATACATGTGCGCTGATATGGTGGACTTCTGATACGGACAAACTATCTGAAAAGGCGTTCGAGGCCTGTAATAAAATAAAAAGCCATGGAGCTTTCATTTCTTCCGTTTCCATATGGGAAATAGGTATTAAAATCAAGAATAAAAAAATTGATATTGGATGTTCTATTTCAGAATTTGTAAATAATATTTATGAGATAGACAAGTTAGAGATTATTCCAGTAGACGAAATAACTTGGTTGCAAAACTTGTCATTGGACTGGGAGCATAAGGATCCAGCCGACAGGACGATTGTCGCCACGGCAAAACTCAGGAATATCCCGATAATAACCAAGGATCCCCTGATCAGGAATTTCTATTCCAAGACAATATGGTGATAAATTTTTCCAGGGGAAAATTTATTTCTTAATCGTATTTCTTTCCCAGTTCGAAGTCGGAAGTTCGATGCTCCCTTCGTCATTCGATGGTTCGTCTGTTCGATATTCGATTGTTCAAGAGGCGCGGCCTTTTGGCCGACCTATTAAAAATGACTCTTGATCTTCTCCACCACCTTCTCCGGAGTGAATCCGAACTTGTCCGCAAGCACTTTGAACGGTGCTGAAGCCCCGAAGTGATCCAGCCCGATGCAGAGACCTTCATCTCCCGCATAGGTCCTCCAGCCAAACGTTGTCCCCGCCTCGATGGTCACTCTCCTCCTGCAGGAGGGAGGAAGAACTGAATCCCTGTATGATTTATCCTGTGCCTGGAAGTATTCCAGACATGGCATTGATACAACTCTCACCTTCCGGCCTTCCTTCCTGAGCATGTCTGCGGATTTAAGCGCAAGATTGACTTCCGATCCTGTCGCCATGATTATCATCTCATATCCCGCATCTTCGCTCAGAACGTAGGCCCCCTTGGAAACATCTATCTTCTTCGTAAGTTCCGGAGGAATCGGATCCAGATCCTGTCTTGTCAGGAGAAGAGCCACCGGTCCCTTCGACTTCAATGCGGCATACCAGGCATGTGCTGTTTCATTTGCTTCAGCAGGCCTTATCACGGTCATTCCGGGAATAGTCCTGAGCATCGCGGTCTGTTCGATAGGTTCATGGGTGGGACCGTCTTCGCCGACATAGAAAGAATCGTGTGTGAAGACGTAGACCTCGTGGAGCCCCTGGATGGAGGCAAGCCTTATCGCCGGCTTCATGTAGTCCGAGAAAACGAAGAATGTCGCCGAATATGGGATGCATGTCCCGTACAGCGCCATGCCGTTTGAAAGCATTGCCATTCCAAGTTCGCGCACGCCGAAATGGAAATTCCTTCCGCTGCGGTCGGTTGCAGTGAAACTGGTGGTGTTCTTTATATTTGTCTTCGTCGAAGGTGTCAGATCCGCAGCTCCTCCCATGAGGGCTGGAATCAGATCCGCGGCCCTGTTGAGGACGGTACCTCCGGAGACACGTGTCGCGACGGGCTTGTCGACCGGTGCGGCCTTGATCAGTTCCTCGAGGAGGTTTTCAGGAAGGGGCTTGTGGAGGAGGCTTGAAACCATCTTGGCAGATTCCTGGTTCTTCTCTAGATATGACTGGAATTCCCTATCCCATTTCGCGGCTTCGGAGGCAAGTTCCCTGCATCTCTTTGCCAGGCAATCCTTCACTTCCTGAGGAATAGTGAAAGGAGGATTCTTCTCGAAACCAAGCTTCACTTTGACGGCCGCGACTTCGTCATCACCAAGAGGTTCTCCATGGCAGGAATGCTTACCGGCTTTTCCAGGGGAGCCGAACCCAATAGTGGTCTTTCCGACGATCAAGGTGGGTCTTCCGTCGCTTTTCTGGGCTTCGGCAAGAGCCTTGTCGACCTGTTCCAGATCGTTGGCATTCTTGAGCTGTATTACACGCCAGCCATATGCTTCGTAGCGCATTGACACATTTTCGCTGAACGCCAGCGAAGTCGCGCCTTCGATGGTTATTGAATTGTCATCGTAGAAGGCAATGATGTTGTCGAGCCTGAGGTGTCCGGCAAGAGGGGCGGTTTCATGGGTCGTACCTTCCATCATGCATCCATCGCTGCAGAGTATGTATATCTTGTGGTTCATCAGCTCGGTCTTGTCAAGTCCGGTCCTTGCCGCGAAATTCTTCGCTGCCATCGCCATTCCCACGCCTGACGCGAATCCGCTGCCCAGGGGGCCGGTTGTCACTTCGACGCCTGCGGTATGCTTGAACTCCGGATGTCCGGGTGTCTTGCTGTCCCACTGGCGGAAGCTCTTGAGCTCATCCATTGAAAGACCGTATTCGAACATGTGAAGCAGCGAATATAGCAGCATTGAACCGTGTCCGGCGGACAGCACGAAGCGGTCCCTTGCCAGCCACTGGGGGTTCTTTGGATTGTGCTTCATGTATTTATACCAGAGCATGAATCCGTAGTCGGCGCATCCCATAGGCATGCCGGGATGACCTGATTTGGCCTTCTGGACGGCTTCGGCGGACAGCACCCTAATGGTATCTGCAGCAAGCTTTTCTAATCTGTAATCGGTCATTTTTCGAAACCTTTCTTTAAAATATGTTAAATATGTTTATCTTACTCATCGAAATCCCTGGAAGTCCGTAAAGCAGATTCCTGGAGGTTTCCTGGATTGCAAAACCAAGTACGATAATTTCCATTGCAGTTTTTACAAATAGAAAAGACTTATTATGGACGTTGAAAAAGAGAGATTCATATCTTCTTCTTTGAACAAGCAGGACGTTGAACTGGACAACACCCTGCGTCCGACTGCGTTCACCTCCTTCCCCGGACAGGAGAAGGTCAAGGAAAGGCTCCAGCTTTTCATCGATGCCGCCAAGAAGAGGGATGAACCCCTGGGGCATACTCTTCTGAGCGGACCTCCCGGACTCGGGAAGACCACGCTTGCCTACATAATAGCCAATGAGAAGGGTGCGAAGATAAAAGCTTCCAGCGGGCCCGTAATCGAGAAGCCCGGGGATCTGGCCGGCCTGCTCAGCTCACTTGAAAAAGGGGACATCCTGTTCATCGATGAAATCCACAGGCTGAACGTGGTCGTCGAGGAATTCCTCTACAGCGCGATGGAGGATTTCTTCATAGACATAATGCTTGACCAGGGGCCGGGAGCCAGGGCCATAAGGCTCAATCTCCAGCAGTTCACGCTTATCGGGGCGACAACCAGGTCCGGACTTCTTTCGTCCCCACTGAGATCCCGTTTCGCGCTTTCATGCAGGCTTGATTATTACATTCCCGAAGATCTCAAGAAAATAATCCACAGGTCGGCGAAGATACTCAAGATCAAGATCGACGAGGAAGGCGCCATGGAAATCGCAAGGAGGAGCCGTGGAACACCCAGGATTGCAAACCATCTTCTTTCATGGTCCAGGGATTACGCCCAGGTAAAGGCAAACAATAAGATTACCATGGAAGTGGCTTCTGCGGCCCTTGAGATGTTTGACATTGACAAGGACGGGCTTGATGACATGGACAACAGGATACTTGAGGCGCTTGTGCATAAGTTCGGAGGCCGGCCGGTAGGCATTAAAAGTCTGGCCGTCGCCGTCGGGGAGGAGGAGGGCACGATAGAGGAAGTCTATGAGCCATTCCTGATCCAGGAGGGGTATATACAGAGGACGCCCCAGGGAAGGATTGTCACTCCAAAGACCCTCGAGAGGCTTGGAATCGACAGCCTTCCGGAGATAAAACGCCGGAAATCTGCTGATGAAAAGCAGATGAAATTTTTCTAAACACGGGCTTCGGCCCGTTTTTTTTTGGTTTGAGCCAATTTCATAATTGGCGAAGGTAGGGCGGTTTCGCCGAAACCGCCGATTTAAGACGGACGGCTTGGCAAGCCATCCCTACCTTAGAAATTGAATACAATTATAAACTTAAAAAGGAGCTGATATAATGAAACAGTGGATTGCCGATTTACTTGCTCTTCAGGAAGTTGATTTGAGGGTGCGCGGTCTCAAGACGAGACTTTCCCTGGTTCCTGATGAGATCGCGAAGATTGACAGGGATTTTGAAGCCGAGAAGAACAAGCTGACCCATGCCAAGGAAGCCTCTCTTTCCATAGAGCTGGAGATCAAGAAGAGGGAGGCGGAGATAAAAGAGCAGAATGAGCTTGCAAAAAAATACCAGATCCAGTCCGCCATGGTCAAAAAGAACGATGAGTACAAGGCGATGATGAATGAAATCGAGAACGTGAAGGTGAAGATCAGCGGGATTGAAACTGAACAGCTCGTGCTCATGGAGAAACTTGAAGCCGCCAGGAATGTCTTCAAATCGGAGGAGAAGATCTTCAAGGACAGGGAAAAGTCGATCCTGGACGAGAAAAATGAGCTGAAGGAACTCGAAGGGAAGCTGCAGGCTGAAATTGAGAAGCAGATTTCCTCGAGGGCCGAGGTTGCAGCCAAGGTCACCCCCGACATACTCTCAACCTATAGCAGGATGCTGGGGAAGAACAAGGGGACTCCTTTTGCCGAAGTCCATCAGGGCATCTGCGGCAACTGCCACCTGAAGCTCACTCCTCAGACTGTCAATTCAGTCAGGAAGGAGATGAAGGCCTGCTGCGACAACTGCGGGCATCTTCTTTATACAAACGAAACAACTTCAAGCTGAAAATGTCCGATCCGCTGAAAAATATCCGCTGGTTCATGGAGGTCGCGTATGACGGCACTGATTATCTCGGCTGGCAGATCCAGCCGGACGGCCTGACCGTCCAGGAGGTGCTCGAGGAGAAGCTCGGCATGATCTATGCAAACCAGCTGATCCGCACCGAATCCAGCGGCAGGACGGATGCAGGCGTACATGCCCTCGGACAGGCGGTCACTTTCTCCGCCCCATGCCGTCCGATCGTGCAGGACTGGAAACTGTACAAGGCATTGAACAGGATGCTTCCGCAGTCCATAAGGATCAGGGAGGCCAGGGAAGTCGAGGAGAAGTTCCATGCGAGATTTTCAGCGGCAGGAAAAGCCTACACATATGTCATCAACAGGGGACTGCCCAATCCTTTCTCCGACAGATGGAGCTGGAACATGGGTGATTTCACGGACCTTTGCGAACTTCGCAAATCATGCGACCGCCTTGTCGGTGTGCACGATTTTTCCTCATTTACTGTCGACAGGAAGGAAATCGACGATGCAGTGAGGACGATATTCCGCATAGAGATCCATGAGTTCGGGGATCTGGTCTGCCTGACATTTGTCGGGGATGGATTCCTATACAAGATGATACGCAGCCTGATGGGGACCCTCGCTTTTGCTGGCACTGGGAAGATAAAGGCGGACGAGGTTGAAGAGATCCTTCAAAGCAGGAAGAGAGCGGCGGCCCATGATACTGCTCCTGCCCAGGGGCTCTTCCTCATGAAAGTCTTCTACGATGAGGAATCAATGAAGAAGTTCAAACTGGAGAAACCGCCGTTCTGGAATTAATACCAGCTCGCATCAAAAAGGAAGATTTAGGTGAGGCAATTTCAAAATTGCCTCTTTTGAGCTGATTTCTAAAGTTGGAGTTCACAGTCCCGACATCGTCGAGCCGGGATCTTCGACTTTAGATGTGCTTACTGTTGATGATAAGACACAACTGAAGTTGTGAACTCCAACGGGTTTGTTTCCGCAACAAGCGTTTTCTTGTATTTCTGAAATCAGCTCAGATAAATATACCCTTGCAATTATGCAATACAGGACTATAATTACCCTTGCATATATTCAGTTATTTGTAAAAAAAGGGAATGCTAATGAGACGATTGGCGATGGATTATTTAGTATCATGGAAGAATAATCCACGGCGTAAACCTCTAGTCTTCAGAGGAGCCCGCCAAGTGGGAAAGTCCTATCTTGCCAGAAAATTTGCCGAACTCCACATGGGCGGTATAGCCGAAATTAATCTTGAAAAAACACCTGAAGCGGGAGATTTATTTGCCGACAAATCACCGATGAAGATATTACCGCGACTGGAGATGCTTACTGGAACCAAGATCATTCCTGGAAAAACACTCCTCTTTCTTGATGAAATACAAGCAACCCCCGACGTTTTTGCATCTCTTCGTTATTTCCATGAGGTCATTCCATCCCTGCATATAATTGCAGCCGGCTCCTTATTGGAGTTTGTCCTTTGCGAGCATGATTTTTCCATGCCGGTGGGAAGAATTGAATATCTGCATCTTGGGCCGGTTACCTACGAAGAATTCCTTGCCGGCTCCGGCAGGGTGCATCTTGCCGAGTTTCTCGGTCAGCATGAAGTAGTAAATGAACTTCCACTCCCTGTCCACGAACAGTTCATGGGTGCATTCCGTGAATATCTTGCAATTGGGGGAATGCCCGAGGCCATACAGGCATTCGTGGATTCTTCATCTTTTCTTGAAACGGACAAGGTTAAACAGTCAATCCTCTCTACATATCAGGACGATTTCAGCAAATATGGAAAAAGGGTCAATGTGCAGCGCCTGCGCCACGTATTTCAAAAACTTCCAATGCTCGTGGGAGGTAAATTCATGCACAGCCGTGTGGACAATGATGCACAGGCCAGGGATATTGGAGAGGCATTGCGCATGCTCTGTCTTGCCAAGGTTGCCTGCAAGGTTCACCATTCATCATGCAATGGCGTGCCTTTGTCGGCGGAAGCCGACGAAAAGAAGTTTAAAGTATTATTCCTAGATGTGGGGCTGCTGAGCCGCGCATGCGGACTAAGCCTGCTTGAATTTGAAAAAGCCCAGGACATCATGCTGGTGAACTCGGGTGCCGTATGCGAACAGTTCATAGGACAGCATCTTCTCTATTCGAAGCAGTTTTTCGATGACCCCGAACTACATTACTGGAGCCGGGAAAAGCGTCAATCGTCCGCTGAAGTGGATTACGTCCTGTCCCAGGGCAACCAGATCATTCCTGTCGAAGTAAAGGCGGGAAAAACAGGGCGCTTGAAATCCCTTCATGCTTTTCTGAAGGAGAAAAAGCGCAAATTCGGAATCCGCTTTAATTCGGATTTGCCGTCATTGCTTGATACGGCTGCGGTATTGCCGACGGAAGAATCCATCGACTATCGCCTCTTGTCTCTTCCCCTTTACATGGTCGGACAACTACGCCGCCTAATCAGGAGTTCCATATGAAAATATCTGTACTTTGTATCGGAGACGAACTTCTCCGTGGTTCGACAGTGAATACCAATCTGGCCAGCATAGGACGGGAACTTGGTGCCGTGGCTCTTTTTCCTGTCATGGAAATGGCGGTAAAGGATGCAGGACCTGAAATCAGGGATGCCTTGGACATTCTTTTCGACAGGTCCGACCTGATAATTTCGACGGGCGGCCTGGGTCCAACATCAGATGATGTCACCAAGACCGTGGTTGCGGAATATCTAGGTTTGAAGCTTTATGAAGATGCGAAGATCGCAGATAGGATAAAGCTCTTCTGGTCGACAAGGAGGTTTGGAAAAATGCCTGCGAGCGTTCTCAGCCAGGCGTTGGTCCCGGAAGGGGCAAAAGTCCTTGAGAACAGGACAGGGACGGCTCCAGGCTTGATTGTCAGGAGTAAAGACCTAAAGAATACAATCATCATGCTTCCGGGACCGCCGCACGAAATGTATCCGATGCTGATGGAATCAATAATACCGTATCTGCAGTCGACATCAAAGGAAAGGCTTTACACTGAGATCATCTATCTGTCTGGAATACCCGAATCGTGCGTTGAAGAGAAAGCAGCGCCAATTGCATCATCCGCTCCCGGACTTTCCATAGCCTACTGCGCGTCCCCGGAGTCCATAAAGGTATTCCTAAGTGGCAAGGATGGGGAACTTGTAAGGAAAAAAATGAATTTGATCAGGAAGGCTCTCAAGGAGTTTCTGCTTTCACCTGGAGCCAAATCCATAGCGGATGACATATTTTTCCTCTTGAGAAAAAGAAAAAATAAATTGGGCGTCGCCGAATCCTGCACAGGAGGGATGATCGCATCAGCAATAACCGATATCGCCGGTTCATCTGAGATATTTTCAGGATCGGCGGTCGTCTACAGCAATGACTTGAAAATGAAATTGCTGGGAGTAAAAAAGAAAATCCTGCTTGAGCACGGCGCTGTAAGCTCCCAATGCGCAGCCGAGATGGTTGAAGGCGTCTGCCGTGAATTCAAAACTGGAGCCGGGATTTCAGTGACTGGAATCGCAGGACCAGGCGGCGGGACAAAAGAAAAACCTGTGGGACTTGTCTTCATAGGTACCAGATACAATGGAGATACGATCGTTAACCAGTATAACTTTCCAGGTACAAGGGACATGGTTAGAAGAAGGGCTGTGTCTTCCGCGTTGAACCAGCTTAGAAGGCAGATAATTTCCCTTCAGGACTGAACGGAAATTATAACTCAGACCCCAGTTGCATCCGGTGCCCAGATGTACTTATGGAGCTGGAGCTGCAATCTTCCCAGGCATTTGTGCTTTATCATGAGGGCGGCAAGATCGGAAGAATTGAATTTCCCGTAGACGGGGGCGAAGAGGATATTCCTGGTTTTTTTCACGAGTTCGTAGCTTTTGATCTTTCCCATTGCGAAATGGAAGTCCTTCTCGTCTGAAATTACGAATTTTATCTCATCGTATGGCTTGAGTTTTTCAAAATTAGATATCAGCATCTTGTCGGATTCCCCGCTGGACGGGCATTTCCAGTCAACGACCCTGATCACTCCGTCTGGAATGATGTCGACCGGCATGCTGCCGTTGGTCTCCACCATCACTATCATTCCGGCTTCCTGGAGTTTTTCGCAGAGCACTGGAACCTGGTGCTGGAGCAGGGGTTCACCTCCGGTTATTTCAACGATCGGCACATCCGCCTTTTTGGCCAGGGACACCAGCTTGCATATGGAAATGACAGTTCCGGAATCAGGTTTCCTTGCGTATTGCGTGTCGCAGTAGGTGCAGTTCAGGTTGCAGCCGGCGAGCCTGATGAAGAAGCAGATTTTTCCAGCATGCGTGGACTCGCCCTGGATGCTTGTAAAGGTTTCAATGACTTTGAGATTCATTGTGGCTCCATGGATGATTGGATTAATGGATGGTTGCGTATCAAAGACATAAGCTAAGAACAATCCTGTTTAAAATATGAAAAATGAGTTTCCCTTAATTCTAATGTTTTTTCAAGTTTTTTGTATTCCTTGAACTCAAACCGTAATACGTCAGTCTTACTTTTTTAGAGTCTGATCATGCCTTGTTTTGCAGGCAAACCGATCAAGTATGACGGTTTCGCCGAAACCGTCTCGAGGCGTTTTCATCGAAAACGCCATACTTCGGCAAAAAGCTATACCAGCCCAAGTAAGACGCATTACCGCAAACCCATCCATCCGTCATCCCGTGGGATGACTATGCCTAAGTTTCGAAGTAGGACGCGCCTGTGTCCTTGGATTCGGCGACTCTCACCCTGGAGACTTTCACGCGCTTGTCGTTTATCTTGGCTGAAAGCCTGTCGAAGATGAATTTAGCCAGGCATTCGCTTGTGGGATTAGGGGAACAGATGATGTCAAGATCGTTGAGATTGGAATGGTCGAGTTTAGACAGCACGGCATCGAGTTCAGTTTTCAGCTTGCGGAAGTCGACGGCTATGCCTATCTTGTCGAGCTTCTCTGATTTCACAGTAACAGTTACAGCCCAGTTGTGACCGTGGAGGGAAGCGCAGTTGCCCTTGTAGCCTTTGAGCCTGTGGGCTGCGGAGAAGTCCCTCTTGATATCTATTTCAAACATTTTTCAATCCATTGTTGATGGTTTAGGTTCTTCTGCGCCTATTTGGCGTGTACGAGTATTTTGATTCTTTTTACAGTATAGGAACTGGTGTTTTTAGTAAAGGTCCAGTCCAAAGACTTTCCGGTGCTGTTTCCAAGGCCGAGGTCGGCATTCTTGCCATCGCGCCAGGCGTTGAAGGCGAAGATAGTCTGCTTGGCCTCATAGTTGTGAACCTGCATCGAACCGTAACCCATCTCCTTTGATATCTCATCTCCGAAATCAAAGACGGAATCAGACGCGTTTGGTACTGCCTTGCCGTTTTTCTCCTTGTAGTTGTTGGGCCAGAACTCAATATTCCCCTTGAGTCCCTTTCCAGTGACAATTCCTTTTACATTCGAGTGGACGTTCATGTTGGTTATCAACTGCTGGAAGCTGGCTTTTGATTCAGACGTAGGGACTCCGATCTTGCCGAGGTCGTCCGTGAAGGCATCCATTGAGACATAGACGTACTGGAGCCCGCCAGTCTCCGTCTTGAGTTCAACATAATAGGCGATCCTGTCAAAAGGCTTCTTGAAAGTCTTATGGTTGTCGACGTCATATTTGATGGTATCGCCGCTTTTCACAAGGTCGAGATAGTATATGACCTGGTTGCCTTTTGCATCGGGTACGAATTTGAGCATGGAATCTTCGGATGACGCCTCTTCCTTTGAGGGAGGCTCATCCTTTTTGGCTTCTTCCTTCTTAGGTTCCTCCTTGGCAGGTTCGGCCTTGACTTCCTCGACCGGTTTCGGAGGAGGCGGCGGCGGAGGAGGTTCAGGATCAAATCCGATAATCCCTTCAGGCGGAATTTTTGCAACCGCAGTGAAGGCCCTGTTTATCTTGACAAAGGGGATGAGCACGTCCTCAGTCTTTTTGCCAAGCATGTACCGGAGCGTATATTCATCCTTGTCGTTGAATGCCGGAAGCTGGATTTTGAAAAGCATGGTATACATCTTGCCCGGCTTGGAGCTGGAGAACTCCCACTTTTCCGCATCATAGCGGTTGTCTCCCTCGCTGATGCCTATGCATTTGAATTCGTCCTTTCTTTTGTTCAGCAGGATGAAGTCGTATATGCTCAAGCTTCTGCCCTGGTCCAGTTTCACCGTCACTGTTGCGAAGGCGACATCGGAAGTTATTCTGGACGGAGGTTCAAATCTGCTTACATTGGCTATGACAGGATTGTAGAAGCCTTCAGGCATGAACTCAGCCGCCATGATTGTTCCTGAATGGAAACGGATCACTGGAGCCTTCTTTTTTTCGGTCTCCTTCTTTTCAGCTTCCTGGCATAAGGTGAACGACGCTGTTGCAAGCAGCAGGGATAAAGCCAATAATGTTTTAACCGATGTCTTCATTGTTCCCGTAATCATTATAATCCAGTAACATAATTCCTATTGCCTCTAAAAACAAAATTCTGGAGGGAAATTCTTTGTAAACCACGAAACACCTGGAGCAGCTGACGCCGCAACCAAAACATGTGCCCACAGATAACACAGATAAAAAAACAACCACGAAACACACGAATGACACGAAAAAACCATTGGCAAGGTTTTGCTCCGCAAAAACTTGCCACCATTCTTTCAAATAATCGTGCAAATAAAACATGAAAATGACGTATAGTACTACGAAATCAACGCCATTTTGCTAATTGCTGGCTTCTATGAGCCTCTGCATGGACATCCCGAAGATTTCGAGCGTCCATTCCACGTCGGTGAAGGCGCGGTGGGCCTGTCCGTCGCCGGTTCCCAGGCTGAAGTGCCTCTGGAGATACTGCAGGCTGTAGCTGGAAAGTCCGGGATAGGCATGTTTTATGATTGCGATGGAATCCATGGTCCTTCCATTCCAGAGGGCGATGCCGTTGCGGCTCAGGCTTTCCTGCAGGAAGGAAAGGTCGAACCTGCCGTTGTGCGCGACCAGGGTGCTGTCCTGCACGAAGGACATGAAATCCTTTCCGACGCTTTGGAATGACAGTGATTTCTCCACCATCTCATTCGTGATCCGGTGGATGCGTATGACTCCCTCCGGGATCCTGATGCCCGGATTTATGAGGGAATGGAAGCGTGAATGGAAGCCGTCGGCATCCACCCTGATCGCGGCTATCTCCACGATCCTGTCGTTCACCGGCGACATTCCGGTGGTCTCCACGTCGAACACTGTGAACGGACCGAGCTCATGCCATTTTGAAGGTTTTTCTTTCATCAGGGAACTTATATATTTTTTGCGTGCGTTCAAGCAGTTATGATATTTTTTCTCCGCAGAAGAAAAAATGGATTGATTTTATCGCTTTGGAAAGGAATAGTTCATAAATATTTTCATTGGAAACGAAAATATTTATAAATGGGGAAAAAAACGTAATGCCGACGGAATTCGTACATCTGCATGTCCATACGGACTATAGCATCCTCGACGGCGCCTGCTCAGTGGCCGGGCTTGCGGATCTCGCAGTCGAGAATGGAATGAGGGCTGTCGCGATAACTGACCACGGCTATATGGGCGGCGCACTTGAATTCTACATGAAGATGAACAAGCAGAAGGTCAAGCCCATAATTGGAGTTGAGACATATGTCTCGCCGACCAACAGGTTCGACAAGGACAGCTCCAACAACGACATACGCGGATTCCACCTCATACTTCTGGCCGAGAATTTCACAGGATACCAGAACCTCTGCAAGCTCGCCACGGCGTCTGTCCTCGAAGGGTTCTACTATAATCCCAGGATTGACAAGGAGATACTCGCAGCCCACAGCAAGGGGCTCATAGGCATGAGCGCCTGTCTGAGCGGGGAGATTGCCAGGGCGATCAGGCACAACAAGATAAAGGACGCAAAAAAAATACTTGCGCAGTACCTCGATATCTTCGGCAAGGACAATTTCTACCTCGAAATCATGGAGCACGGAATTCCGGAGCAGCAGGTTGTCAACAAGGAGATAGTCCTGCTCAGCCGCGAATTCGGCATACCTCTAGTCGCGACCAACGATGTGCATTATCTCAAGAAGGAGCACGCATATTCCCATGAGCTGATGCTCTGCATCCAGACCCATGCGATAATCACCGACGAGAAAAGGATGAAGATGACCGGGGATCAGTTCTACTTCAAGAGCGGGGACGAGATGGCCGCCGTTTTTCCGGAACTGCCCGAGGCCCTGAAAAACACCCTCGTGGTCGCGGAAAGATGCAACGTCGACATACCTCTGACCAATGTAAACCATTATCCCGTGTACCAGGTGGGCGCCGGACAGACGCAGAAGGACGTCCTCAGGAAGATATGCATAGACAACATGATGGACAGGTACGGGTTCGACGCCTCCGACGAAAGCAGGCTGGACGAGGAACAGAAGAAGATAATCCAGCGGCTCGACTTCGAGCTGGGTGTCATTGACAAGTCCAGGTATTCCAGTTATTTCCTCGTCGTATGGGATTTCATAAAGTACGCCCGCGACAACAGGATCCCGGTCGGACCTGGACGAGGCAGCGGAGCGGGAAGCATCGTGGCCTATCTCAGCAAGATCACCGACATAGATCCGTTGAAGTACAATCTCCTCTTCGAGCGTTTCCTGAATCCCGAACGTGTCAGCCCCCCCGACTTCGACATAGACTTCTGCGAACTTCGCAGGTATGAGGTCATAGAGTATGTCCGCAGAAAGTACGGCAGGGACAGTGTCGCCCAGCTTGGAACCTACGGAACCCTGAAGCCCAAGGCGGTCGTCAAGGATCTGGCGAGGGTCATAGGAAGGAGTTTCGCCGAGGGGAACCAGCTGACGAAGCTCATTCCCGACAAGAAGCAGACCACCGAGGAGGGGGAGGACAACAAGATTACATTGAAGGCGGCGATCGAGCAGAGCAAGGAGCTCAGGGATTTCATGGATAAGGAGCAGTGGGTGCGTGATGTCATAGAATACGCGAAGCCGCTCGAGGATCTGAGAAGGAACATGACGATACATGCCGCCGGAGTGATCATCGGCGACCAGCCTCTGAGCAATCTTGTTCCCATGGCGATGGGAGGCAAGGATGAAGTCATCACCCAGTACGCGGCGACATATTGCGAGGCGCTCGGTCTTCTCAAGATGGATTTCCTCGGTCTCAGCACGCTCACCATCATCGATGAGGCTGTAAAGAGGATCAAGGAGAACAGGAATATCGATATCGACATCGAGAAGATACCTCTTGATGACAAGGAGGCGTTCAACCTCCTGAACAGGGGCGACACAATTGCCGTGTTCCAGCTTGAATCGACCGGCATGCAGGAACTCTGCAAGAAGTTCGGAGTTGAGAAGATCGAGGACATAATCGCCCTCATTGCAATATACCGTCCCGGCCCCATGCAGTTCATCCCTGAATTCATTTCCAGGAAGACCGGACAGACCAAGCTCGAGTATGATCATCCCGCAATGGAGAAGATCATAAAGGAGACATACGGAATCATGCTCTACCAGGAGCAGATCATGCAGGCGGTGCAGGAAGTCGCCGGATTCTCGCTTGGACAGGCCGACATCCTCCGCCGCGCGATCGGCAAGAAGGATTTCAAGAAGATGGCCGAACAGCACGAGAAGTTCGTGCAGGGGTGCGCCAAGAACAATATTTCCGTCCAGAAGGCGGATTCGATATGGGAGAAGATAGCGAAGTTCGCAGGCTATGGATTCAACAAGTCCCACAGCGCGGCATATGCGTTCCTCGCATACAGGACCGCCTACCTGAAGGCCAATTATCCTGTAGAGTTCATGGCGTCGGTCCTCTCGAATGTCATTGACAGTTCCGAAAAGGTCGCATTCTTCATCCAGGAATGCAAGGAGATGAACATCCCGGTGATGCCTCCGGATGTCAACCGGAGCGGTGCGAGCTTTACAGTTGACGGCAAGGGGATAAGGTTCGGTCTCGCCGCGATCAAGGGGGTCGGCACGGTCGCAGCGCAGGCGATCATCGATTCGAGGAAGAAGGAAGGGGAGTTCAAGACCCTCATAGAATTCTGCGAGAGGGTGGGAGCCTCCGTGAACATGCGGATGCTGGAAAATCTCGCGAGGACAGGTTCGTTCGGCGGTTTCGGGCTCAAGCGCTCGCAGCTTGTGAAAATGTTCGAACCTGCAATGGCGCTGGCTGCCAAGAAGGTCGCCGACAAGAAGAGCGGGCAGGGTTCCCTGTTCGACATGTTCGCCGGCGACGAGAAGAACGACATGACCACTGTCCCGGTTCCCGACATTCCGGAATTCCATGAGCAGGAGATTTTAAAGGATGAGAAGGAGCTGCTTGGATTCTACGTGACCGGACATCCTCTCGGCGAATTCGCCGACATAATAAAGACCTATTCCTCCACATCCATATCGAAGATCGTCGACCTACCGGCAGAGTCGGGTGTCAGGATTGGAGGGATCATAAATACTGTGGCCATCAAGGTCTCCAAGAAGAAGACTCAGTTCGCGATATTGCAGGTAGAGGACCTCGAAGGAGCCATTGAGTGCATTGCCTTCCCGGATACATATGAAAAAATGGACAAGACCATTCTCAGGGAGAATGCACCTGTGTTCATCGAGGGAAACGTGGACATAAGCGGCGAGAATGAAGGCAGGAAAGCCAAGATAATCATGACCAGGATATGTCCTATTTCATCCATACAGGAGAAATGCACGAAGGAGGTGCATATCAGGATCTACGAGGCGAGCACCGGAAGGGACAAGCTTGAGCTTGTCAAGAACATGTGTGGAAAATATCCAGGGGATAGCAGGACGATATTCTGTGTAACATGCGCTGGCGGCGAAATAGCCTTTGTCGAGACATCAAAGAAGTTCAATGTCAGGGTCAATAATGAATTCATCAACGACATCAGGAATCTTCTAGGCGAGCATGCGCTGCATTTCAAGGCGGACCAGAACCTGCCGCAGCCCAGGAGGAGATGGAACGACAACGGAAACGGGAATGGCAACGGAAGACGGTTCAACGGAGGCGGCGAGGAATAGTACAGAACCGGCGAATGGGCGAAACGGAGTGTCGGAGAGATTAAAAATTCAGATGACAGACGACACAGGACAGATGGCAGGCTGTAGATTTCAGAAGGGATAATGTTGGAGTACCTCACAGCTTTAGCGTGTCTAAATTTTTATTTGCATTTCAAAGGAGCGCTGGCGTCTCGCCGGCAATGGAAAATGTTAATCACAAGCCTGCAGAATGAACGTATAAAATATGCCGCAAAGCTCTGGAACAGGCGTTCCAGGGACGAGGAGAAGCGCACTCTTCTTGAAGGATACCGGGCAATAACCCGGGCGAACCAGTGCGGGATGAAGATAGAGGAATGCTTCTACTGTCCGCCGATGTTCCTCGGTGAAAATGAAAATGCGCTTCTTGCGAAACTCGCAGAAACTGGAACTGTCATTACTGAAACTTCCGACCGTGTTTTTGCGAAACTCGCATACAGGGACCGTCCTGAAGGGTTGATAGCTATTGCAGAGATAAGAGAACATAAGCTGGAGAATCTGCCGGTCATTAAAAACGGACTTTACCTTGTGGCCGAAAGGATTGAGAAACCCGGCAATCTCGGAGCCATTCTTCGTTCAGCTGATGCTGCCGGCTCCGACGGAATAATCGTCTGCGACAAATGCACCGACATCTATAATCCGAACGTAATAACCGCGAGCACCGGAACTCTTTTTTCAGTCCCCCTGGCTGAAACTTCAACCCAGGAAGCGTCCGAATGGCTGAAGAGGAATGGGATTAAAACTCTTGCCGCGACTCCGCATACCGACAAGAACTACACCGACATAGACATGAAGACAGGCATTGCGATCGTGGTAGGAGCTGAACAGTTCGGCCTCAGCGAATTCTGGCTGAAGAACTCGGATATCAGCGTCAGGATTCCCATGCTCGGTCTTGCCGATTCCTTGAACGTCTCAACTGCGACCACAATCCTCCTCTATGAAGCCGCCCGGCAGAGAGGGTGGAAGAAAAACACTTGAAATTTGATGCGGATTTCGCAAAACTTGAAAATGTCAGCAGGATATCATAGGATTTGCCGGCACGAAAAAGAAGAAGATGAAAAATGTCCTCGGAAATTATTTCCAATGGAGAAAAGGTGAAACCGAACGGAATATCCGCTAAATTACGGACGTATCTTCCATCGATATTCAAAGTCCTCCCGTGTTTCGGTCTTGCCGCGGTAATATGCGCCTATGCCTATGTGGAGACAATCACCTTCACGCCTGCCTACCGCGAGATCGACTGCGAAGGGTATCTCCTGCTTGCAAAGAGAATGTCGCATGGAGGGCCTCTCGCCCTGAAAGACGATGATATCTTCTATTATCAGAACCACGTCTGGGTGGAGAATGAAAGAGGGGAGGTGAGTCCGAAATTCGCACCGGGATATCCGGCTGTCATGGCAGTATTCTACAAGATCGGCGGAGATGTCGCGATGTTCTGGGTAAGTCCGGTCTGCGGTGCCCTGACGCTCATTGGAGCATTCCTTCTGTTCCGGCTTTGGATGTCGTCTTTTACCGCGGTCATAGCAACCGCATGTCTAGCCGCAAACAAGATGTTCCTCTTCTATACGGGATATCTGCTGACGCATTCCCTCGACATATGTGCGGCGACCTGGGGGATGTATTTTCTTTTCAAGTGGCGGCGCGGAGGCAGGTGGGTGGATGCGCTGGGAAGCGGATTAATACTTGGGTTTGCATGTACCGTAAGATTTACAGAGGTGCTGATGGCGATCGTTATCGGCATTGCGCTGCTTTCAAGGCTTATTCCATATCTGGGCGAACTCATCAGATACCATAGGAAAAAAGGAGAAATATCAACTGCCGTAAATCCCGGTTATAGATCCCTGCTATCGATAGGTGTGCTTATAGGGTCATATGCCATTTTTCCGTGTATTCTGCTCATCTATAACAAGATGATGTTCGGGAGCTTCATGACTACCGGATATTATTATTCGAACGAGCAGCATGCTTATACCTGGGCGCAGCTGGTCAGGATGTATCCCGAGATCTGGGCTGGGATGAGCAGGGAGGGGCTTTTCCTGACGTTCGAGGTCGGGCTTGTGGCAATACTTGTATTCGGTCCATGGTCGGAAGGGCTGATGCGCGTGTTCTGGGTTCTTCCTCTCATACTCCTGCATGCGTCCTATTACTGGGCCGGAGGAGGGATGGCATATATCCGTTTCTTTATCAGCCTTTTTCCGGCTTTCATAGGAACGGCGTTTGCCGTAGTCGACAAGGTTTCCCTGACGGCTTCACGGAAATATTTCGCAGTGGTTATTTTTGCCGCAATGGTGATAGGTTTCAGGATCGATCATTTTAAAACTGGAAATTCGCAGCTGGTGTCATCGCCGGGGTCGCGGGCTGTCGCAGCATGTGCAGGCATGCTGTCGAAATCCCTAAATCCCGATGCGGTAATATTATCTGATTGGAATTGCGGGAGCTATCTGGGCACCCTCTGTCAGTTCCGATACTACAACCTGGATGTGTTCACCTCGAAATATGGATCAAGATCCGGCTGGGGGATAGGCGTCAGGCAGCAGGAGAAGAGGCTTTCCCGCCTGCGGGATTTCTACCGAAGCCACAGCGAAACCGAACTTCTTGCTATGAAAAAGACGAAAATTGAAGACTTCATGTCCGGAGGCAGGCAGGTCGTATATCTCATGCGTCCGGACCGTCAGGCCCGCGAACTTGCGGAACTTGGCAAGGACTATGAGCTTGCTTCAGTTTCCGGGTTTGACACAAGTTCAGTCCAGTGGCCTGAATTAAAGCAGTTCGGGCTTTTCGAATTGAAAAAGAAACAGATGACGAATTAAATTTGAGAATACCTTCGTCTCTTCAAGACGAATGGATCATCTACAATCCACCTGTGGTTGAAACCACAGGCTTCATTACGCTATCCCTTCGGGATAAGGAGAGTGACTGGAAAAGTGCCATATTCATATTAGAATTTGAAACACATCACCTGCAAAAGTATGCTTTTCCGCTATTGACAAACAGTGAATCCAAGACATGATATGAATCTGAATTCCAAGAAAGGTTTCAATGCCTGAATTCTCAAATATTGATTCATCTCTACTGTTCTGGATACTTGCGTTCGTATCTGCCTTTTTCATTGGATTTTCCAAGAGCGGGATCAGCGGAGCAGGTATACTCGCGATTCCTCTGATGGCATATATTTTCCTTCCAAAACAGTCAACCGGCATTCTTCTTCCGATGCTCATAGCCGGCGATTTAATCGGGGTCTATTTCTACCGCCAGCACACCCAGTGGAAGCACATATTCAGGGCGCTGCCATGGGCTTTTGCCGGAATAGCCGCCGGCTGGGTCTTCATGAAATATTCCGGAATATCACAGGAACATTTCAAGAAGTTCATAGGAGTGGTCGTCATAGGAATGCTTGTCGGCGGCGAATGGTTCAACAGGTCGAACGGCGAGAAAAGCCAGAAGATCCCGCATACCTGGTGGTTTGCCGCGATCATCGGGGTGTTGGGCGGGATAACTACGATGACAGCCAACGCCGCCGGACCCGTCTTTGCGATCTACTTGCTCTCTCTCAGCCTTCCGAAGGACAATTTCATCGGTACGACAGCCTGGATATTCCTGATCCTGAACACCAGCAAGGTGCCGTTCAGCTGGGAACTCGGATTCATCACGCAGGAGACTTTGATCTTCAACGCCGAAATGATCCCCGCGCTTGTCCTGGGCTCCATGGTCGGGGTGAAGACCGTGAAGTACATAAAGAACAACACGTTCTCGATGCTGGTGAAGATTTTCGCGGTACTCGCGGCCGGCTATCTGATATTCAAGTAAAAGACATATATCTACTCGTCCCTCTAGCTTATGCTTGATTGTTGAGTCAGCGGATATATTTTAGGCAGATTCAAAATCATCATAAAAGGAATAAGTATTATTATGAGGTGTCTTCCTAAGTTTATTATCTTCCTGGTATCAATTTTACTCTTTAATCTCAACCTTGCCGGTGAAAATATAAAAATCGCCGTATTCGACCTGGAAAACGAAATTTCGCTGAGGGAATATGTGAGTTTAGGCAAAGTTATCCCCGACCTAATGGAACTTTACATGTTGAATTCTCAGAACATGGAGGTGCTGGAGAGAAGAAAAATCAGGGAAATTCTCCGGGAAAAAGAGATAACGCTGTCAAAAGCTTCAGATACTAACACTATTCAGATAGGAAAGCTTATTGGAGCGGATTATTTGTGTTTCGGCTCCTTTTCTGCGAAGGACGGTAAAATAAGCATTTCTGCTAGAATAGTATCAGCTTCAACGTCCGAAATAAAGGCAAGCGTGACAAAAGAAGGAGTGATAGAAAGCCTGAACAAGGTCATTGAATCAACTGTTGAAAACCTTCTGAAGAGCTTGTCGGAAAATATGAAGGTTAATGTCGAATACAAACCTTCAACTCTAATTCCCGCCACTGCGCTGGCAAAGTTCATAGATGCGGTCAATAGCTCTGATAAGTCCGACTTCAACAAGGCCCTCGTCGAAATAAGGGAATGCCTTTCCCTGGATCCCTCATATTCTGAAAGCAGGACAAGGCTCAAGGAGCTTCCTATTCCTGAAAAAGTCTCAATACCTGCTGAATTCATAAATATTTATCCAAAGGAATTCGACTCATTCATCTCTCCTGAAAAAGACTACATCATAACCAATGAGGGCAAAGAATTATTTTCAATCAGGAGGTCTGAGCTGAACATAGGGGATGATTCAAGGGATATCCTTTTCAGTTCTTCTTCAAAAAGAACATTCTTTTTTGATAAGAAAGGCAACATCCTATACAAAGTTCTTTTCATTCTAAAAAATAAACCGGCAAAAGTTGCGATATTTGATGTGAAGGCTGGCAAAGAAATTGCACAGTGGAATGTGGATGGAGCCGTATTTTTCAGCAATAGCTTCATGCCATTGATATTTGAAAGGAAAGGGGGCAAGGGGGCTTTGTCGATGATACTTTGCTTTCAGGAAGATAGAGAAATTACTCTTACCCTTTCAGAATTTGATCTCATGACAGGCAAAAAAATAACCTCAGTAAAGGAAATACGGGACCTGAGCGTACCTCTTTCAAGAAGCGATAATCCGTATTATGCAACAGAAGAGAAGCAGAATACTGATGATTTATCAGAAACGCAGAAGAGTATAGGAGTAGTTAATTTTAACAGCAATGTTGAATGCTATAAGTATTTGTTCAAATGGAATATGTACACGAGATACTCTTTCATAAGGTGCACGCCTCCAGACAATCCTTTGATTTCAGTATTTTCAAGCCAGGATAGGTCTTTAAACATTGTTAATCCAAAAAACGGAAAATTTATTTTTTCAAGAAACGATGTCGATGCTGATAATATGAGTTTGTCTCTAATAAAAGTTTACAAGGATGAAAGAAAGTATTATATCGACAGGTGCAACTCGTTGTTTTTTCAGGAGGATATCCTTTACCCTCCGATAAAACTAAATGTGCCGGTCCAGTGGATATTCGATATCAACAACGATGGGACGCAGGAAATAATTGCCAATAAGAAGATTTATAAAATCTCCGAATGCATAGATACGCTGCCCTCGGAGAATAATCTTATATCAACCTGGGTCATGGCAACAGGATTCAATGAAAAGACACAGGAAGACTTTAAAAGCAATGGATACGACTGCAAAAAGTGGCTCGATAGCAGCTGGAAGTGGAATCTTATGAAGAACATATATATGGATGTGGCAGTTTATGCGGCAAAAACACTAATGGCAAATTCAGATAACGTGTTCAATTATGATAAAAGGGGAATTCTTAGGCTTCTCGAGGAAAAAAAGATTGCACCTGAGAAAGATGCAGACGATTATTCACATAAAAAAGCATATCACCTTATAAAGCCACGCTGGCAGGCAACAATCAAGATTGATTACTTGTCTGGAGAACAATACAGTGCAAGGCTTGAAATCATTGATAATTCCAGACCTGTTGTAAAACCACAGTTTTCTACTGAAAAGAGAGGGAATGATATATTCAAATGCATATTTGATGTCATATATGAAGGAAGGGAATATTTAGAAAAGATCATACCGCGTATAATCAAAAATGGAAACGAATCGGATATCTTAAGCAAGAACAATTCAAGAATTCCCGTTGCAGCAGCCAGAATTGGGGTTCCTGTAATGATGTGGGAGACTGAAGTTGGCAAGGCAGCAGATTATTTTACGAATATACTCAACGCCGCAGTAGTACAAGATGAGAAATTCAAACCTTTAGAACGAATTGAATTGGAAAAGCTATTTGCTGAAAAATACACTAAGAGAATGTCTGGTGTAGAGGATAAGATTGAAATAATTCCCTCAGCATACATAATAACTGGATTTCTTGCGCCTTCTGCAGACGGTCTCCATCTGCTTCTTCGTGTCTATGATACAGATACGGCGATACTTGTTTCCGCAGGGGATGTTGTAGTAGGTAAGGGTGCAAGTGAATCTGCAATCAAGTCAGACATAGGGAACTTCTTAAAGAAGGCCCATGCCGATATTGCTAAGTTTACCAGCTATAAGTTCACCCTTCTTTCAGAACTTTATCTCGATTATGTAAGATTCATCCTTTCAGGAAATAACATCAAAAGCGCTGGGAGCAGCGGTAACTTCCTGGCAGGTACAGTTACGAGGGATACTGTTCTGGATATGAAAAATGGCGAACCATGCATCAAGTCTCCTCTTGTAATAAAAAAAGGAGCTATACTTACTTTAGCTGAAAATACTACATTAAGAGTCCAGGATAGATTGATGTCTGAAAAAGGATCTGGCCTAGTCATGAAGCCCGGTTCAAAAATAATAATAGACGGCAAGCCTGGTAACCAGATAATGATAGTTGAACTTTTAGGATTCTTAAAGTGCGAAGGAACCATGGGATCACCGGTTTTTATTGAAAGCAAAACACATTGTTTCTTCAATGTGAGTTCAAATACTCCAGATGCGTTATATTTTTCAAGATCAAAAGAAGACTGTTATGAAACGATTATAAGTAATATGCATTCAGAAAATGTGGAGTTCTCATTCAACGGATTCAATACAGTTAAACTGTCGGATTGTATTTTTAAAGGAGCTAAAACATCGGTCAATAGTATTTTTAGCAACCATCCTACGGATATGAAGATAGATAACTGCATATTTGATAGAATCCATATAGTTAATTGTGCAGGATATATAAAAAATGCCGTAATGGCATATCCGGATATTGAATTTCATCTTCTTGAATATGAAACAGAAAGAAGAAACTACTATAAACTTGCTTATCCTAGGAAATTGGATGAACCCCTGTTGACTTTTAAAGATGTGTCCATAAAAGGCGGTTTTACGATACAGTCAGAATTTTCATCAAGAAAACCGTTGATATCGTTCGTAACATGCAACTTCAATGTTCCCGGCGAAAATACATGCATTGGTACACTGCAGATGAAAAAGAGAAGTACGGTAATTGTAAAGGGCAAGGAATTGTCATTCGCGGAATATAAGAATTATTTCCATATGGAATTTCCTCCGGAGTTCGAAGACAAATATGATCCTGCATCTCAAGCATTGATATCGCTAAAAAACAGTTATTTCGGAAAAATAAATGATCCTGATAAAATAAGGAAAATGTTTAAAAACATCAATCCTAAAATTGAAGAAATCTCCATAAGCGCTCCAATTATTAGTACAGAATCTGTTGTTCAAACCCCCGGTAAATGAGGCGTCCAGCGGTAAGGTGCCTGCAATAATGGACAAGCCTTGAACAGTTGGATGGAATAAGAAAACTACTTGTCTTTTTTAATCACTGATTTTCCTGCGATTAGATCGTCTAGATCCTTCTTGATGTTTTCCTTGAGATCCGGAATAAACCCGACATGCGCATGATGTACTATCCCGTCCTTGCCGATGATCACGGTCTGCGGAATGCCTTCGACATTGTAGAGCTTGGCGGCTTCTGAATTCTTGTCCATGGCTACTGTGCATTTGACGTTCTGCTTGGTCAGGAATTCATTGATCTTGTCCTTGTCCTCCTGGAGGTTCACGGCATAGAAGACTACATCCTTGTCGGCATAACCGGCAGTGATTTCGGCAAGAATGGGAAGGGCGGCCCTGCATGGAGGGCACCAGGTGGCCCAGAAGTCCAGCACGATTATTTTCCTGCCTTTTACGGAAGCCAGGTCGAAAACTGTGCCATCGAGGAGTTCAAGCTTGAAGACAGGAGCTTCTTTTCCAAGGGAAGGATGTTCCGTTTCGGCGGCATCGGCTTCCTTCCCGGGCTTTGGAGCCATTTCAGACGGATCTATTTTCCTGGCGTCTGCAGGAGGCGTGAACTTGAACAGGTCAGCCGGCAAATCCGTAGATACGGACCAGTTGTCGAGGGTGAAGGCCATTTCATATTTCATATCTTTCATGGCATCCTTCTCCATTGCCTTGCCAAGCTGCTTCTTCATGTCGGGGACGAATTTCCTGAGAACAGGCCTGTCGCCAGTTTCAATCCAGGCATCCCAGTCGAATTCAACATGCTGGAAACTGAGGTGATGGCATTCCTTGCCGCCGATTTTTTCAATTCCCACATATTTTCCTCCGACTACGCCGGTCATCTGCTTTTCGTATGGATTGTCGGAGACAAAGGTGGAAATTAGGGGGAATCCACTGGTCCTGCTGACCGCCTCCATGCATTTGAGCCTGGTGAAATCGGATTCAGCCGGCTCGACATTATATTTTTTAGCCGCCGGGATATAGGTATATTCATTCATGCCGTCCGAGACGATTTTCAGCGGCATCATCCCCTTCTTGATGTCATAGAGGATTTTATTGGGTCTTTCAGCGGCGAACTCCGTGTTGTTGGAGACTTCCTGGTTCATGCCGTCCGATGATATTTTCACGTTCATGTTCAAGTCGAACTTGAAGTTCTTCGCTTTCAGGAGCACATCGCTGAATTTCTTCATCACGTCGGCGGCCTTGGGATCAATCTTGGCTGCAGGAGGCGCCGCAGGCGCGATTTGTGAAGCAGGATCCTGGGCGAAAGAACCAGTTGTACAGAACAAAGCCGATGCAAAGGCAAGCACAGCGAACAGTTTTTTCATGTTAATTCCTTTGTACAATTATTTGAAGCAACTGCAGAAATGCCATTTTTGAACTGATTTATGAAGTTGGTGTTAACGGCTTTAGCGTGTAGTCTTGAATACAAGGACACACTGAAGTTGTGAACTCCAACGGGCTTATTCCTGCAACAACCGTTTTATGGATTCTAAAAGTGGCTCATTTCGCCGCTTTTGGCGCCTTGTCTGAAGCATGGTGGGACTCGTTGTCATAATTGACCTTTCCGAGGTATCCCGGAAGATCTATTCCAGCCATGTTTGCGACATCGTGGAGGGGAGGGAGGCTCTGCATCATGCCGCTGAGGAAATTGGCTGTCGATGTCTTGCCACCCGTACTGTTCCCGCCTTCCCATACCGTGACCTTGTCGATCTTGATGTTCTTGATCGCCTCGGTCTGGAGGCTCACGATGGACTCGAGTTTTTCGATGAGCAGCATTTTTGCGGCAGCGTCGGGATCATTGTTGCAGGACTTGATGATTTCCTGGAATCCTGAAGCCTTGGCCTTGAGGATCTCGTAGTTTCCTTTACCTTCGGCCTGGAGTTTTGCGAATATCGCATCGGCCTGGCCTCTGGCTTCGCGGCGTGTCTTTTCAGCTTCGGCTTCGGCGGATATTTCAATCTGCTGCTTTGATATTTCAGTAGGGACTACGACTTCCGCTATCTGTTTCTGGCGTTCCATGTCGGCGCGGGCTGTCTGTGCAAGTTTTTCAGCATCATAATGCGCCTTCTCGATCTGCGCATCGGCTATGCGTTTGGCGGATTCGGCCTTTCGGAAGGCTTCGGCTTCCTGTTCGGCGCGGACAGCGTTCGATTTCGCGATCTCTATTCCTGAAAGATTCTCACCGTTGACAGCTTCAGATTCAGCCTGTTTGACGGCGATACGGCGGTCCTTGGCGGCATTTGCTTCACCGGCCTGTGCGTCCGCATCGGCCTTTGCAACGGACACGCGCTGGTTCTTCTTGTTCTCTGCTTCACCGGCCTGTGCTTCTGATTCCGCCTTGGATATCAGGATTCGCTGCTGCCTTCTGATATCGGCTTCGCCGGCAAGTGCGTCGGCGTCGGCCTTTGCGACGGACACTATCTGCACCTTCTTGGCTTCGGCCTCACCGATGGAACCAACTTTTTCCTGCTCGGCTACATCGACCTTGGCTCTGTTTATGGCTTCGGAGGCGGCTTTCTTACCAATGGCTTCAATATATTTGCTCTCATCGGTGATGTCGGTGATATTCACGTTCAGGAGTTCAAGACCGACCTTGTTCAATTCATCGGCGACGTTCTTCTCGACGTTCTTCAGGAAGGTTTCTCGGTCGGCGTTGATTTCCTCGATGGTCATGGAGGCGATGACAAGTCTCAGCTGGCCGAAGATGATATCCCTTGCGAGTTCGGTGATGGCGTCGGGAGTAAGTCCGAGAAGGCGGTTTGCGGCGTTGTTCATGATCATCGGATCAGTGCTTATTCCCACGGTGAACACAGATGGGACGTTGATTCGGATGTTCTGCTTGCAGAGGGCGTTGCCCAGGTTTACTTCGATCTGCAGGGGGCGCAGCGACAGGAAGGCGTAGTCCTGTATCACGGGGATTACGAAGCTTGCACCGCCATGTATGCAGATGGATGATCCTTTTCCGAATGTCTTACCGTAGATGACCATGATCCTGTCGGACGGGCATTTCTTGAACCTGCTGGCGAAAATCATTACGATGACGAAAAATGCGATTATTCCAGCCAGAATTAATGCAATTGTCGGACCCATAGTAGAACTCCTTTATATTAATTTAAATTTTCTTGACGAGGAAACGGCGTCCGTCAATCTGCTGGACGACGGATACCGAAGTGCCTGTGGGGATGTTTTCATCTGCGATGGCCATGATCTCCCGGGAGCAGCCTTGAAGATTGACTGTAACCTTCCCATGTTCAATTCTGCCGGCTGTGATGTTCATATA
This sequence comes from Lentisphaerae bacterium GWF2_50_93, assembly GCA_001804815.1. Taxonomy (GTDB): domain Bacteria; phylum Verrucomicrobiota; class Lentisphaeria; order Victivallales; family GWF2-50-93; genus GWF2-50-93. The sequence continues at coordinate 176,585 of MHBI01000092.1, forward strand.
TACTGTCCCTGTTTTGCCGACGAAGTCGCAGGGGTTGATATTGCCGCTCTGCTGGAGTTTCATCAGGTAGTACAAGAGGAGAGAGGTGGCGACCATCATGAAAAGACCGCATCCCAGTGCGGCAAAAAAGCCGCCCAGCCCGTTTTTGCCCCAGATTACACCGCCCCATCCGAAAAACGTGATGAATGCGAATACCGACTGCACCGAGAACAGCTTGAATATTGAGAACCCGTCGGCATGTCCGGTAGCGACATCGTGTCCTCCCGCGGCCCCTGAGGCGTCCACATCATGTCCTGCTCCAAAGCCGAAGACTGCCATGACAAGCTGGATGATGAATATGAGCGAACCAAAAATGGCAAGCGCCCAGTAGAATTTCATATCGCCGGAAAGACCATCCCAAAAAGCATCCATAATGCCCCCTTAAGAAAGCAGGATTCAAGGTAAATACACACTGAAGCATGCTTTCAGTGAATATTTACATCAACTGGAACAGTTCACCGAATGCATACAATTCAAGCGCCAACTTTTTAAATAACAATGACGACAGGAAATATATTCTTTTGTGGGCAATCTTCAAGTCCACAACGATTCGAAGTTATAAAGGAAAAAAAATCTGGCCTGCGGGGCAGGCCAGAACTGTTTTTTTACTTTATCGCGACTTCTTTTCCACCTTTGGAGGAGGATTCATAGATGGCATCGAGCATCTTCTGGACCATCAGACCGTCTTCCGCAGGTGAAAGCGTAGGCTTGTCATAAAGGCAATGCTCCACGAAGTTGCGCATTTTTGGAGGCCATATCCCGCCCCAGCCATTGTCCGGCAGATATGTGGGGGACATATTGACCATGTGCTTGTTCTGGTCGGTGAAGATCATCGCCGGATCCCACTGTCCGCCGGCCTTTGTACCCATCAGACCGAAATTCCAGACATCCTTCTCTATATGTGCGGCGAAGGAGGCTTCGATATTGAGCATGGCACCGTTTTCAAAGCGTATCATGCCGACGGCGAGATCCTCGACGGTATAGTTCTTCCAATCCCAGTTCGGCCAGGCGCTCTTCGTCGTGCTGGGTTTGTTGCCGAGGTAGGTGAAGCAGTTGCCGAATGCGGCTACGGGCTTCGGGGATCCCATTACGAAATGGCACATTTCAAGGCAGTGCACGCCGATGTCGATCATGGGGCCGCCACCCTGGAGATCTTTGCGTCCGAAAACTCCCCAGTTCGGTATTCCGCGGCGGCGGAGGGCCTGGACGCGGCCGTAGAGGATGTCGCCGAAAGTCCCGTTGTCCACGGCTTCGCGGAGGAACGCGCTGCGTCCGTCATAGCGGAACTGGAACCCGATTACAAGCTTGCGTCTGGCCTTCCTGGCGATGTCGATCATCTTCTGGGACTGTTTGGCGTTCATGGCCATTGGTTTTTCAACGAGCACATGTGCTCCAGCCTGGAGGGCGGCGATAGTGTTCTCCTCATGTGCGCCGTTGGGCGAGCAGACGCTGACAGCGTCGGGCTTGAGCGTGGCAAGCATTTTCCTGTAGTCGGTGAAGCAGTTGTCGAGGGGGATCTTGAACTGTTCGGCCTTCTTGACCATCGAATCCATGATGGGATCGGCAAGACCTACTATTTCCACGTCCTTCATCTTGGCGAATTCGGTCAGGTGCGCTCCGGCGATGCCACCCGCGCCGATACAGGCAACACGCAATTTCTTTTCGTTTGATTTCACCACAGTATTTATCTTCTTGGCCATTGAAACTCCCTCCTTAAATTTTAATAGGAAGCATAAAGATAGTTTTTAATGCGGTTCTTTCAAATCACTGGGAATATTAAAGCTTAGAAAATTCACACCACTAATCCGCACTAATCTGACACTAATGGGAAATAGAAATAACCGTTTGCCGGGATATTGACTTTGCTTCAAAGACAATCTCCCGGCAAGATATTGTTAGTGCAGGATAAGTGAAGATTAGTGGTTAATAATATTTCTTACCTGTCGTCAGTATTCCTCGGGACAACGTCGCAGGTTTCCATATACCATTCGAGCATTCGCTCCTTCATGACGGAAAGGATTTTGGAATACTTCGGATCCCTGATGAGATTTCTTGTCTCTCCGGGATCCTTTTCCAGATCGTAGAGCTCATCGAGTTCATAGAGCCGTCTGATGTACTTATATCTTGCAGTCCTGCACATTGTCGCCTTGGTATGGTATGGGACGTCCCAGTCTTCGGTCTGGAGCCTTATTCTCGGATAGTAGAGGCCGAACTCCCTTCCATTGTCTTCACTGGCGGACTTGCTCTGTCTTTCCATCGCCTGGATTTCGCCGATCAGGCGTCCGCCCTCGCAGAAAACGGCATCCCTGAGAGTGTCATTTTTTCCGAAAAGCACGGGCAGGAGGCTTTTGCCGAAATGGTCATAGCCGGGATCTATGCCGGCAAGTTCATATACGGTCGCGGAGAAATCCACAAGCTCCACCAGCGCATTGCTGACGCGCGGTTCCACCGGGACTCCTTTTGGAGGTTTGATAATGAAAGGTACGCGGGAAAGGCAGTCTTCAAATGTGTTCTGAGTCTTTTCCACGATCCCGTAGTCGCCGGTGTAGTCGCCATGGTCGGAAAAAAGGAACAGAGCTGAATCGTCATAGATACCGCTTTCCTTCATGGCGTCCACAATCATCTTGAACTGGTGGTCCAGGCGCGAACACATGCCATAATACGTCGCCCTGAGCTCGGTCCAGCGGTCTTCCGTCCATCCCTGCAGTCCCTGTCCTTCTGCAATGCCTTTGAGGATGGATGCCTTGCCCTTGTAGTTTTTCGGCGGAAGCATCCTTTTTGGCAGCCTGTTGCGGTCTGTAATGCTGTACCAGGGTTCTTCTACGCAGTATGGCGGATGCGGATATCCCAGGGGGAGATATATGCACAAAGGCTTGTCGCCGTCATAACTGTTGATTTTGTCGATGGCTCCGAGCACCATAGCCCAGTCTCCGTCGCAATAGATGTCCTCGCCCTTCTTGTCCAGTTTTCCCTTGAAGAAGCTGAAATAGTTGTCTCCTCCGTGTTTGCCCCGCCACGCAAGATCTCCTCCGTGGTTTCCGTGCCGCGGTTCATAGCCCCAGCGCCTGTAATCCTCCCTGGCCGGACTGAAGCGTTCGTCGCAGTACTGGTCGACGGGCTGCTGTCCCGGGGTCAGATCGTTCTTGCCGCCCCACCAGACATGGTAGCCGTTGTCCTTGAGGATCTTCAGGAGGTTGGGCTCATTCCATTCGGGATGGAGCATGTGGTACATGGTGCGGTGGCCGCGGACATGCGGGTACCAGCCGGTCATGAAGCTGCAGCGGGAAGGAGTGCAGACGGTATTCTGGCAGAAAGCGTTCCGGAATGATACGGCATCAGTCTTTACAAATGAATCGAGATTCGGCGTGACAGCTGCGGGATTGCCCATATGGCCGAGGACGTCGCCCCGCCACTGGTCCGGGTTGAATATTATAATGTGAGGTGTTTTCCGGGATTTCATTTTCCTGATGCTCCTGAAACCTTCAAAACTAGTCGGTTTATGGATAATTTCAAGAAGGCCGCGGGATCAAAGTTATTTCTGGCGAGATTTCTTATGCGCGCTATATTCATCGGGCATGAAGTATAAAATACGCAAAATGCTCGTCAGCGACTATTCCGGAGTGTTCGCCGTATGGGACAACATGCCCGGAATAGGACTTGATGGACTATGTGATAATGCAGAAAGGCACGGGAAAATAAGATGCAGATATTTGTAGATGCAGACGCCTTCCCGAAGGACATTCAGGAAATTGTATTCCGGGCAGTGGAGCGCGTCAGGATCCCGCTGATCCTTGTTTCCAACAAGAACATAAGGCATCCAAGCTCAGAGTTGATTTCGAAGATCACCGTGGCCGAGGGGCCTGATGTCGCGGACGACAGGATAGTTGAACTTGTAGGAGAGGGGGATCTTGTCATTACCGCCGACATCCCTCTTGCCTCACGGGTCGTCGACAAGAATGCTTTTGCGATTGACCCGAGGGGTGAGCTCTACAACAAGACCAACATAAAGCACCGTCTGGCGATGAGGGATCTCATGAAGGAGCTCCGTCAGGAAGGGGAGATCATGGGTGGGCCGCGCGCCTTCAACGGGAGGAATGTCCAGGCGTTCGCCAATGAGCTGGACAAGTTCCTGACGAAACATTGCAGAAAGGCAAAAGAATAATAAGTTAAAGGAGTTTTGAATTCCGGTCGCGACAAGCGCGACCCTCCATTTAAATCCGCATAGATGGATGGAGGGCTCTGCTTGCCAGAGCCGATTATTAATTTCAGGAGGAGTTTTATGGAATATGTTCAGATAGGTAAAGTCAAAGCCAGCCGGTTCATACTTGGAACCAACCAGTTCAGCGGGTTCTCCCATTGGAGCCCGCAGACGGATCTGGAGATGAAGCGCTATTATACGGTGGAAAAGATCAAGCAGACGCTGCGTGAAGCCGAATCCCTCGGCATCAACACCATGATAGGGCGCGCAGACAATTTCGTAATCAGGTTTCTCCTTGAATACTGGGACCAGGGCGGCAGGATCCAGTGGTTCGCACAGACCTGTTCGGAGCTGGCGACACATGAGGCAAGCATTGGAAATGCAGCTTCAGGCGGCGCCAAGGCATGCCATATCCACGGAGGCGTCATGGACTATCTCCTGGCCCAGGACAAGGCCGATGAGATCAAGCCCGCCATAGAGCTAATCCGCAAAAAAGGAATGCTCGCAGGAATTGCCGGACACAATCACAAGGTCTTCGAATGGGCCGAGAAGAATCTGGATGTGGATTATTACATGTGCTGTTATTATAATGCGTCACGCCGCGACAACAGGGCGGGACATGTCGCCGGAATGGAGGAGATCTTCGACAACGAGGACCGCGACACGATGACCAATCTCATTCAGGTTCTTTCAAAGCCAGTGATACATTACAAGATCATGGGGGCAGGGAGGAACGATCCCAAGGAGGCATTCCAGTATGCGGCAAAAGCCATGAGGAAAAACGATGCTGCATGTGTCGGGGTCTATACCAAGGATAATCCGGACATGATCAGGAACGGAGTCGATCTTCTGATTTCAAATCTGAAGGAATCAGGCAGATAAAAGGTGCGGAGCGCTGGCATCTTGCCGGCATATTCAATATTAATACAAGGAGGCTGCCATGGGGAAGTTAATGGTCGGAATCGCAGGTGTGATGGTGTTGTTCATGGGTCTGTTCTGTACGGTGAAAGCAGCTGATGGAGCCGGAAAGACGACTTTGGACAATCTGCAGGCTGCCTTCAACGGTGAGTCGAATGCCAAGGCGCGCTATGAGGCGTTTGCAGTCAAGGCTGATGAGGAAGGATACAAGTCCGTTGCAGCGCTTTTCAGAGCGGCTGCCAAATCCGAAGGCATCCACGCTGTCAAGCACGGAGAAATGATCAGGAAGATGGGTGCTGAAGCCAGGACGACGATTGAAAAAGCCGATGTCAAGTCCACCAAGGAGAACCTTGAAGCCTCCATAAAGGGTGAAAATGCCGAAAAGGATTCGATGTATCCGGCTTTCATCAAGCAGGCCGAGGCTGATAAGAATGCCGGAGCCGCCATGACATTCAAAGGCGCGATGGTCGCGGAAGTCGAGCATTCCAGGATGTATGGACAGGCCCTCAAGGATCTTGACTCATGGAAGGCTGGAGGGAAGATATTCCTAGTTTGTACAATATGTGGATTTACGACCATGGATCAGAAAATCAAGATTTGTCCGGTCTGCTCCTCGCCGCGGGATAAATTTGATGTTGTAAAATAGCCATCCATAGGATTTAACATGAAAAAATTCGGCTGGCTGATCCTTCTTGGATCACAGTTTGCCATCGTAGCAGGTTTCTGGTCATACGACCATGTGAACCACATGATGGGCAATCAGCTCACCGGTGATGCAGTCGGACAGTATCTCGCGTATGGGCGTCTTGCCGGGCTGCTTGCAGTCCTCGGCATACTTTTCCAGCTGATGCTGATTGGGCGTATCAAATGGCTTGAACAGGCCTTCGGCCTCGACCGCATGGCCCATCTCCATCATTTCACGGGGTTTGCGATCGTAGTTTTTCTAGCCGCCCATCCTTTCCTTGTGACGACCGGACATTCCATGCAGTCGGGAATGAGCCGGATTGACCAGTACATTGATTTCTGCAGGAACTGGGACGATGTGCTTGCCGCAGTGATTGGAGTAGCAATCATGTCGGCTTCCATATTCTTCTCCATCCTGGTGATGAGGAAATGGGTGAAATACGAGATATGGTACTATTCCCATCTGACATTATATGTTGCGGTGGCGCTGGTGTTCGGGCATCAGTTCGAGGTAGGAACTGATCTGGTCGGGAACCGCCTTTTCTCCGGCTACTGGTACGCCCTCTATGCCTTCGTTTTCGCAAATCTGATCCATTACAGGATACTCCGTCCAATAATATTCTACATGCGCCACCGGTTTGCGGTGGATAAACTTGTTTCCGAAACTGGAGATGTCACGTCGGTTTATATTGAAGGCAGGGGCATGGAATTTTTCCCGGTCGAGGCCGGACAGTTCATGATTGTCCGTTTCTGGGCAAAGGGATTCCGCTGGGAAGCCCATCCGTTTTCAATGTCGATCCGGCCAGACGGCAGGAAGATCCGGCTTTCAATAAAGGCAAGCGGGGACTTTACGAGACGCATTCCCGGGCTGAAGCCCGGAACACCGGTCTTCATCGACGGGCCTCACGGGATCTTCACTTCTGCCAGCTGCAGTTCTTCAAAGGTGCTTCTGATTGCCGGAGGAATAGGTATAACGCCGATCCGTGCGCTGGCCGAGGAAATGTCCGCCGCTGGACGCGATGTGATTCTGATCTATGCGAACCGCAGCAGATCTTCGATTGTCTTCGAGAAAGAGTTGGATGAGCTTGTCGAGAAATCAAAAGGCAATCTCAAAATCGTGCATGTTCTGAGCGACGATCCTGAATGGGCCGGTGAAAAGGGGAGGCTGGACAAGGAGAAGATTTCCAGGTTTGTCCCGGATATTCCAGAACGGGAAGTCTTCCTGTGCGGACCGCCGATGATGATGAAACTTGTCAGGGCTTCATTGTCCGAGTTGAATGTGCCGAAGGCGAGGATCCATTTCGAGAAGTTCGCGCTGTGAGCAGAAAAGTTATGGAATTTGATCACGTTCGTAGTCAATCCATTTTTGGCTGTTCTTCATGGGACCTGGAAAACAGGAAGAACGCGCAAACATGCGCTACTACCAACGAAATCATGCACAGCTAATTTATGATTCCAACATCCTCTTCCGGAGGGCTGCATCTGCGTCACTCTGCCGGCGCGTTCCTTTTCCGATAAATCCAGCTCACTGTGCATAGCTGTGCATGACGCTGGACAGCTTCGGCCAGAGGTTGACCAGGAAGAAGGTGGTGACAAGGGCGAGGAAGGCAAGCGCCTGGACAAGTCCGGCATAGTTCCGGAGTTCCTTCTTCGTAAGGCAGTGGAAGTATACGAGGTAGAGAGTCCAGGTTATCAGGGACCAGGTTTCCTTCCTGTCCCATGACCAGTACGTTCCCCACGCCTCCTCAGCCCAGAGGGCGCCGGAGAGCATTCCGAAAGTCATGAAAGGGAAAGCGATTCCAAGGATTCCGTAGATAGCCTTTTCATATCGGTTGTCGTTGGACTTTCCCGTCTTCTTCTTTATTTTTCCAACCACGTACATTGCGAAGGCTACTGCCGCCAGGGCATAGGATATCATATAGCTTGTCACATGGGGGACAAACCATGGAGACTGAAGTGCGGGCATGCGCTTCCAGGTTATGTCGGGGGACATGAAAAAAGCGCCAATCAGGGAAAGGCCCGACACTGCGGCGAAATATACTCCGGTCCATCCAAGTCCGTCCCTGCGGCTAAGGAAAAGGTATAACGGGAGGAAGCATATTGCGAGAAAGACCTGGACCTGGTACATGTTTCCGAATGGAGGAGCGGCAGCCTCGATCCAGTTTATCATCAATATTGAGATGCTTCCCAGCCATCCTGTTACAAAGAAGGCTATCCCGTACTTCCCGCGGTTCATCCCGTAAAGCACGCTTGAAAGGAAATAGGCCGAAATCGATACCGCAAGCAGGATTTTAATTATTGCAAGACTTGTCATCTTCGAACCTCTCTTTCCTTTTGAAGCAGCTGATGAAAGTGCCTGCCATCAGCACCCATATTCCTGCGATCACTGTTCCGCGTCCGGCATCATTCTTTGCCGACAGTTGTACATACGGCTTCTTGTCGTTGCCGAAAGACACCAGGTAAAGGCGCCAGCCATTATAGGATACGGGACGGTTGACTTTCAGCTGGCACATGAACTCGCTGCCGTTTTTTGGGACAATGCGTATTTTCGCCTCGAAATCCTTGGGCACGGGATTTTCGCGCAGCAGCGCGCAGCCGTTTTCAAGGTCAAACCTGTCCGTCCATTTTCCTGTTTTCTCATCTAACAAGCTGGTGACCGGCAAAGATCCCCATTTCCCAAAATCAAGAACAGTGGCTTTTTCAGTGCTGAAGGTTTCATGCCTCCTATGTCCGCCTTCCTTCGACTTGTCGGGAATGAAGAAGGTATAGTCCGGCTTGTAATAGTCGGCTTTGAAGTCCGCTACGGAAAAACTGAAGCCCAGTTCCCATCTCCCGTTGTTGGGAGCGGGTATCTTGTCAACGAGCATGGCGGACATTACCGGCATGTTGAACTGGGTGTTTTTCCCATACAGGAAGCTTATGAATGCGCCGGAAAGTATTATCACCGCCCCGAGGTGGGATGCCAGGAAATATGGATTTCTTATATTCTTCCAGCAGCAGTACAGGCTGAGGGTTGAAATTATACCGAGAAGGGCGATGAAGACCGGGGATCTGAAGATCACGGCGGAATCCCCGCCCGGACAAGGCAGGGCGCCGGCAAGAAGGAACAGCAGTGCCGCTGCAAAAATGATGATTGTGAAATACATCAGGAATCCCTTTCCCTTAAAATATAATTTTATTTGAAATCAAATAAAATAGCTCATGCTGGTTTTCTTTAGCTCTCTTATTGAACAGAAAAGCTGTCCGCCTTCCAGATCGTTCTCCTTCGATATGGTGCTGAATACCGAGTACAGGTCATTCCAGCTGCCGGCATGGATCATGGCATACAGGTTGAACGGGAACCTGTCGTCCATCGCTCTCTGATAGCAATGTGTTATGGCGGGATAGCCTGCCAGTGTCCGTCCTTTCTCCTCGATTTTCTCTTCAGATACGTTCCACACGCACATTCCGTTCGCCTTGAATCCGACGTTCAGGTGGTTTAGAAGGAGGCCGATCCTTTTCAGGACGCCGGAGTCGCGCCAGCCGCGCAGCATTTCGAGAAGCTCGTCGGCGCCGATTCCCAGACGGGCTGCGGGATCCGCATAAAAATCGCTCTTTACCGGCATGTTTCCCTGGAGAAGCCGTATGGCGGACTTTTCATTTTCAGAAAAAACCCGGTGTTCCTGCTTCGCAGCCTTATGGACTTCCGTCTTTCCATTGCTTGGGCCGTTCTTCTTCAACTGTTTCAGATCGAAGATGACATCGGTCTTGAACATCCGCTGCGTCGGCAGGTTCAGGAGGAGTCCGCCCCGGTTCATCTCTTCGATTTTTGCGAATTCGTCTTTGAAGTTTTCCGCCGGTGCTCCGAAAGTGAACCACAGTTTCGGATAATTGCTGCCGCCGGGGGAGCCGGGGAGTCCCTGTTTCAATTCAGCGGGCCAGCCACGTTCGTAGCAGTGCGTCACTCCGTGAAGCGACCGGACATGGCGTATGAACCCCTCTTCCATCTCAGGAAGCGGGGATGCGGCGCACAAGGTTGTCGAATATCCAAGTTTCCTGCCATCGAAAATGCCTCCAATCCTCCTGGCATCACCCTTTGAAAAGGACTTTGTAATAAATGAGATTATCTGGTCTTCCTCCATTCCAAGCTCCTTCGCCATGGCGTGGAATGGCCGGCGTTCCAGGGGAATTCCCTTCTGGAGGCGCAGTATGAGCTCATTTCTGGAGGTTTCCCCGATCTGGTCGGTGTTCAGAGAGGCGCGTGGTACATGTGAACAGGTCGGATCCGAGGCCAGTATGTCTCCGCTTGCCGCATACGCCCTGGCGCGGCATCCGCCGCAGACCATGCGGAATTCGCAGACGCTGCATCTGCCCTCATAAAGATCCGGTTCCCGGAGCGTCCGGAAAACCCCCGATTCCAGATAGAGTTTTCCGAAATCGAAATCTGCCTTCCTGAGATCCCCGCATGGTATGTCCAGGAATCCGCATGGCTGCAATATTCCACGGTGCGACACGAAGACGAACCCCCCTCCGGCCAAACAGCCTCCTTCCGGCGCTGAAGTTCCTCCAATACCATGCGAAATTCGCGCAAAATGCGGTGCGCATGTCGTCTTGACCCTGATTCTGCGTCTGGAGCGCTCTTCGGCAATCCAGAGCAGGGCCTTCTCATATTCGGATGTAGGCAGCAGTTCCGCATCCAGTTCCTTCCCGCGGCCTGTAGGCACGAGGAAGAAGAAATCAACGGCGGCGGCTCCAATCTTTTCTGCAAGATCCAGGATTTGAGGAAGCTGGTCTACATTGAGCCTGCTGACCGTCGTGTTTATCTGGAAGTGCATGCCGGACTCCCTGGCGCAGCGTATGCCGGCCAGGCTCTTTTCAAATGCGCCGGGACTTCCCCTGAAGGCATCGTGCGTGGAGGCGTCGGCGCCATCAAGGCTTATGCTCAACGCCTTTATTCCGGATGATTTTATCTTTTCCATGCTTTCAGCATTGAGGAGATGTCCGCAGGGAGCCATGACCACCCGGAGACCCTTGCTGGTGGCATAGGAGGCTAGTTCATAGATGTCCGGACGTGTCATCGGCTCTCCGCCGGTGAGTATGATCATGGGTTTTGCGAATTTCGCAATTCCATCGATGAGGCGGAAACCCTCTTCGGTGCTGAGTTCGCCGCCGGGCCGGGAGCCACCTGCCGAAGCCCTGCAGTGTATGCAGTTCAAGGTGCACTTCCTGGTTGTTTCCCACGCCACAACATGGAGATGCGGCAGTTTATTTCCCATTGAATTCAGCATTGTCCCCTCGGTTTTCCGTAAGCATCCTTCAAATTTCAGCTTTTCAACTTTGTATTTCCTCGTCTGTGAGGTAGCAGGCCGGATCAGGGGCCCAGATATCGCCGGTGGCCGCCTCGGCCCTGGCCCGGAAATTGCCTCCGCATATGTCGAGGAACCGGCATCCCGCGCACCGGCCGGTGACATATTTCTTCTTCTCCTTGAGCTGCATCAGGAAGCTGTTGTTCTTGTCGGTCCATATTTCTCCGAACGGCTTGTCGCGGACATTTCCAAGAAGCTTGTTCCGCCAGAACTGGTCGGGATGCACCGCGCCGTCCCAACTGACGCATGCCACGCCAAGTCCGCTGCTGTTCCCGCCGTTCATGTCGAGAAGATCCAGTATTTCGGCGGCCCTGGGATTGTCCTCACGGAGCATCTTCAGGTAGAGATATGGACCGTCGCAGTGGTTGTCGACGGTAAGGACTTCGGTCTTCATTCCTGAGGCGTAGAGTTTTTTTGTCTCTTCTATTATGGTGTCCATCAGGGCGCGTGCCTGCTTGTGGTCCAGATCCCCTTCCGCAATTTCGGCGCCACGGCCCGTATAGACCAGGTGATAGATGCAGATTCTTGGGATCCTCTCTTCTTGTATGAGTTTGAAAATGCCTGGAACTTCATCCAGGTTTTCACGGCAGACAGTGAAGCGGAGGCCGACCTTGAGACCTGCGCCCATGCAGGCCCTTATGCCATTCATCGCTTCGTCGAAGGCGCCTTTGCGGCCACGGAAACGGTCATGCACTTCCCGGAGCCCGTCAAGGCTGATCCCGACATATGAGAGGCCGATCTTCTTGAGCTTTTCAGCGAGCTTCCTGTCTATCAGTGTCCCGTTAGTTGATATTACTGCGCGGAGGCCCCTGGAAACAGCATATGCGGCGAGTTCCGGCAGGTCCGGCCTAGTCAGGGGTTCCCCGCCTGAGAACAATATGACCGGGCATCCGAAAGTGGAAAGATCATCTATAAGCTTTTTCCCTTCTTCCGTAGTCAGTTCGGTTCCTGACGGCCCGGATGTGGCGGCGTAGCAGTGCTTGCAGACAAGATTGCATTTCCTGGTGACGTTCCATATGACTACAGGCTTCTTATCTTTGGAAAACTGGAGCAGATGCGAAGGAAGACGGGACGAATCCCTTCCATAGCGCAAGGCGTCGGATGCCTCGACCTGGCCCATATAAAGTTTTGATACGCCTATCATTCCTGAGGATCCTTGAAAATATTAAGATATTTTTTGAAATAACATCAACATATAATAGTTAATATAGACTCCATGTCCAGTGACGGCATGGGTATAAACCCTACCATCACATGGGTAATAACCCTACTACTGCACCATCTTTATTAATATCACAGATATAGAGATAAACGATTATTATTAGACGGATATGGATATGCTGATTTTTCTACATGTTTTATCACATTTAGCGCAGGCGTGTAATTTTAAGGTAGGGTTTTACCCCATGCCAAGGTAGGGTTTATTCTAATTGATAAATGCAATTTATTCCTTTATTATAGAAGGAGTGTCGATGAAGTATTTTTGCGGCCGATGGTTTCTGTATGCTTTTTCATGTTTAAAATACAAATATAAGGAGGGGGCTTTATGAAAATCAATACGAGTCAAAAGAGTGGAATGATCGGTTTGAGAAGTTGGGTGTTCGCCTCCTGCATGTCAATGCTGGTTCTGGCGCTTGCCTCTCCGGCTGATGCACAGACCCAGACAAGGAACGGAAGCGTGCTTGGCTGGAACAATCTGGGAATGCACTGCGCCGACGGCGATTTCTCGGTGTTCAGTATCCTCCCTCCTTATAACACAGTCATTTCGCAGGTGATCGATGTAAATGGAAACCTGATCACCAACCAGAGCGGTGTAGGAGTCACCTACATGGCTGTTGCGGATCCGAACGGTTCCATAAACAAGACATCTGACGGAAAGACCAATTTCTGGGATCATGTGCAGTCTCTTTTCGGAGTCTCCCTGGCTGTGGATGTCGGACTGCCTGTTCCAGGACCTAATTCCTTCTCCATGCCTGGAGCCGCCAATGCTCCGAAATCGATGGCTTATGAGCAGACTTATGACTGGACAATAGCATACGGTATTCCAATAGTAGCCACAGACGATGCAGGAAACATCAATAACTATCCACTGATGAGATTGACAGGTAAGAACGGCAGCACTGTAATTGCGACCAGGGATGTTGTGCTTCCGGTTTCCACCGAGATCAACTGCAATGCCTGCCATGGCTCGGGCTCCTCGCCAAATGCCCAGCCCGCCGATGGATGGGTCAACCTTCCTGAAGTTGAAAGGGACTTCCGCCTGAACGTCCTGCGCCTGCACGATGACCGGCAGCTTGGAACTCCTGCATTTGCAACTGCGCTGGCGAACGCCAACATGGATCCTGCCGGACTGTATGCGACCGTCGTTGCCGGCAACAAAGCTATCCTCTGCGCAAGCTGCCACCTTTCAGAAGCTCTTCCCGGAAGCGGACAGGGAACCATCCCCCCTCTTACAACCTCGGTGCATGCAACGCATTCAAAAGTAATGGATCCCGCAAATGGCCTTACCCTTGACTCTGCCAGCAACCGTACAAGCTGCTACTACTGCCATCCCGGAAAAGAGACGAAGTGCCTGCGCGGCGTCATGGGACGCGCCGTTGCCGCAAACGGTCAGCTTTCGATCCAGTGCCAGAGCTGCCATGGCCCTATGAGCCTTGTCGGATCCGCATCGCGCACAGGCTGGATGGACGAACCGACCTGCCAGGCCTGCCATACAGGAGATGCAGTAACAAACGCAGGACAGATCCGTTATAACAGCGTATTCTCTTCCGGAACCACGACGAGGACGGTGACGAACCAGAGGTTTGCAACCAATCCTAATGCTCCGTCATCGGGATTTTCACTGTACAGATACTCCAGGGGCCATGGCGGATTGTACTGCCAGGCCTGCCACAATTCAACACATGCTGAATTCCCGTCGATCGACGACAATGACAACATCATGAGCATGCAGCAGCAGGGATACATCGGACCAATCGCCGAATGCCAGAGCTGCCATGGAACGGCGCCAAATACAACTAATGGCGGACCTCACGGACTTCATCCCATTGGTCAGAGCTGGGTAAGCGCTCATAAGAATAATTCCGGTTCAGCTTGCAGGGTATGCCATGGTACTGATTACAGGGGCACGGTACTTTCGCGGGCACGTACGGATCGTACACTGAGCGCTTCAGGGACCAAGACGTTCTGGCGCGGATTCCAGATAGGCTGCTACAACTGCCATAACGGACCGAACGGTGATTCTGGTTCCAATACTCCGGCTGTCGTAAAGAATCTCACCGCGACCACGACCGCCGGAAAGTCGGTTGCGATCACATTGCAGGCTACAGACGCCAACAATAATCCGATGACACTCAGGATAGTCTCGCAGCCTGGAAATGGAACGGCGGGCCTGAGCGGTTCCGTGGTCACATACTTCCCTGACGCAGGATTTTCCGGAAATGACATGATGACCTATGCCGCATGGGATGGTTCGACAGACTCCAACCTGGGCACTATCAATATATCAGTAACCGGTGGTGGAGGAGCCGCCTATACGATCACTCCGGCGAATGCAAGTCTGGGAGCTGGCGCCAGCTCCGGAACAGTGGCAGTTGGGACAACTTCCGGAAGTCAATGGACGGCCGTAAGCAATGCTCCTTGGATCACAATAACGTCAGGAGCCAGTGGAACAGGCTCTGGCACTGTGGCATATAGCGCTTCAGCCAACACAGGAACTGCAGTCCGTTCTGGAACAATGACAATAGCAGGACAGTCATTCATAGTGAACCAGGCTTCCTCTGGAACAGCCTGTACCTATGCTATAAATCCTGCGACTGCATCCTATAACTCCACCGCCCATACTGGGACTGTGGCGGTAAGCACCACCGCAGGATGTGCATGGACGGCCAGCAGCGGAGCCACATGGATAACGATCACGTCAGGAGCCAACAGCACCGGATCTGGAACGGTAGCATACGGTATTGCAGCCAATACTACCAATGCTTCACGCACTGGTACAATGACAATTGCCGGACAGCAGTTCACAGTGACCCAGGATGCCTCCGCGGTTGCATGCGTCTACGCTCTCACACCTGCAGGTTCATCGGTTGACGCTACTGCCCATACCGGGACTGTGGCGGTCGGAACCACCGCAGGATGCGCATGGACGGCCACCAGCGGTGTCAATTGGATAACTGTTAATTCGGGAGTAAGCGGTTCAGGACCAGGCAATGTCTCTTATAACATTGCGGCAAATACAGGCACTGCCGCACGCACTGGAACGCTGACAATTGCCGGGAAGGCATTCACGGTGACCCAGGCTGCACCAGCGGTAGCGTGCCTCTACACGCTTACACCTGCAAGCTTGTCGGTCAACGCCAGTGCGCGTACAGGTACGATTGCAGTCGGAACCACTCCGACATGCAAGTGGACAGCCACCAGCGGGGTTCCATGGATAACAATTACCTCCGGTGCCAGCGGAACGGGTTCAGGAAAAGTAGCATACAGAATTGCCGCCAACACAACGACAGTGGGACGTACTGGAACTCTGACAATTGCCGACAAGTCGTTTGCGGTCAATCAGGCCGGCGTAGGATGCACTTATTCGATCAATCCTGTAAGCGCATCACTTGGGGCGTCATCCGGCAAGGGAAGCTTGGCCGTGACAACTGGCGAAGGATGTACATGGACTGTTGTTGACAAAATCTCATGGCTTACCGTAACATCCGGCGCCACCGGCACGGGTTCTGGCAATGTTGAATACAGCTATACTGAAAATACAGGTTCCTCTTCTCGAACCGGAACTCTGACGGTAGCAGGCAAGACTTTCAGTGTTACCCAAGTCGGATCCGCCAGCAAGTATACAATCAATCCAATAAGCGCCAAGGTTTCTTCTAGGGGAACCGAAGGTTCTGTGGCTGTCAGCGCCGGTAGGGACTCCCGTTGGAGCGCGAAGAGCAATGTCAGATGGATTGAGATCACTTCCGGATTCACAGGAAAAGGAAATGGAACTGTCAAATACAAGGTGTCAAGGAACGAATCAAGCCGTTCGCGTACCGGTACTCTGACCATTGCAGGCCTGACTTTCACCGTGAGCCAGTCGAGTGGCTCAAGCCGTGAAGAAAGTAGCATTGGAGTTGGCAGCGAATTTGGAACTGTGGCATTGAATACAAACCCTGCCAGACAACTGCTTTCTGCAGAACTTATAGTTCAGAACAGTGGAAAAGAAGCGATATCGAAGGTGCCAGCTGTCTATCTATCAGACAATGGTGTCAAGAATGCTTCCGACACATTGCTGTGGAAGCAGCCCGTAAAGGATATAGCTCCTGGAGAAAGCGTGACTAGGAAATTCACGATATCCTTGCCGGAAGGCGTAAATGGCAAAGGGAAATACCTTGTTGCCATGACCGGAGATTCAGAAAATGATGCCGTTGTATACGGTCCTATTGAATAATTGACGAGCGTTTCTCTGCCTTAAGTGGAATTGACGCATTGGTAATTGAAGGTCGGGTTTCCTGTCTGATTGTGTAAGGGTCAATATCAGACAGGGAATTCCGGCCTTTCTTTTACATTAAAACGAATAATTTTATTAAACACGGACAAAATCAAAATGTTGAAAACTGCTCGTGGGACGTTTTACCATTCATGTTTGAAGAGATATGTTAAAACATAGGTTTGAAGTAATTTTCTAATAAGGAGAATGTCAATGCCCTTCACTCTGCAGATCGGAGACAAGGCTCCGGATTTCAATCTACCGGCGACTGATGGCAAGAGCTACAGCCTTGCGGATTTCGCAAAAGCCAATGTCCTTGTCGTCTTCTTCACCTGCAACCATTGTCCCTTCGTGACAGGTTCCGACGAAGTCACCCGGAAGACCGTCGAGAAGTTCAAAGGCAGGGGAGTGGCGTTCATCGGAATCAACTCAAACAGCGAGAAGACCCACGAGAACGACAGCTTCTCCCACATGATAGAACGCATGAAGGAGCAGAAGTTCCCCTGGATCTACGCCCGCGACAAGGCGCAGGAGGTAGCAAAGGACTATGGTGCGCTCAGGACCCCTCACTTCTACGTTTTCGACAAGGACCGCAAACTAATCTATACCGGACGCGGAGTTGACAATCCGCGTGAAACTGCGAAGATGACTGTAAACGATCTCGACCGTGCCCTCGAGGAACATCTCGCAGGAAAAAAGATCAGTGTTCCCTTGACCAATCCCATAGGCTGCAATGTCAAATGGGATGGGATGGATGCCCACTGGATGCCGCCTGAGGCATGCGACCTTGTCTTGAAGTAGGGACGGGCTTTAGCCCTGTCTACAATACGCATTCTGGGATACTGGAGGTTGATGTGTGTTTCCTGTCCCGACCTGGGGGAATTGGGCATCTTTTGTTAAAGTATGCCGGTTTCGCCGAAACCGGCACGAGGCTCTTTCGGCGAAAGAGCCATACTTGATTGCATTAAATATGGCTGATACGTCCAGCTTAACGCTTACAAAAATGCATATAGTAGGGACGGGCTTTAGCCTGTCCCATGTATTGCGAGTTAGCTAGACGCGAAAGATGGTACATCCTGAAGGACGTACCTACTTAGTAGGCAATAAAGATGGATCAAAATAGATTTAGAAATATGCGCAGGGATGCTTCGCCGGACTTGGAGGAACTTGCTTCGGCAGGCATCAAATTCATACAAAATAGAATTAACTATGAAAATACGGAGGGGGATGTCATGAATGAGGAAAGAGTCTATGCGGAACCGCAGCGAGGACACGTTTCACTGGGATTTTCTCTCAGGGGAATTTTATTCTTCCTGCCTGTGATTGCGGTTGGCGTCATCATGTTCATTGTCAGCAAAGGAAGGGTTGACAAGGAAATAGCCATCGGAATCCTGTGCGTGGTTGTCTTTGCGATCATATGGGGAATCATCGTATCCGGAATCCGCGTTGCCGCCCAGTGGGAGAGGGGCATCGTGCTCAGGCTCGGGAAATTCATGGACATCAGGGGGCCTGGAATCATGTACATAGTTCCGTATATCGACAATGTACGTTTCGTGGATCTGCGTATTCTTACTCTCAACATTCCGAGCCAGCAGGTCATCACGAAGGACAATGTCCCAGCAAAAATTGACGGAGTCCTCTTCTTCAATGTGGCGGATGTCAAAAAGGCGATACTGGAAATCCAGGATTTCAGGTTCGCGATCGCCCAGTATGCGCAGGCCACCTTGCGCGACGTGGTCGGAGGACTTTCCCTCGATGAGCTCCTCTCGGAACGCGAACAGATCCAGAAGAAGATCTGCGAGGTTGTCGAGGAACGCGTCAAGGACTGGGGGCTGCATCTCGATTCGATACGTCTCCAGGACATTGAAATGCCTGAAGATCTGAAGAGGATCATGTCGCGTCAGGCTTCGGCCGAACGCGAAAAACGCGCCACCATCACGAAGGCCGAAGGTGACAAGATCGCCGCAGTCAACCTCGCCGCCGCCGCCTTGATAATGGAACAGACTCCAGGAGCCATGAAGCTGAGAACCCTGCAGACCATCGACGGCCTCGGTGCCGGACCTGCAAACACGGTCGTAATGTTTCCGATGGATTTAAGCGAGAATATCAAGAAGATCGTAGATTCCGTCGTCAAGAAGGACGGGAATGTGAAGACGCTGTGATAAGTAGGTGCGTGTCCTGGTCGCCTATGGTGCCGCCGCAGGCGGGTAAACTTCAGCATGTAACATCTTAATGTCTAAGAATGGGACAGGCTAAATCCCGTCCCTACTGCAGATAATCCGGTGCATCTTCGCCCAGAGTCATCAGCACGGAAACGCCGTAGCGCTTATACTCGGGAATCTTGATCAGTTTTACTTTTGACACATCGGGCACCTGCCAGAAGGAGCGGAGCTCTGCCGGAGTACCAGGAACGCTGACATATGAGATGTCGTCGATCGCAATTGTCCCGTGTCCCGTACCGAAGGGGGCGAGGACGCCTATGGCTGAAATATTCTCGGCTGCGAGAGGGAGTTGCTTTAGCTGCATGTCCTTGCAGTCGCCCTGGCCATAGACGCATATGAAGTCGGCAAACGGCACTATTGAAGAAGTCCATTCTCCGGCCGGCATATGCCTGCGTGCAAAATAGAATCCGAACGAGCCTGCCTGGCGTATGTCGGGCACGTTGATGCTCTTGCTCCTCTCGGTGGTCAGGAGAAAGTCATGCTTCGCACCCGGCCCCGTGTATCCGCTATCCTTGAACGCCTGCTTAAGCTCGTCCGTGGCCTCGATGTCATGCCATGGGAAATCGCCACCCTTGGGGGAGACGAATATTATGAAGTCGACCGCATGCGCCTTCTTCCCTCCTGATTCAATGACATATGTATTCCCCTTTGAGATAGACGAATAGTCCGGCTTAAGCGTGAATTTGAAAGCGTTGGCCTTGGCGTCGGCCTGTGTCCTGATGGTCACTATCTGCCCTTCCTCGGCCCACGTGCATTCCGCCTGCAGCGCCTTGCGTCCGTCCACTCCCGCCACCAGGCTGTAGCGCGGCGCCGGATAAAGCGTTCCCTCCTGCTGGACGAACGGGGACGATTTCTTCATGTAGTCCGGCAGTGCCCGGGCTTCCGGATCTGCCTTCCTGCGGTATCCGAACTCGAAAGGCTTGGAGATGGAGTATCCGTGCGCGACCGAAAGGACATTCCCGAGGTCCTTTTCAGTCTTGAAGGATGCTATGGTTGAAATTTCCTTCACGTCATTGGCCGCGAACTTCGGGAAAGCCCTGCCTTCCCCTTTCGCCACCAGTTCGACCTGGTCGATGAACAGCTCGGTCTCAGTTTCCGTATGCAGCTTCTCAGGCAATGCGAAGATATAGAGATAGACTGGCTCCTGTACCCAGCGGGTGTAATAGACAACTGGCAGTCCTGTTGTGAAATTCGCCCTTCTGAAGTTCCTCATAAGCGGCTGGTTGAGGGAGAACTCGACCGTCTGCCAGGCGTCACCCTTCACAGGCTCGACCAGCTTCGGATCGCAGAAGACGTCCGAGTTGCCGATCTGGCTGACGGGTCCCCCTGGAGCGAGAATTGCGCGGCCGGACAGGATTTTCACCTTCATCCTGATGGCATCGGCCTCAGGTGGCAGGTAAGGGCCGGACAATATCGATACCTGTGCGTTTTCCAGAGTTGCGTTCTGTTTGCCGTCCCAGCCCTTCCATTTCCAGTCAAATCCCTTGGGCACGGTGACATGAAGGCAGCCTTTCCCAATGTCCGTCTTGTCCGACGCCTCAACCTTGATAGCAGTAGGCTGGTTGCTCCTCGCGCCGCCGGGTGACTCGAAATCCTGCAGCACCTTGATTACCTTGCCGTCTGCCATTGCGGCAATAGGTGTCAATAGGAACATGGCTGAAAGAAGCAGGGCGGATCTTGTCTTCATGGAATCCTCCGATAAATATAAGTATTTAGACAGGATTACAGGATTTCATAGACCAGCAAGATAATCCAATAGTAAAAAGGTATCAAGCGGTTGCGATTAAAAATAGGAAATGGAGAAATACTCCTCATCAGTACTCCGCCAACTGGCCATATTTTGTTAAAGTATGCCGGTTTCGCCGAAACCGGCACGAGGCTCTTTCGGCGAAAGAGCCATACTTGATTGCGTAAATTAAGCTGACATGCCCAGCTTAACGGGTACTCAAAAATGTAAGCATTTAGCTGGGTGAAGTGAGGCGGTTTTGCCTAGAAAGTATGTCGGGTTTTAACCCGACACTTGGTTGGCGGTTTAAAAACCGCCCTACTTATGCGGCTAAGATACCAGCTTAACGCTTACTTAACGGGTACTCAAAAATCACCATACATTTACGACAACTGTATCCATAGGTCTTTCACAGTGCGCCCCACCGCAGGAGATGGTAAATAACAAATTAGTGCAGGCACGAATAGATGCAAGAATCCATAGACTTCCGATGAAACAAGACGTCATTTCAAGTTTCTTTTGCCAAATGGAATAAAATGTGAAGAACCATAAAATAAATATCAGGAGACTCAGTCCATCAAATGAATGTTTGTAATATAATAGAAAATAATTCATTTATGTATGCCAACTCATTATTATACTGATTTGTGCTTTTTACTGGTATTTAACAACATAGGTTATTCGTTCGTAGTAGCGCATGTTTGCGCGTTCTTAAAGTAGGGACGGGCTTTAGCCTGTCCCATTCTTAGATATTAAGATGGTACATGCTGAAGCACGTACCTACTTAACGCGCAAACATGCGCTACTACGAACAAATGCACCCTTACTTCAAGATTCGTAATTCGATTGTTCGATATTCGGTTGTTCCCTCATCCTTTCCGTCCCCGGTAGTGTGTCGGAGGCTTGCCGGTGCGTTCCTTGAACTGTTTGCTGAAGGCATAGACATTCCGGTATCCCAGCAGTTCAGCGACCTGGCTGATATTATGGGTGGAGAACTGCAGAAGTCCGCGTGCCGCTTCGATGCGGCTGTCGACGATGTAGTCACCGGGTGTCATGCCCTTGTGGCGCCTGAACACGCGGATGAAATGGTCGATGCACATGGACGATTTGGCCGCAAGCTGCGGAATGCGGAACTTGCGTCCGGGATTTTCGCGGATGTTCCGGCATATCAGATCTATCAGCTCCGCATGTTCAAGATCTATGCCCTGCAAAGTACGGATACGGCTGTCCTGTTGCTCGACTTCGTTCAACGCCGACTGGAGCCATTGGACTGGCTGTGGTCCATCTGGAGCTTCCTGGTAAGCCTCGATCAGACGGTCCATCAGGGATTCGAAAAAAACGGTTTCAGGAAGAAACCTGTGCCGCTGCGGAATTCGCACTTTCCCGGGATCCAGCCGCCGGCCTCTGGCGTCAAAGTAGTCGTAGCAGCACCAGGAGACGACCACGGGATCTTCCCTTACGGAAGTTCCCAAATGCTCCTCCCATGAACGTAGCAGGAAGCAGTCGCCCCGGCGCAGTTCGAATGGTCCCCCTGGAGTTTCGAGAAGCCCCCGTCCCTTCGCCACGTACCAGAGATTGTAGCCGAGACGGATGTCGCCTGACTGCAGACGGCTGTCCCAGTGCCAGTTTGCGCCGCAGTATGTCTTGTGCGCGGTCCGGATGATTATGTGTGGGTCCATGAAACACCTTGGATTATTGGATGGCTGGATGAATGGATGCTTGGGTACCCGGAATGGAAAATGAGAAGAATGCGCAAACATGCGCTATTGCAAGCAAAATTCACTTGTCCATCTTTGCTCCTGGGATTTCTTTCAAAAACCCATTCATCCATCAATCCAACCATCCATTCTTCACTTCCATAAGTCGATAAAATATAACAAAATGTCGATAATGGAAATACCAACTAGGATAATTCCCAGTAATATTATGGCTGTTTAATATGGAGCGCTGGCGTCCCGCCGGCAATTTAAAGCCAACAGGATGTTGGCGCAATATATATCGTAATATGATAAAGATAAGTAGGGACGGGCTTTAGCCTGTCCCATGAATTAAGGATGGTACATGCTAAAGCACGTACCTGCTTGTTTGGAAAATTTCCAACTAACTGAGAGGAGCAACCCATGAAAGCAATGACCACCCGCGAACGGATGAAGCGCATGTACGAACACCGAGATGCAGACTGCATACCCGTAACGGATTCGCCATGGAAGGCGACCGTCGACCGCTGGCACCGGGAGGGTATGCCGGTGGATGTAAGCTATGACGAGTTTTTCGGTCTTGACAAGTTTGCCAGCATCGGTGCCGACAACAGTCCGCGGTATCCGGTGAAAGTCCTGGAGGAAACGGAGGAATCCGTCACGCGCACCACGAGCTGGGGGCAGACTATCAAGGATTGGACGAGTCATGGCGGCGTTCCGGAATTCCTGGACTGCAAGATATGCACGCCTGACGCCTGGAAGGAAGCCAAGGAGAGGATGACTCCCACCCGCGACCGCATCAACTGGGATCACCTTGCAAAGAATTATCCGAAATGGAGGGAGGAGGGGCGCTGGATCAACGCCGGTTTCTGGTTCGGTTTCGATATTACGCATTCCTGGATCACCGGCACGGAAACGCTTCTTATCGCAATGGTAACGGATCCAGAATGGGTGACGGACATGTTCAACCGCCAGTTGGAAGTCGACATCGCACTGTTCGACATGGTGTGGGAGGCCGGATACACATTTGACGCGATACGCTGGCCGGACGACATGGGATACAAGTACAACCAGTTCTTCTCCGTGGACACCTACCGCCAGCTGCTCAAGCCCTACCACCAGCGCGCCATCGAGTGGGCCCATGCCAAAGGGATCAGGGCGGAACTCCATTCCTGCGGAGACATACGCCCGCTGGTGCCCGAATTGGTCGGCATGGGACTTGATGCGCTGAATCCGCTCGAAGTTAAAGCAGGCATGGACCCTCTCGCACTCAAATCCGAATACGGAGACAAGCTTGTCATGCACGGAGGCCTGAACGCGCTTCTCTATAATGAGCCGGAAAAGCTATGGACGGAAATGCGCCGCGTTATTCCTGTATTGAAAAAGAACGGAGGATTCGTTATCAGCAGCGACCATTCGGTGCCGGACTGCGTATCTCTCGAGATGTTCCGCGAATTTGTACGGCTGTCCAGGGAGCTTGGAAAGTAGGGACGGGCTTTAGCCTGTACAATTCTTATAATCAAGATGGTACATGCTGAAGCACGTACCTACTTGAAGAATAAAAATGAACAGACTCTTTTTAAGAGGGCTTTATGTCGGCAAAGCTTCATTTTCTTCTGGACTGATATTGCGTGGAGACTCTGTATCTTTATTTTTGGCTTCGCCGTTGCTGTCCGCCAAATCCAAATTATGCCGTTTTTCCTTTAGTTCCTGGCTTAGGGCTCCAATTTTTTCAAGCGCCTGTGCGGCATACAGTCGGACATAGTAATCTTTGTTTCCTATCAATTTTACAAGATGGGGGACGGATTCCGAAGCTTCGGGTCCGATATCGCCTAGTGCCTTTGCGGCTTTTGCGAGGACGCTGGTCTGGCTGTCTCCTAAATCAAGAATATAGCGTTTCACTTTGATGTCCACGGTCAAAGCCTCATATTTTTCCAGCAATGAAGCGGCAAATCTGCGGACATTGCTGTTTCCATCCCCTAGTTTCTTTATAAGTTCCGGGATGGCCACCGTACCAATGTTGCTGAGTTCCTCCTTGGCCCTTTCGCTAATGTCGATTTGACTGTCCCCCAAATCAGCTATATAACGTTTCACCCTGATCTCAACGGTCATGGCACCGTATTTTTCCAGGGCGTTGAAGGCATTTTCGCGAACCTGGCAGCTGCTGTCTTCAATTGCCTTCTTAAGGGCCGGAACAGCTTCCCGGCTTGCTCCATTCCTGCCAAGGACTTCAGCCGCGCTCGCCCTGACACCGCTGTTTCCGTCATCCAGCGCCTTTACCAGGGCGGTGAAAACTTCCGGTGTTGCCGGCAGGGTCTTGCCGAAGACTTCTACGATGTTCCTGCGAACTTCTTCCTCCTTGTCCCTCATTGATTTTAAAATTAGAGTGATTGCGTCCGGCGGTACGGATCTGAACTCGTTCAGGGCTTCAGCGGCGCTTATCCGGATATCATTGTTCTTGTTTTCCAGCATTTTTATCAAAAACGGTATGGATGAATTTCCAATCCTTGCAAGAGCTTCCCCGGCCAGGACACGTCTTTTTTCATCCTGGGGATTATGCAGTTCGCGGATATACCAGTTCAACGGGAACAAGAGTCTCCAGACCACGGGCACGGCCAGCCATCCAGCAAAAAACAGGAGCAGGCAAACACATATCCCGGTAAATACTGCAAGGATTGGATGCGAGAAGGTTAGATAGCTCACATTATCCTTTGCAGTCATAACTCCAAGTTTCTTGAGGGCTTCCGCGGTTTTTGCACGGACAGCCGGATCAGCATCCTTTAACGCCTCCATCAGCGATGGAGCTGCACTTTTGGCCGCAGGTCCGATCCTGCCAAGGGACTTCGCCGCTTCAGCCCGGATACTGCTGTCGCTGTCGGTCAATGCTTTTGCGAGGGCTGGAACTGCGCTTTTGGCTTCAGATCCGATATTTCCCAGGGCCTTTATGGCCGTATCGCATATTTCCCTGTCTCCCATCTCATTTATTATCGAAGGTACCACTTCCGGCGTCACGGAGCCGATCTTGCCGAGCGCTTCCACCGCCTTGATGCGGACGACGCTTTTGCCGTATTTCAAGTCAAAAATATACCTTTGCGCCTTGAGGGATACTGTCAGAGAACCTGCTTTTTCAAGGAATTCCGCCGAGTCTTTGCGGACAATGTAATCGCTGTCGCCCAATGCCGATATGACGGCGGGCATGACCTCAGGAATTATCGGTCCAATCTTATCAAGTGCTTCTATGGCGCTTATACGAATATCGCCGCTGCAATTGCTATCGCCCAGATCCCGGATATATCGCCTCGCCTTGAGTTCCGCAGTCATTGAACCACGCTTTTCGAGAGATTCTACGGCACTCTTCCTGACATTGCTGTCACTGTCCGTTAACGCATTTATGAGGGATGGTACAATTTCGGGTGTTGAAATTCTGATTCTGCCTAATGCGTCTGCGGCCCCTTTGCGGATATAGCTGTCCTTGTCCGACAGGGCTTTTATTATGAATGGTACTGCCGGCTCCCCGATCTTATCCAGTGATTCCACGGTGCTCTTACGGACATAGCTGTCCCTGTCCATCAGCAATTTTATGAGTGCAGGCAGGATTTCCGGTCTTATATTTCCGATATTGCCTAATGCGTCCACGGCCCCTTTTCGGGCGCTGCTGTTTACATCCGTCAATGCTTCTATCAATGAAGGGACGGACGGTTCACCTATTTTGCTGAGTGTTTCTACGGCATGGGAACGGACCTTGTCCTCCTTGCTTCCCAATGCCTTTATAAGGGAGGGGACATCTTCCGTATCCAGTGGACTTGATTTGGTGGGTGCGATAAACGGTTTAAAATCCGGTTTTGCGCCAAGCAGAAGTGGATTGATAAAAATTGATACAAATACCAGTATTGCCGGTATCCCGATATGTATTTTTAATTTCATAAGGGTGAAAATATCCTTATGCAGACACCCCCCCTTTTCTGCTATTTTAAACAGTTTTAACGAGCATAAAATATGCCAGTCCAGCGTTTTTTTCTACTCAATATGCAACATACTTTGAAGGAACGTCCTTGCCGTTGACTTTCACGGAATAGTCCTTGCCCTTGCGTGTGATCTCGATATTGTATTTCCTTCCCCTGATCTCCCTCTGGATGCTGGCATTATTCCAACCTGAAGGAAGGCAGGGATCAACATGGAATCCGTCGAAGTCGGGCTTGAACCCGAGGAAATATTCGACCACCGCCCTGAACATCCATCCGGCCGTCCCTGTGATCCATCCGCTGATGGATTCGCCGGCGCGCCCGTTGTCAGGACCAAGATACTGGTTCGTGAATGCATAAGGTTCCGCACCGGAAACGGAGGAGGGGTGCTTCGGACTGTCGGGCATCACCTTCAGAAAGCTCGCAAGCGCCTTGTCCGCGCGTTTCGCGTGCAGGTCGGAGACGATCTTGAACGATGTGCCATGGCAGTAGGGCGTGCCGTTCTCGTACATTCCCGGAAGCAGCATCGTGACGCGTCCCACGTTCCTGTCCTTTTCCGTGAACGACGGAGTGAGAGTCAGCGAACCGTGTTCCGATTCCAGTATATTGTCGATGGCCTTCAGGCATTTCTCATAGCGTTCTCCCTTGGCGAGATTGGAGAGGACCGCCCAGGTCTGCGAGTTGAGGAATATTTTCCCTTCCTTGTTCTTGTGCGAGCCGACAGGATTTCCGAAGTCGCTGTATCCGGCGAGATACCAGTTGCCGTCCCAGCCGTGCTTCTGTATCGCATTCTCTATTTTCTCACGGCGTCTGATCATTTCTGCGAGAAGCTTCTTGTCATCGCTCCTCTTCCTCTCAAGGAAATCAATGAATACGTTCAAGGCGTAGAAAAGTCCGATTGAAGTCCAGACGCTTTCGCCGATCCCGTCCTTTCCCATCCAGTTCAGAGAGTCGTTCCAGTCGCCGCAGTGCGCCTTGACAAGCCCGTGCTTGCCGGTGTCCTCGCTGAGATGCCTCAGGGAAAGAACGACATGATCAAATACTGTCGCGGACCCATTGTCGAAGAACTTTACATCTTCCTTCAGGATACCGTAGTCGCCGGTTTCCTTCAGATATGCGATGACTGTCAGGACTATCCATACCGGACCATCGGAATAATGGTGCGCCTGGACAGGCATCCACCCGCGGATCCCGTGTCCGTCCGCGCACTGGTGCTCAAGAGTCTCGATGATCTTTTCGCGGGCCAGTTTCGGATTGAATACCGCCATGCCCCAGGCGTCCTGGAGGGTGTCGCGGAAACCGCGCGCCCCGTCGCGCCCGAACTCGGCGCATAGCTGCGTCTGCTGCTTCGACCAGATATTGGTCATCACGTTCATATGTTCGTTGGGCGTCTTTACAAGAACCTTGTTTATCATGCTGTTTTTTGACTGCAGAAGCTTTTCAAATGATTTTTTCCGGTATCCGGAAAAAATAACTTTCTTTATAACTCTTGATTTTTCAGCAAGGGAGCTGAAAAGACCGAGGATAACAGTAATGTTTTTTTCCTGTCCGCCAGCCAGCTTCGCTTCGATCGACATGCAGCCCGCCAGTTCCTCGCACCAGGCCTCCTCGCACGCCATCTTTCCCGTGACGACGGCCTCCGGTGCGCCGATATGCCCGTATGGCCCGAGGAAATGCCGTCTTCCACCGCACCAGCCCTTCACATTCCCATCCGTGGCCACGAACGCGTTGTAGCGGTCGTGGGGACGCTCATCCGAAGTGTTGAAGCTCAGTACGGCCTTGCTCTTCCTGTCATATTCTGATCTGAAATATGAATACTTGCTGCTGAAAGTCGGGTATCCGAGAAGATTCCATTCGACATATGGAATCAGGCTGAGATTGCGTTTTTTTCCAGTATTGTTCTTTATTGAGAACTCCCAGATCTCTACAGGTTCGTCGGGGGCGAGGAAGACTTTGCTGCTGATGGTGATGTCTGCATAGGTGATCTCGTATTTTGAATATCCGAGTCCGACGGTCGCCTGATACTTCGCTCCCCTGGCCTTTGTCGGGAACCAGCCGGTGTTCCAGATCCTGCCGCTGTCATTGTCGCGGACATAGAAATAACGCCGTCCGTCCTTGATGGCGTCCACACGT
Organism: Lentisphaerae bacterium GWF2_50_93; assembly: GCA_001804815.1. Lineage (GTDB taxonomy): Bacteria > Verrucomicrobiota > Lentisphaeria > Victivallales > GWF2-50-93 > GWF2-50-93. Next base: position 204,982 of record MHBI01000092.1, read on the forward strand.
CCTCTTGGATCATTGTAGAGCATGGTGCGGTCGTTGAAGATTCCCTCGCCGCTGCCGAACTGGTTCACGGCGGTGATGAGGTTGTCGTTCCAGAAGAAGTTGATCTGGGCGCGCGGAGGCTTCGCCGCGTCGGTGATCACATACTCGCGCCCGTCAGCCGAAAAATGCCCGAATGATTTGTCCATTTTCCATATCCTTTTATATAAATTTATCTTGAGAAATTTATATCTTTCACAAATTTTCCGATCCGGATTCCGGCATCCTCGGGCTTCAGCACTGTCCTGCCGTTCACCACGAGATTCTGGATCGTGAGCTTCTCCACCATGCGTTCATCATCGTAGCCGGAGATCTCCGATATCTTTTCCGGACCCGAATAACTTACATCCCTGACCAGCACATTTTCAATTCTTCTTCCTGGCTTTGGATTGTACGATTCGTTTTTGAAGACCCTGATGTTCAGGATCTGCCCGGCCCTGATCTCCTCGATGCGGATGTTTGAGAATGCGACGTTCCTGACGATGTTGCCGTCGCCTGCATTTATAGCCAGCGCTCCATGGTACTGCCCGATGATCTCGTCGTGCAGGAGTATGTCGATGTTGTCGATCAGGATGTTTTCGATGATGTCCCCGTCCTTCTCATGCAGGCCGTGGACGCCGATCAGGACAGGATGTGCGACATCTGCCCAGAGGACTGAATTTTTCACGGAGATGTTCCGCGTGTCGCCGAAGTAGTTCCAGCGGTGCCCGTAGATGGCGATGCAGTCGTCGCTGGTGCGCAGGAAGACGTCGTCGACATCGAGATCCTTTGTTGACATGCAGTCTATCCCGTCGGCCCACACCGAGGAGCTGAACGACTTTATGTCCTTGATCTTAACTTTATCGCATTGTCCCAGGAATATGGTGTAATGGTTGGGATTCAGGAACATGACCCCTTCGATGGTGATGTTCTTTGCGAAAGTCGCACAGACCCCCTGGGAGTTGGGGCGCTTCTGGTCGCTTGGATTTTCAGACATGTAATCGCCCATGTCTATGGTGCCCCTGCCGCAGATCCTGACATCCTCCACCTTGTCGCAGATTATCCCTTTTGTCTTCAGGATTGCGCCGTAGGGGAGATAGAGGGTCTGTCCGCTCTGGAGCTTTAAAAATCCGTCGCCTTCGATCCTGTGGATTCCCGGCTTGTATGATATTACCTTGCCGTCAGCCGGATCTGGAACGTTCTCCTCCATGGGATTCGCGAAGATGTGCAGGTTGTTCAGTGTGTCGCCGTTGAATTCGATTGACAGTTTTACAGGCCTGTCCAGCATGAAGGAAATTTCATTGTCGTTTATTTTAGAATATGGGATCTTGTGCCTGAGCGGGCGGATCCTGGCAGATTCGATTTTATCCTTGAATCCTACTGCGACCTCGGCTTTGCCGGAGAAGTCGAATGACGCGATCGATACGACTCCAGTCTGTCGGAGCCCGATGCGGGCGTTGCAGATGCTGGCCTCGCGCCATTCGCCGCCGGGCACGCGTACCTTCACCGAGAAGTTTTTGACCCTGTCCGACATGAAGGGAGTGCTGGAATTTGAAATATTGTATTCATTTTTCATATAGCCCGGCCCTCTGCCCTCCTCAAGTTTTCCTGCTTCAATGGCGAAGACGCAGAAGATGAGAAGAACTGTTAGAAAAACTTTCATCTTCAAGTGTCTCCCGGCGGATATGCATATTAGACAAGACATATAGATATCAATGGAAAGCATAAAATCAACATTGGAATGTAAGTTACATGATAAAAAGAACAAAAATATATTCTTCAGACGTTGACAATAGGGCCTGTCTAGGATAAACTAGCTGTAACTTACAGTAATAAAGCCGGATGGCATATGAAACCTAGCATATACGACATTGCGAAGATGGCGGGTGTTTCCACGGCCACCGTGTCCCGGGTCCTCAACAACACCGGGCAGATCAGCGCCGGTGCGAGGAGCGCCGTGCTGAAGGCGATGAGGGACGCCGACTATGTCCCCCGTGGAAGCGGCGGCGTGAAACCGAAGAGGGGATTTGGGGATTTATCCGGAAAGGACAGCAGGATAATCGAGCTCGTATTCTGTTTCAGCCATGGCGGCGAGCTGCTGCGCATAGACGACAGGAATATCGAGGTGGAGGAGGTCGACGAACTGCCGCCTGAGGAATTCGTTTCGAACGACAGCTCGTTCTACAGGCCGATAAGCGAAGGGGCCATCGACGAGGCGAGACGTTTCGGATACAAGACGATCATGCACTGCATAAGGAAGGATTCGCTCAACGATCCGGCCTTCATGCAGTCCCTGTACGATGACAATATCTGCGGACTTCTTCTTGCCGGCGAGCAGCCCGACGGCCTTTCCGAGTTCCTCAGGAACTTCAAGCTCCCTGTCGTGCTTGTCGACATGATGGCCGGAAACGGGGCTGTAGAGGTTACCTCCGACAATATGGAGGGTATTTCCCAGGCCTTCGAGCATCTTTATGCGCTTGGACACAGGAAGACAGGGTTCATGCTGGGAGATGAAAGTCTTCCGGCCTACAGGGAGAGATATCTTTCGTTTGCCTATAAAATGGCCGAGAAAGGGCTTAAAACGAGGGAGGACTGGATTTACCGTGGCTCGAACCACGTTGTGGATTCCGTCCAGTGGGGCCAGAAACTGTTCAGGAAAAAAGATATTCCGACCGCATTCCTCTGCACCAACGACTACTGCGCGCTTGGCCTACTGCGCGCCGCAATGAACTCCGGCATAAAAGTACCGAAGGACCTGAGCATTGTTGGATTCGACGACATAGAGACCTCGAACCTCGTCACTCCTCCTCTTACGACAGTGAATGTGCCGAAGACGGAAATAGGAAGATGTTCCGCACGGGAGTTGATTGTCTCCCTGAAGAACGGGAAAAGGCCTCTTGGATCCCCCCAGTGCCGCCTGCGCCTGAGCCCGACGCTTGTCAAACGGGAGTCAACCGCGGCGGTGAGGAAACAGGGAGCGTGACATGGAAAATCTAATAATCGGATGCTGGATACATGATTCCGGATACATGATTCCGAATGCTGGATTCCGGATTAAGAATTCCAATATTCGGAAACCTGCATCAGGTATCAGGCATCCTGGATCAGTATTTACATTGATTGAATTGCTCGTCGTAATTGCCATCATCTCGATCCTCGCCGCGCTTCTGCTTCCCGCCCTGAGCAGGGCGAAGCTGGTGTCGAGGAGCATCCTGTGCATGAACAATATGAAGCAGATCGGCGTCTGGGGGATTTCCTACGGGACCGACTACGACGGCTACCTGCCGTACAACGGCCAGCAATGGCCATGCTCGTTTGAGGGCTATAACGACGGCACCTCCGGATGGAGCGATGTCTCAAAATGCAATTTGACAATATCCGGGAAGACCCAGGATACTGTCATGCACTGCCCCCAGACAAGCGCCGCCATCGGAAACATCCTGACAGGTGGCAGGGGATGCCACTACAGCCTGAATGCCAGGCTCGGGGCCGTGCACAAGCCCAATGCCGTGACAACATGGCCATACCCGCACATGAACAAACTTACCGAAAAGAAATTCTGGTTCGCCGACGGGGCATTGCGGTACCGCCCCAACCCTCCGAAGGAAATAGCCATACAGTCGGCGATGATGTTCGACTACTGGGACAGCAACCCGCTCCAGGACGGCATGAAGATTCCATGGATGTGGTATACCGGCTACTTCAAGGTGACGGGCGCCGGCACTGCGGTTCCATTCGTGCCGCATCCGAACGGAGCTAATTTCGTATTCGGAGACGGACATGCCGAGGCGGTGACATATCTCACGTGGTATCGCATGTCCACCGCCGAAAAGGACGCATTCTATAAGTAGTAAATATTCACTGGAGGATCCGGATCCTCCAGTGAATATTTACAATTTAAAAAAATGGGAGATATGTATGAGAAACTGTTTAAGGAAATGCCTGACTGGCGGAATTGTTCTTTCGGCCATGCTATATGCGGGGATCTCATTTGCGGCCGACGCGCAGAACGGACCGACGCCTTATCCGAAGGATGACAAGGACTGGCCGGGCAAGGGAGTGATCAGGAAGTTCGGTTGGATGGACGACAACCGCAAATGGTTCTGGACCCAGAGGGAGAAGGAACAGGGGGCGGTAGTTTTCGTAGGCGATTCGCTCACCGGGGGCTGGAAGGATATCGGCAAGGCGTTCCCGGGAATGAAAGTCGCAAACCGTGGCATAGGCGGGGATGTCAGCCGCGGAGTCCTTTTCCGTTTCCAGGAGGATGTGCTTGATCTCAGCCCCAGGGCCATTGTGATCACGGTCGGAACGAACGATCTGACGGCCGCCGGGAAGACGGACGACTATGCGTCGAACATTGCGGATATTCTTGCAATGGTTGAAAAGAAGAACCCGGATCTGCCGGTAGTCCTCTGCACGACTCCGCCGAGCGCCAATCCCAAGGCGCCGGTGAAATTATCCGAACGACAGGCGCTCAATGCCGGGATCGTGAAGGCCGCAGAAGGCAGGAAGAATGTGGCAATATGCGATCTTTATGCGGTGATGGCTAATGCCGACGGGACGCCGAAAGGGGAATATTTCGGCGAAGATAAACTGCATATGGTGAAGGCGGGCTATGACAAATGGACCGAGACCATAAAACCAGTCTTTGAAAAACTGGGAATCAAATAGGGAGATATTGGCATCCGGGATCCGGCTTTGAACATCTAATACAGGGACATGGGATTTCCTCTATGGGAAGAATTATATCATTTGTTTTTGCGGCTGCGATGTCCGCAGTTTTATGCGGAAGCGCGACAGCGGGTGATATCACCCTTGCCGAGACCGGAATTGTCTGCGACATGGGTGAGTCTGGAAAATATACTGTCGACCTCCCACGCCTGGAGCGGAATTCGCCTGTCCAGCCGGGTGAAATAAAGGTCGAAGGAAATGTCCTGACCGCTTCATATCCCGCTCCTCTGGAAGGTGCAGGACTCAAGATGACGCTGCTCGAAAACGGCAGGGTGCAGCTGGTGTTCACCGGAGTTCCCGAGGACGTTAAACGATGCATCCTCGCGGGAATTCAGTTCCCCCTGGGGTTTGCAGAAGACGGAACTACTTTCTCCTTTGATGACGAGGCCCAGAAGCCGTTTCCAAAGGAAGTCGTCAAGGAAATTATTTTCCAACACAAGGACAACGCTGGAAAATTCCGCCTGATCCGGGCGAACGGGGACACTCTTTCCATGGTGGCGAAGGCATGGTATGCGATGCAGGACTGCCGTCCATGGGACAAGGACTATTTCACTTTGACGAACGTCATCACGCTTCCCTGCGACAGGCAGGAAGGCGCCACATACACGTCCACAGTCAGCTACTCTGTTGTAATATCAAGAGTAGGAAAGGCGTCGGAAAATGTCCCGAAAATCCTGAAGGCCAAGTTTGATGTCAAGCCTTCAGGCGGGCTGACAGGGACCAAGTTCGGGCTCGATGCCTCAAGGAGCTATGCGTCCGACAGCGCCATCGTCAAATACCTGTGGGATCTTGACGGTGACGGCGAATATGAATCTGCTGGAACCGGAGATTCCAGCAGTTATGCTCCGGAAAAAGCCGGAACATACAGGATCGGACTCAAGATAGTTGATAGCAATAATGCCGAAGCCGTAGTTTCGCGGAACGTGATTGTAGGCGAATCCGTGACCGTGGGAGGAGGGACGCTTTCAACACCTGCCATCGGACCGGATCCGAAGCTGCCCAATGACGGCAGGGGCAGCTGGACTCTTGTTGCGAACTACACTTTTGGAACAGCAAGGGAAGGCACGCTTGACGATCCCACGATCACTGACCGCAGGCTGCTGGTGCAGTACATGCACTGCTATAATCCATTCGGTTCACCTGACTGCAGCGGACAATATTGGGCGAAGACCTGGATCCCTCCTGAAGCTGTGGAAATCGGGGACAACCCCTACAAGATGGACGTTTATTCTCCTGATGCTCCCAACCACGAGATCACCGGCAATGCCGTGCGCTGCTGGGTCAGGAGCCTGGACGGCGAGATGAAGCAGGGGCATTTCAGCTATGGGTATCTGCGTACGAAGTTCAAATGGGCCAATCCTGCGATAACGGGGCAGGACATCTATGCGGAGGTTAAATTCAGAATGGCTCCCAATCCGAACCATCCCGACGACATGCGCTTCTTCTGGCTGGCTTTCTGGAGCAACGACGTCCCATACACCGGGGAAATGGACTGGCTCGAAGGTTTCGGGTATGACAACGGCCCGGGAAACAACAACTTCAAGGCTGAAGGAAATGCCGTCTACCATTCCGACTGGGCGAAGGGAAGCGGAGCCAGGGGATATATCAGTTCCAAGACCTGGACAACCCATACTCCTCCCGGATCCGACCTGAAGAAATGGACGATCTTCGGCGGGCTCCTGTGCAGCGACGGCTTCTGGTCCACATATGCGACCTGCGCTGCAAAACCGGGTGTGCAGTTCGTCCCTAACTATGGTACCTACACGAAGAACACGTTCAAGGACAACTGGCAGTACTATCTCGATGGGACGCATGGCAACCAGAAGGTGAAGAACTGCATGCCTCCGGGAATCAGCAATGAATCCAACATCGATGCGTCATGGTTCCCCTATGCGTACGACTGGGAATACCTCCGCATCTACATGAGGGACAAGAAGGAGAATGAAAAGAATCCATAGATTCAAAAATATAAATACGGGGAGATTTCAGCATGCTACGTGAACTTCGGAGGAAAATTATCGGAGTATTTTGCGCTGTGTCGTTGCTCGGATCCTTCTGTGCAGATGCCGAGACACTCAGTTTGAGCAACGAAGGAATCGTCATCGACAAGGGTGCCGATGGCAAGTTCGAAATCACCTATCCGGTGTTTGTCGACAATGCCAACAAGAACGTCAAGATAATGGACAAGTCCGTCAAGGGCAGCAAGGCGACACTGAAATTCGAAGGCGGCGGACAGATCGATCTGGAACTCAAAGGAGGGGAAGTCCAATGCAGCCCCTCGGATGTTCCGGGGAACATCGCCAAGTTCGGCTGTTCGATGCAGATCAGCAATGAGTACGGCCGCGGCGGTAAATGGATCATCGGCGGAACTGATGAGAAGGAATTCCCGAAGGCGAAACCGGACAAGCCTTTCCTTTTCCAGGGGAACCAGAGCAAGCTCATACTGATAAGCCCCTCCGGTGCGAGGACGGAATTCGCCATCCCTGAATATTCATACCAGCAGCTCCAGGACAACCGCGAGTGGGGCTGGAACATCTACCAGTGGCATTTCTGGACGCCGTTCAACAAGGACAACCCGAACTTCGCGATAAGGGTAGGAGGCGCCGCCGCCCCGGCCCCGGCAGCCGGAACTCCGGTTTTCAGGGTCGACAGGTTCGGCCAGATCGTCAAGGAGAAGATCGTCAACCGCATATCGGGCGAAGATGAGCTCAAGAAGGATGTCGAGGACGAGAAGGCGTACTACGAAAGCCTGAAACCGCCGGTGTTCGACAGGTTCGGCGGTCTTCCTGACAGCGGCGCGAAAATGGGATTGAACAAGACCGGATTCTTCCACGTCGAGAAGAAGGACGGCAAATGGATACTTGTCAATCCCGACGGCAATGCCTTCTTCCATCTCGGAGTCTGCTCATTCGGGCCGGTGAGCTGGACTTATGTGGAAGGGCGCGAATCGACGTTCGAATGGATACCCCCGCACGACAAGACCTATGAGTCCGCATGGAGTCCGGACAAGTGGTGGAATTCCAAGGCTGTCTCATACCAGCTGGCGAACATGATCAGGAAGTATGGCGAGCCGGTCACAATGGCGAATTTCCAGGACAGGATGATTGACCGCGTCAGGAAATGGGGCTTCAATTCCGTCGGAGCATTTTCCGGCGTCGACAGGGAGACCATGACGAAAAAGAACTTCCCTTATGTATCCGCGCTGCCTTCGGCGTCCGGCTGGAACGGGATACAGTCCCTCCCGGATATCCGTGAGACTTTCGATCCCTTCGACGAGAAGACCGTGGCGGAATTCGACAAGCAGTGCAGCAATATAGCGAAAAATGCCGATGATCCGATGCTCATAGGATATTTCATCACCAACGAGCCCACCCATGAGGCGGTGCCGCGCGTGATACCGACTCTCAAGAACGTGCCGGTCAAGAAACGCCTCGTCCAGTTCCTCGAGGAGAAATACAAGACTGTCGACGCCTGCAACAAGGCGTGGAAGATGAACCATCCGGACTTCAAGGCGATGGAAGGGGTCGGCCTCCCGGTGACTACCAAGGAGGCGTCTGAAGACATGCAGGCTTTCACGGCCTTCTTCTTTGAGACCTTGTTCAAGCTGACATATGATACTGTCAAGAAGTACGACAGGAACCACATGATCATCGGCAGCCGCTGGCAGCCAAGCACCGCGAACAACGAACAGCTCTGCAGGATAGCCGGCAAATACACTGATATCGTTTCGGTGAACTACTACACTTATGGTGTCGACAAGGATTACCTTGATCGCATCTACAAGTGGAGCGGTGAGAAGCCGATGTTCCTCAGCGAATTCTACTGGAGCTCGTCTTCGGATTCCGGCGTGGGTCCGTTCAAGGACGTCAACAACCAGCAGGAGCGCGGGCTCGCATACAGGAATTATCTTGAGAACACCGCCTCCCTCGGATACGTCGTCGGAGTCGAATGGTTCACGCTTGTCGATGCCCCGTGCATGGGGGTGTTCTATTCGAAATATGACGGCGAACGGCCGAACTGCGGGCTGATCTCGGTTACCGACCGCCCATGGAAGGACATGCTTGCAGAGATGATGAAGTCGAACTACGAGATCTACAAGCTCGAGTTCGAAGGCAAGAAGCCTTTTGTGTTCGATGATCCGAGATTCAGCAGCAAGGCCGGCGGAAAACAGAAGATCACCGTCGCCAGGACCCCAAGTCCGATGAAGATCGACGGCGAACGCGGCGACTGGCCCGGACTTCCTCCGGAGATGATTTCCGGAAAGAGGCTTGTCGAAGGCGCAAGTGCCGGCGAGGCGGAGGCGAATTTCAGGCTCGCCTATGATGACAGCAATCTCTACATCCATGTCGAAGTCACCGATGCCACACCGATGCAGAACAAGAATACCAAGGATATGCTCTGGAGCGGTGACGGGCTTGAGTTGTTCATCGGTTCCGAAAACATCGAACAGGGCGGGGCTCTCAGGTTTACCGACCGCCAGATCCTCCTCGGTGCAGGCGCGCCCGACGGGAAAGGCCAGGTCTGGTTTGCAAACTCTCCCGAACAGGTCGAATGCAAGATGGCCGTGGTACCGCGCGTCGACGGCAAAGGATATGTGATTGAAGCTGCAATCCCGTTATCGGCACTTGGCTTAAAACCGAAGAAAGGACAGGAGATCCTGTTTGATCTCGCGGTCGACAACAGCGCCGACGGAAAAGGACGGAAGTCCCAGCTCATGTGGAACGGCATCTCCAGGAATTCGAGCGACCGCAGCGCCTGGGGAAGGGCGGTATTTGGGGAGTGAGTGAAAAGTAGGTACGTCCTTTAGGATGTACCATTCTTGAATTCATGGTACAGGCTAAAGCCCGTACCTACTTAAAAAACAACCAATTTTACAGAGGTAAAAAAGTAAGAACAAATGTTGGACATCAAAAAAAGTGGAGTCAATAAAACGGCTCTGAGCCCTTTCGTGGCGCAGGCGGTGGAATTCACTCAGGCTTACAAGGAGCACAAGGATGATCATGTTGCCATTCGCGAGGCGATGTGCCTGAAGGCTCAGTATCCCGCAATATTAAGGGATCTGCGTCCCGAAGATACCATCGCCGGGCGCAGGCCGGAGGATATCATCGTCTATTTCGGGACGATATGGTGGCATTGGTATCCTGAATGGCGAAAAGGAGTTGAGACCGCCGGGAAACAGGGAGGATATTGCGTCAATTTCTCGGCAGCCAAGAACTGCGCGAAGAACGACGCTGAGAGAAAGGCTCTCAAGAAAGTCCTTGATTTCTGGGAAGACGAATGCAGCCAGTCGAAGATACGGAAAATCTGGGATGATGAGCTGAAAAACAGCTTCCTCGGAGGAGCAAGTACAGGATTCTGCATGTCCATGGATTTCGACCGCCTGCTCAAGCGGGGTGTTCCGGGACTGATTGAGGATATAATTGCAAGAAAATCCCAGGTAAAGAAAAAGGGTGGCGACGAGGGTTTTCTCGACGGGCTGCTTATCATGCTCGATGTCTTCAAGGACACCTGCCTGCATTACAGGAGGCAGGCCGAAAACCTTGCCAAAAGTGCGAAATCCGCAAAGGACAGGAAACGGCTTGAGGAGACCGCCAGGATCCTTGAAGCAATAACTGTGCGGGCTCCGCAGTCTTTCCGCGAAGCAGTTCAGCTGCTCTGGCTATATCTACTCATGGGAAGTGGAAAACACATCGAGCCCGGAAGACTCGATATTTTCCTTGGTGACTTCTATGCGAATGACTTAGACAAAGGAACGATTACAGAGGAAGAGGCCATGGAGCTCATCCTCTCTCTCTGGAGCGTTATCAACGAGAATGGCGAACCTGCTGTGAGCCGTGTGGTGCTCGGTGGAAAAGGCAGAAGGAATGAAAAGAACGCCGACAGGTTTGCCATGGCTGCCCTTGAGGCTACAAGACGTTTTAAGAATGTGAAACCCCAGCTGACCTTCAGATTCTATGAGGGACAGGATCCAAAACTCTTTTCAAAGGCTTTGGACGTGGTCGGGGAGAACGGCGTCTTTCCGATGTTCTACAACGATGACACGAATGTGCCTGGTGCGTCAAAAAGCCTCGGGGTCTCCCTTGAAGAAGCTGTACGCTACCATCCTCTCGGATGCGGGGAATACATGCTCGCCTGGTGCAGCCCCAGTCTTCTCGACAGCGCATGGAGTGTTCCAAAATCGTTCCTCGCTGCTCTCCATGATGGAAAGACCTGTGATGGCCATAAGGTCGGACCAGGTACCGGTGCCGTGGAAACATTTGATACATTTGAAAAGCTTTACAGTGCCTTCAAGAAACAGATTGACTACGCGATGGAGCTTTCTTCAAGGATCTACAAGGGAATATGTGTCGGACATCAGAAACATAATGCATTCCTGTTTGCAAGCCTCCTCAGCGACGACTGCCTGGGACGCGGGAGAGCCATGTTCGACGGAGGCATCCGATATCTGGGCGGATGCGAGATGGGACACGGTTTTACAAATGCTGCCGACTCGCTTACTGCAATTAAAAAAATCGTCTATGGAGAGAAGAAGCTTTCACTTACTGAACTCGTCAAGATCCTGGATAACAACTTCGAAGGCAGGGAGGATGTCAGGAAGATGCTCCTGAATGCACCGAAATTCGGCAATGATGACAAGGAGGCCGACGGCATGCTGGCCGACATGTGGAAGTATATCAACAAATCTGCGAAACTCGCAGGCAAGAAGAGGGGACTTGACTTCCTGGTCGTCAGCAGCGTAAATCCCGGCGGGTACGGCATGGGCAAGGACTGCGGAGCCACCGCCGACGGACGCAGGAAAGGGGAACCCTTCGCGATTGGTATGGCTCCCACCGCAGGTTTTGATAAGAAGGGCCTGACAGCAATGTTCAATTCGGTGGCGAAAGTGGACCCGGCTCACGGCGGAGCTACCACGAATGTGAAGCTGTCACGGGAATTTTTCACTGCGGAACGCGCCAAGATGGAGATGCTTTTCAAGGTGTATTTCAAGAAGGGCGGAATGCAGGCGAACGTCACCGTGGTCAATAAGGACGATCTCCAGGCCGCACTCAAGGAGCCGGAGAAGTATTCGCATGTGATGGTCCGCCTCGGTGGCTGGTCGGCGCGTTTCATCGATCTCGAGCCGATGATCCAGGAGGAGATAATCAGGAGAACTCTTTATTAGAAAGTAGGTCGGGTTTCAACCCGACAACCAAGGGCGGATTATCCGCCCTCGGGTTTGCTAGTTTAACGATTATCGGGAATGGTAATTATGATAAGCATTAAAAACAGGAGATAGACGGTTTAAAAACCGTCTTACTTTATGAAAGGACTAATCTTTGCGATTGAAAGATGCTCCCTGCATGACGGGCCGGGACTGCGGACTACTGTCTTTTTGAAAGGCTGTCCGCTGCACTGCCACTGGTGCCACAATCCCGAATCGCAGTCGTCATATCCCGAGCTCTATTTCCTGCATGAGAAGTGCACTCTGTGCGGTGCGTGCGTCAAGGCATGTCCGAAAAAATGCCATAGTCTGAGTGTCAGCAATCATGACATCAACCGGGTGCTCTGCGCAGCATGCGGGTGCTGTGTTTCGGCATGTCCGAACTCCGCCCTTGAGCTGAAAGGAAATCAGATGGATGTCTGGGAAGTCCTGGAAGAAGTGGAAAAGGACCGCGACTTCTATGTGGAGTCTGGCGGAGGCATGACCATTTCAGGTGGAGAACCGATGATGCAGTATGAATTCACGGCGGAGCTTCTTGCACAGTCGAAGAAGAGAGGATTGCACAATTGTATCGAGACCAGCGGATTCGCCCCGATGGAGAGATATCTGAAGATCAGGGATGACGTGGATATTTTCCTTTATGACATCAAGGAGAGCGATCCAAAGAGGCATCTTAAATATACAGGAGTAGATAACAGGCAGATAATGGAGAACCTTTTCGAAATTGATAAGATGGGTTCCAAGAGCATCCTGCGCTGCCCTATCATCCCGGGTCTCAACGACCGGGAATCGCACCTGGAGGAAATTGCGAAACTCGCGGGAAAGCTGAAGAACATAGTCGAGATCAATGTCATGCCGTATCATCCTATGGGCAAGGCGAAGAGCGGGAGGATAGGAAAAAAACAGCCGCATGAGAGCAATGATTTCACCGAAAACGAGAAAGTCGAAAAGTGGATAGGATTCATCGGAGTGAGAACGACAGTGCCTGTGAAGAAGGGATAAAATGAATACGAATTGCGAAATTCTCAGAAGGTAGGGACGACTCGCTGAGTCGTCCGCGGCGGTTTCGGCGAAACCGCCCTACCTGTCGAAAAAAAATTACAAATGGGGAGAGAATATGAAAAGCACGATGATTTTTGGATTATGCCTGGCGGCATCGGTCTTTGTGTCGGCGGCTGATGCGCCAAAGCCGTTCGACCATGGTGATGATGCGGATGTCAGCAAGCTGAAGCAGGCTGAAAAAAGCGATGTAGTCAATCCGATGCCTGACCGGCCTCTGGCAAAATGCGAGCTGAAGGACAAGATCTACCACGGCGTCCTCATCTGGACAGACGAGAAGGAAGGGTTCAAGAAGATATACGACCAGTATGTGAAGGTCGCAGGCAAGAAGCCTTCGATGATTGGAACATTCGACTGCATATGGTCGAACGGCGTGAAGCAGCCAGACGATTCCTTCAACAAAAGACTGATGATCATAGACGAGGTTCCGAACGTCATACCGTTCGTCAAGGTCTATACCGGCGACTGGAAACCGGGCTGCCCGTTCCTCAGCGCCGACGAGATCCTCGACGGGAAGCACGACCAGTATTTCAAGAACATGGCGGGATACTGCAAGAAGTATGCAAAGCCGATGCTTGTAAGTTTCAACCATGAGATGAACGGCGACTGGTTCCAGTATTCGGAACTCTATAAGAAGGGTACCGACTGGACCGCGGAGAAATATATCAAGATTTGGCGGAAGATACACGGCATCTTCAAGGATGAGGGCGTGACCAATGTCGCATTCGTATGGTGTCCGCAGATGACCGGTCGTCCATACAAGAATCTCGATGCGCAGAACAGCTTCAAGGCGTATTATCCCGGAGATGAGTATGTCGACTGGATCGGACCGAGCTTCTACAATGATGTCAACCATATGTACATGGACAACCTGGTCAAGACATATCCGAGCAAGCCGATAGTCCTTGCCGAATGGGGCACGGAACCAAACCGTGGACAGTGGTATGTGCCGAAGCCCTATCCTGGCGACGCAAAGCACATGGAGATGACGTTGAATCTGTTCCCGAAGAAATATCCGAACATCAAGGCGATGACCTATTTCTACTGGGGCAAGGACGTCAATATCGAAAGGCTTCCCGAGCAGGTGGAGATATACCAGAAAGGAATTTCGGGCACGAAATTCCTGAGCAATGAGTAAATCATTCTCGCACGGAGGCACAGCTAAGTATTTATGTATTTTGTTATTTAAAGTATGTCGGGTTTTAACCCGACGTTTGGTTGGCGGTTTAAAAACCGCCCTACTTATTAGGAAAAATTTACAAAGGAGATTTCATGAAAAAAGCTATCATTGTCGCGCTGGCCGCGTTTGCCCTGGTGTCGGGCGCGCAGGAAAAGAAGGATGCGGCTGCATCCGATGCCGAGATTCTGAAATGGAAGGACGGTAAGAAGGCCGTCTTCATGCTGGAATTCGACGACAGCTGCGTGTCGCATGTCACCAATGCCATTCCTGAACTTAAGAAGAGGGGCATGGTCGGGACATTCTACATCAATGCCGGAAACGGGCCGTTCAAGAACAAACAGAACGACTGGGAAAAGGAAATACCGAAGACCGGGATGGAATATGGCAACCATACCTTCACGCACAAAGGTGCGCCGACGCTTGAGGATGTCGACAAGGACATCGCCCTTGCCAACGATGAAATCAACAAATGTTTCCCGGACCGCAAGACCCCGCGTCTGATCTCTTTCGGCCAGCCCGGCGGTGTTCCGTGGAAGATTACCAAGGAGGAGTTCAATCAGCTTCTGGCAAAATACAATCTCGTCGACAGGCCTCCTTTCTTCGGATATCCCTTCCACTGCAAGACGAAGGAGGATGTGCTGAAGCTTGTCGATAACGCAATAGCCAAGGGCGAGATGGGGCATCATGACTTCCATGGAGTCGGTGGCGACTGGCTGACCACTCCGATGGATATCTTTACAGCGCTCCTCGACAAGCTCGAGGAAAACAAGGACAAGGTCTGGGTGACGGATCCGGTGTCCTATCACAAGTACCTGACTGAACGCAAGGGCGCAGAGCTCAAGGTCGCACAGAAGGACAATTCCCAGATTAAGCTCCAGCTCACATGCAAGACGGATGCAACACTCTACGATCTGCCGCTGACCCTGCAGACGAAAGTTCCTGCCGACTGGAAGGAATGTTCCGTGGAGCAGGGGAAGAATAGGGCGAATGTCAAAGTTGAAGATGCGGCAATACGCTATTCGGCGGAACCTGTCACTGGCGAAATTGTGATAAAGGCAGTGAAAAAATAAACCAAGATGGAGATATCATGAAGATCAAAGTTCCTGTTCTTATGTCAGCAGTTATTTTAGGAGCTGCGTCCTTTTTAGCTACAGTTGCTGCATCTGCCGCAGATGTGACCTTGAACGACAACGGCATTGCCGTCGCGATCAAGGGCATGGGTAATTTCAACCTGGGTTTCCCGGAGCTTCAGCCCGGGAACCTTAAGCCTCTCCAGAAGAAGGTCTCTGGCAAGCAGGCGGATGTCACTTACGCCAAGGACATAAAAGTCCATCTTGAAGTGGCTGAAGGTGGAAAAGTAAATATGAAGTTCAGCAACGCCTCCGCGGTAAAGAATTTCAAGCTCGACTTCATGTTCGGCGCCCAGTTCGGCGACGGCGGCACCTGGACCATAGGCAAAGGACAGCCTCAGTCCTTCCCTGTTGAAAAACCTGCTAAACCCCACCTCTACCAGGGCAACGCCCCGGATTTCACGCTGATCGATGCTGCCGGACACATCTTGTCTGTCACTGGTTTTCCCGACTACGCCTATCAGGAACTGACCGATCTGCGCGAATGGGGCAACAGGGCGTACGCCTGGAAAGTGACCATTCCTTACAATCCAGGGTGGGAGGTGCACAGCATAGTGGTCGGCGAGAAGCCGCATGGCGCCGCCGCCACTGCAGCAGCAGCAACGCCGGCTGTGAAAGTACAGGTTGATCGTTTCGGTCAGACCACGCGCAAGGATTTTCCCGGAAAGGTCAAGGACGAGGCCGACCTCAAGGCCGATGTCGCAAACGAAGCCGCCTACTGGGCCAGCTACAAGCCAACAGCAGTCGACAAGTGGGGCGGTCTGCCTGGCAGCAAGGAGAAGCTCGGACTGAATGCTACCGGATTCTTCCGCGTTGAAAAGAAAAATGACCGCTGGCTTCTCATCAATCCAGATGGCAACGTCACCTTCCATCTCGGCATCTGCGTCTTTGGTTATAATCCCGGAGACGAGGCGACCTACATCAAGGACCGCCGTGATATCTACGAGTGGTTGCCGCCCCTGGACGGCGAATTCGCTGAAGCCTGGCACCCTGAAAAATGGTGGCACGACCAGGTATTCTCGTTCTATGCCGCAAACGTCATCCGCAAATACGGCAAGGAGACAACCAAGGATCAGCAGATAGGACGACTGATCGACCGTGTACGCGCAGTGGGATTTAACGCGATAGGCGCTTTCTCCGGCTCATGCCAGGCATTCGTCGACAAGCAGATCCCGCGCATGGATAGCATCGGTTTCGGTCCTGAGCTGCCTGGGATACGCGGTGTAGCTGACCCATTCGACGAGGACGCAAGGCGCAAGACCGATGAGAGCTGGAGCAAGAGCTTGCCTGGCAAGGCGGACAATCCACTGATCATCGGTTTCTTTTTCGCCAACGAGCAGGGCTTCGAGGATATTCCTCGCGCTTTGCCGCAGCTCAACGGCAAGTACGCTGCCAAGCGCAAGCTGGTTGAGATGCTCCAGAAGAAATATCCGACCATCGCTGAATTCAACACCGCCTGGAACCTGCAGGCTGCGGATTTCGCATCGCTTGCCGACAAGGGGCTTCCGGTGTCGACGAAGGCCGCCTACGCCGACATGCAGGAATTCACTGAACTGTTCCTGGACACATATTTTAAATTCCTCACCGAGACATTCCGCAAGTATGACAAGAACCATCTGATGGTGTCCAACCGCTGGCAGCCAGGTACCGCCAACAACGAGGCCCTCTGCCGCATCGCCGGCAAGTACATGGACGTCATCAGCATCAACTATTACACCTGGGGCATCGACAAGAATTTCATCGAACGCCTCTACAAGTGGACCGGTGGAAAACCGCAGATGTGGAGCGAATTCTTCTATTCGAGCGGCGCCGAGAGCAATCCGGCACCGTACAATCTCGACATGGCGACCCAGAAGCTGCGCGGTGAAGCCTACCGCAACTATATCGAGCAGGCCGCCTCGCTTGGTTTCGTGGTCGGTATCGAATGGTTCACCTTGATCGACCAGGCTGTTACCGGACGCTGGTTCTCCAAACTGGATGGTGAACGTGCCAACAGCGGACTGTTCAACACCTGCGACCGTCCTTACGACACCTGCCTGCGCGAGATGGCAAAATCACATGAAATCATCTACGATGTGCTCTTGAACGGGAAGAAGCCTTTTACCCTTGATGACCCGCGTTTCGTCGGCGGAGCCGGC
Organism: Lentisphaerae bacterium GWF2_50_93; assembly: GCA_001804815.1. Taxonomy (GTDB): domain Bacteria; phylum Verrucomicrobiota; class Lentisphaeria; order Victivallales; family GWF2-50-93; genus GWF2-50-93. Next base: position 222,436 of record MHBI01000092.1, read on the forward strand.
AAGACCCGCAAGCAGGTACAGGCAGGCAGCGTGCCTGCAGGCAGCATCAGGATCGACGGATTGGCCGATGGCTGGCCAGGCCGCCCGCCGGAACGCGTCACCAACGACCGTCTGGTCGTAGGCAAGGATGGAAAGGGACTTGAAGGTTCCTTCAAGATCGCCTGGGATACGGAAAATCTCTACCTGCTGATCAACGTCACTGATCCGACTCCCCTCAACAATACTGCCCAGGGCGACAAGCTGTGGAGCGGCGACGGTGTTGAATTGTTCATCGGCAGCGAAAAACTGGATCAGCCCGGCACATTGCTGTTCAGCGACAAGCAGGTGCTGCTTGCAGGCAGGACGGATATCAAACCGGGAAGCACGCACGTGGTCAACGCCGCAAAGCAACCGGATATCCGCATGATCAACGTGCTGTCTGTCGATGGCAGCGGATATACCATGGAAGCGGCAATTCCGTGGAGCGCCCTCGACGTGAAACCAGTCGAAGGAATGGATCTCCTCTTTGACATGGCGATCGACGATGCTCCGCAGGGTGGCAGCCGTACCCGTCAGATCATGTGGAACGGCGGCGAGAAGAACAGCGCCGTCCGCTCCTACTGGGGCCGTCTGAAACTTGTGCGATAGGTAGGTACGTGCTTCCGTGTCCGCCATAGCTTCTTCGCGACGGCGGAAGCATGTACCATCTTAATCTCTATGAATTGGACAGGCTAAAGCCCTGTCTACTATGCGCATTTCTCAGGAATTTCATCGAGCCTAAATATTTGTTGTGACGGTTGAATGATTATTAGAACGTATGATTCTGGCACCCCTTCAGGGTGCGATTCGTTTTTCCCCTTGATCCGGGGGTATCGCAGGGCTCAACCCCCGGCTACTATCTCTCATCCCTCCGGGATGAAGATGGAGAAACTCGGGAATTCATGTGTGGAGGTTGTAAAATATGCGTATAGTAGACAGGGCTAAAGACTGGGGTCTTACCGGCGCCTATCTCGTCCTGAAGGCTACGATTGGTCCAAACAGCGCGGTTCAGGTCAATTTTTAATAGTCGTTCACATAATAATGGAAGGATCAGTGTAATTATGAAGAAAAGTGGAGGTTCTCATTTTGGATTTGCGGTGATATTGCTTGTAGCATTTTCAGCGGCCTGCAACAGTGCGGATCCGACGACTGGCGCAACGGAAGCCGCGAAGGACAGCTCCTACATCCCTGAGGGATACAAGAAGGTGTTCTCTGACGAGTTCGACGGGGCGAGCCTGTCACTGGACAACTGGTGGACCAGGTATATCTACAAGGACGGCACGCTTGACACTCTCAACGACGAGAGACAGCTCTTCCGTGAGAACAACAACCACGTCATGACCGGGACGACGCTGCAGTTGACGGCCCGCAAGGTGCCGACAGAGAATAAGCGATTCCAGTATGAATCGGGAATGATCCGGTCGAAGATGACATTCAAGTACGGCTATTACGAGGCGAGGCTCAAGATGCCGGGCGGTCTCGGCGTCTGGCCTGCGTTCTGGCTCAACAGCGATTCAGATGAAAATGGAAAGACCTCCTGGCCGCCGGAGATCGACATCATCGAGTTCGTCAACAACGGCAAGGACGACCGTCCCGACATGATGCACATGACGGCGCAGGTGAAGCCAAAGAAAGGCGAGCCGAACCCCTGGGGAGGCCAGGAACTGTTCCGGGATCCGGACTTCAAAAAGCGAAACTATCATGCGCCGTTTAAATTTCCGGACGACTTCCATGTCTTCGGACTACTTTGGGATACGGATGACACCGTGACCTGGTTTGTGGACGGAAAAAAACTCTTCACTGTGTCATACAAATGGGTTTATGCGAACGGCAAGGATGCGCCGAACGCGCATGTCCTGCTCAACCTGTCGATAGGTGGGCAATGGGCCGGACGCTACGGCATAGATGACACGGCTTTCCCGCAGGCGCTAGATGTCGACTATGTCCGTGTCTACCAGAAACCCGATCAAGTCAAGACCGGCAAAAGCACCATCGGTAAAGATCTGCTTGGGAAGAAAGATTCGGATGTGATTACGAAGTAGCTCGGGATATTGTCCCGAGTTATCGAGAGTTTGTTTGTACAATATGTGGAGTTTTTTTTGCGATGGGATCCGGTGGAGGTGTAGGGAAATGGGCATCCTCGTAATGTTTTATCATCATGAATACACAAGCTGAAGCTTGGACTCCAGCCTCAGCATACGACAAATGTTGGAGTATCATGTGACCACGTTGACACGTGGAACGTGACTCACGTGGCAAACTTTAGATTGCCTTTTCTTAATCTTAGCACCATAAGGTAATCTCAAAATTAAATTTGTCTAAAAAGTAGCACAGACATTCTTGTCTGTGGCCTCAATTTAATTTTCAATCGCAGACCAGCCTTCGCTAGGAATCTATGGCACGGCACGCAGGAATTTCCGCATTACCCTCTTTTCGAGCTGGCTCTAGCGAGACAAGCTCCAAGACGGATTGCGGTAGCGGCAATTATCCTGTCAGCCGGATCGCCGTGGAATACTTCCGGCGGCCCGCAGCTCAGACACGCGATTTCCGGACTGATGTGGGAATATATGAGAATATTGGCAGTTGGAATGATATATTTTTCTATTAATTTTTAAGGAGGGTTGGACAATGAATGACAAAAGGAAAAAAGACAAAGGGATTGTTCAAATAAAAAACGGACTTTAAATTCCTATTAATGAAAGAGGTTTTAAATGAATGAACATGCCGAAACACTGGAATATCTGAAGAAAACAGGCATAGATCTGGCTGTCCAGTTCGGGCCAAGACTGCTTGTGGCGATAGGTATCATAATAGTTGGTGTTGTCGTAGGACGCTGGGTAGGGCAGTTCCTTGACAAGACCCTGCAAAAGTTAAACCTGGAACCTCCTGTGCGCCTGCTGCTGCTGCGAATAGCAAAGCTCATGGTGATTGGATTGTTCGTTATCATGGCCCTGCAGAACCTTGGTGTCCAACTGCTGCCGCTTATTGCGGGAATCGGAGTGGCGGGTGCCGGCATAGCTCTTGCAATGCAGGGAATTCTCGGCAACATGCTCGCCGGACTGACAATCATATTCACCAAGCCGTTCCGTATCGGCGAGTACATCTCGATCGCAGGAGTAGAGGGTGACGTCGAGAATATCAACCTGTTCACCACGATACTTTCACACCCTGACAAGTCGAACGTGGTGGTGCCAAACCGCAAGATCGTAGGAGAGATCCTCCATAACTACGGCAGGATCCGGCAGCTCAACCTAGTTGTCGGGGTCTCATATGATACCGATCTGAACGTCGCTCTGTCGACAGTGAACGAAGTCCTGCAGAACAATGCACGCGTCAAGAAGGATCTGTCTGCGGTGATCGCTGTGAGCGTATTGGCCGACTCCTCGATCAACATCGCCGTGAAACCATGGACCAGCGTAGCCGATTTCGGACCGGCCGGCGGAGAGATCAACAAGGCCCTGGTCGAAGCTTTCCGCGCTAAAAACATAACGATACCATTCCCTCAGCGGGAAATCAGGATGCTTGGCGGAAGCAAGTGAGGGATTCCTTTTAATATTATTTTATGGACAACCGATCAATAGCTGAGTTACATAAGAAGTGGTGGAAGCGGGAGAATTCGCAAATCCTGGTGTCCAATTATTTCCCTGTAAGGATTCCATGTGGCGGACTCGACATCGAGATCCCTCCGTCGCAGATGGCCGCAAGGAAAATGGCGAATGCCGCAGCGATTGCGGATGCAGGAGTTCCATCTGACACCCTGAACGTCCAAGCCGTGAACTTTGGACCGGCTCTCCTTCCCGCCATGGCTGGCGCCGGTTTCGAGTACGATGCCCACACTTCCTGGTCGGTTCATGCATACGATTCTGCGAATCTCGCAAAAGTAGAAACGTTTGATCCGAAGCATCCTTTATGGCAGAAATATATCCAGCGCCTTGAGCCTCTTCTCGAGAACTGGAGATGGGACACGTATCTGCCGTCGCTCGCCGACTATCTTGGACCGATGGATATTGTCGCCGGCCTGATCGGTTCCGAAAAGCTCGCCATGGAACTCTATGACAACCCTGACGATGTAAAAAGACTTGCTGCTGACGCTGCAAAGCTTCTTTCTGAAACCATCAGCTGCGAACTCGAGCTGCACCGCAAGGCCGGGCTTGCGGATGGTGTCACCGATGGGTTCAGCGTGTGGCTGCCGGGCAGGGGTGTTCGGCTTTCAGAAGATTTCTCCACTCTTGTCGGACCTGGCCAGTTCCAGGAATTCTTCCATCAGCCGGATTCATATGTCTGCGAAAAATTCGATTCGGTCTTCATGCATGTCCATTCCGGGGCGAGTCAATGCCTCCCGGGATTCCTCGATGTCCGCAAAATGGGAGCGATTGAGTTCGGCAACGATCCGAACGGTCCCGGAACAGATGACAGGATAGAAGCCGGCAAGCTTGTCCAGAAGAAAGGTCATCCACTGCAGTTTTCCAGCTGGAACATCAGGCTCGATAAGGAAGAAATCCTGAAGATCGTGAAATCCCTCGATCCAAAAGGTCTTCTAGTGAGATTCCAGACGGATTCCATCGAGGAGGCAAGGGATCTTTATAATATGATTAAGAATTGAACATCGAACACTCAATCCTCCTGCGGCGGAAACTTCAAACGGCGAATAAAATTTCAAGGAATTGCCGGCGAGACGCCAGCGCTCCTTAAATAAAAACAGACTATGTTCGTAGTAGCGCATGTTTGCGCGTGCTTTATGAGATTGTGGAACGCCGACCTTCCGCCGTCGCCAAGAAGCCGGCTTGGAGACCAACGCTCCATAGAGAAATAATCTGGAATTTGTTTGTAGCCAAGCCATTATTGGCTGTGCATTTCCAGACGAAGAAACACGCAAAAATGCGTTAACTACTAACGAATTAATATCCATATGCTTCTGCGAAATTCGCAAATCCTGCCGGTCCTTCAGATTTCTCCCTAGTGCCTCACATCCACATGGAAGAATTCCGTATGGTATCCGGGCCATGGATTGCTGCGGCGTTCCTTCTCTGTGTCGTTCTTCAAAGGCAGTATTTCGAGATCGCCGTTCTTCAGGAAAAGTCCGCCTCTTTCCTTCTGGCGACTTATGATCTCGTCGCGCAGGCGTTTCTTTGTTGCCGCATGCTTCTTTGATTTGGAGATATTCTTCATTTCCTTAGGATCGTTCTTCAGATCGAAGAGCTGTTCTGAACCGCCTTCCGGATACCACATGTATTTGAATTCACCGTCGGTTATCCCGAGATAGCTGACATTCGGATTATCGCCAAGTATGTTTCCGATAGTACCCTCCAGATACTTCCGAGGATTCTTTATTTTCCCGTCAAGATAATCAATCAGGTTTTCACCGTCGCAGTCGGAAGGCGCCTTGCCTCCGGCGGCCGCCAGGACGGTCGGCAGGATGTCGGCATGAGTAGCGAGATGTTCGACCCGTTCTCCGAATCTTCTGCCCTTCCAGGATTTCGGGAGCCTCAGGATGAAGGGGATGCGGGCCGATGGTTCATGGAAGAACTGCTTGCACCCGGTGTGATGGTCGCCGAGGAATTCCCCATGGTCTGACGTGAATATGAAAAGCGTATCGTGGAACAGGCCCAGATCCTGGAGCGCTCCAAAGACGCGTCCGATATTGTAGTCGATCTGCGTGATGAGACCGTAATATGCGGAGCGGGCTTCGCGGATGACTTCCGGCGGCACAAGGTCGTCCGACCAGGATTCGCGGTGGCGTCTCATCGCGACTGGCACATCGTTTTCGCTCCAGTCACTGATCACAGGTTCAGGAATCGGACAGTTGCGGTACATGGAATAATACGGTTCCGGAGGATCAAGCGGAGGATGGGGCTTCGAGAATGAGCACCATAGGAAGAACGGGACATTGGGATCTCTCCTGTCACGGATGTAGGAAACGCACTGGTTCGCCGTCCAGTTGGTGAGGGTCATTGATTCCGGAACAGTCGCCATTCCTGCATAAAGCTCGTTCTGCCCGAGTCCGTGCTGCATGGGCTTGAGCGGATAACCGCTCTTTTCCATTTCAATGTAATAGTCGGCAGGCAGGATCATCTCATCGAAGCCATGGCGTGTGCGCTCCGGACCGAAATGCATCTTGCCGATCGCAGCCGTCTGGTAGCCGCAATCATGAAGTAGGGTAGGAAGAGTCCCTTCGCGCCCGATGGTCTTCGAAGTCTCCTGATTGCCGAGGATGTGATGATTCCAGGGTGATTTGCCGGTGAGCATGCTCGCACGTGCGGCGACGCAGATTGGACTGCTGGTGTAGGCGCGGTCGAATGTGATGCCGTCGCGCATGAGATGGTTCATGTGCGGAGTCCGTAAAAATGTCGGTGCATACGGAGGCAGTGTGTCGAACCTCTGCTGGTCAGTCGTGATGAAAACTATGTTCGGCTGCTTGTTCGCTGACATAAAAGCTCCTTTAAAGTATGTCGGGTTTTAACCCGACGATTAATTGGCGGTTTAAAAACCGCCTTATACATTAAGAAAAGAACAGCTCTTGCGAGCTTAACTACTAACGAATCTCAATTGTATTTGCAATAAGTTTGTAGTCAATGTCGTAAGACATGTTCTTGCCTTGTGATTGCGAATTGATATTACTTGTTATTTACCATCTTTCATTGAATCTGCGGCTTTATTACCGCCTTTGGTTCATTTGCAGCGGACATGTATTTCTGCAACCTCTTTCTCATTTCCTCGCGGACTTTCCCGTATGCGGGATCTGCGACCAGGTTCGTCTTCTCGTGCGGATCATTTTCCAGATCGTAGAGGAAGTCGTCCACGTATGTGTCGCTGAAGCCTGCATTGCCTGAAACCTTAGGGGCGCGGGCGCTGTATTTCCATTTATGGGTCCTGATTGCCCTGCCGCAATGGTCCTCGGATATCTGGATATAGACATCGTCCGGCCATGAAGATCTGGTTGAACCGTCCACTAGTCCGTTCAGAGGACGTCCCTTCATGAAAGCCGGAACTTCCGTTCCGGCTGACTTTAGGATTGTAGGAGGAAGATCTATCAGACTCACCATTTCGCTGATTCTTATTCCACCCTTGAATCCGGGAACGCTTATCACCATCGGGATATGCGTGCATCCATCATGGCAGGCCCTCTTGTATTCCTTGTTCCTCGTCCTGAAGTGCGAACCGTGGTCGCTGGTGAAGATGATTATGGTGTTGTCGTCGATCTTAAGATCCTTCAGCTTCTTCCGGACCCTTCCAAGATTTTCATCCAGGCTGTTTATGCATCCCAGATAGTCCGGATAATTCTCCCTCCAGTTTCCTTTTGTCCCTTCAAGATCGCCAGGCACATCATAATTCTTGAACTTCTCCTTTGAGCCTTTCGGACCTTCATAGCAGTCGTGGTCGTTCTGGTGATGAGGTTCGATATATGACAGGAAAAGGAAGAACGGTTTATTCAAGTCCCTGGTTTCAAGATATTCCAGCGCCCAGTCGGTCTGGGCGTCGGCACGGTACCTGCCTTCAGGGAATACCCGCTTGTTGCCGTCCGCATCAAACATGTATCCGTCATATGAATGAGAGGTGAACTCCAAAACATCAGAAGCAATCCAGTAGTCGAGATAGCCGCCGCGCCGCTCAACCGGTACAGGCTTCCTGCAGAAATCGTCCGGACCTCCGCCATGCCCGCTTGATGCCAGATGCCATTTCCCAATATATCCGGCTTCGTATCCGTTCCTGCGCATTATTTTTGCGACAGTCTCATCCTGTATGGGAAGCATTACGTTGTTCGTGTGGCATCCGATCTCGCTGGCGTATCTGCCCGTCTGCAGGCAGGCGCGCGCGGGCCCGCAGACTGGCTGACAGGTGAAGGCGTTTTCAAAGAGGACTCCTTCCTTCGCCATCTGATCCAGGTTCGGAGTGATGTTGAGTTTCTGGCCGTAGCATCCGCAGGTATCCCAGCGCTGCTGGTCCGTGAAGAAAAATATAACATTGGGCTGATTTGCTTTTTCCATGCCAAATTCTCCTTATAAGTATGTCGGGTTTCAACCCGACGATTGCTTGTCAAATACTGTTGACGGGTTTAAACCCGTCCTACTTGCTAATTCCTAACCGAATACCCCTTCACCCATTCGCAGACTTCCCTGATCGTCTCCGGCTTGCACAGAGGAGGCATGACTCCTGCGGACGTGACCACTATGCCCCTGTGATGAGGAAGGACGTCCAGGTCCTTTTCTATCCGCCTTATGATCTCGGATGAATCCTTTGTCCACAGCATTGCGTTCGTGCCGCCGATCAGGCACTTGTCCGGACACCCTGTCCTGCCATCTAGCAGTGTCGTGTTTCCAAGAGTCGGTGAAGTGAACGCCTCAAACGCCTTGACAGGTATTTTCGCCAGATCAGGAAGAAGCGCCTTCAGGTGGCCGCACATGTGAATGACCATGTTCCTGTCAAAACTCTTTGCGATTTCCGCACATTCTCCTACATGTTGTGCACAATATTTTTTATACTGATCAGGGGAGATCAGCGTCGTAGAGGTGTTTTCCGTAAGGTAGATCAGATCCACTGGACTGTGTTCACAGGTGATCCTGGTCGAATCGGCGAGCACTCTCTGCATTTCCCTGAAAAGTTCCTCGACATCGTCCTGATAGTCGGACAGGAGGAAGTGGGCGTTCTCGACCCCGGCCATCCATTCGACCCAGTACATCAGCGGCGATTCGCCAACCGAACTGGACAGGACACCGTCTTCTCCATTATCAGCTTTTATTTTCTTCAGCTTTTCTAGCTTTTCAAAGTCCGGAACCGTTTCGACATCCTTGAATATCTCAATCATCAGGCGTATGTCTTCCAGGCTTTGGACAGGGAATTTCATGGGATGCCAGGACTGGGAGGGCTCATCGAAGACGCAGACCAGTTCTGTCTGGCCTTTTTCAGTCCTGTATGTATTTGTACTTGTGTCGCCGTCGCGTTTGTGTTTAACTGATGTCTTCTTCCTAAGCTCCTTTACGCAGCCTGGCGCCCAGTTGTGCATGTCGCTGCCTATCAACCTGTGGATAGCGTCGATCTCCATGTCCTTGTACGGTGCCGTCTGGGCCTTGGGATATGCGCCATCCAGTTTTGGCCAGAACGGCAGCCTGTCGACCGGCTGCATGCGGATTGCCGCAAGCCATCGTTCACGGGATGTCATTTCATTTTTCATTTTCATAAGGTCCTGAATTATAGATAATTTTCCAGTCCCAGTCTTGTGAACTGCTCTGCAGGAGAATCGTTTTCCTTCATCAGCTTGACCATATGCCTGCACATCTTCTCTTCGACTGCCTTATCGGCAATTGGATTCAGCTGCTTCGGGTCGGCATCGATATCGTACAGCAGCGTCTTGTTTCGCGGAGTGCCGCTGCCCCATGGACGCCCTTTGATCTTCATGGTCCTGCATCCCTTTGTGAAGCTGAAAGGTTCCTGCAGGCTCTCGATCCCATGCAGTTCCTCGACATCAAAAGTCCTCCTCATGTGCGTAGGCATCAGAGTGTATTCATACAACGGAGTATTGTCCGCCCTGGCCGGTCCTCGCATGTAGATATAATGTCCGTCCGTGCAGTTGACCTGTCCGCCGTGAATTCCGAAAAGTCCGGCTTCCCGAACAGGCTTGTCGCTTTTGATCGTGTCAGCCAACGGTTTTCCCAGCATGTCCTTCGGAAGAGCAATTCCGAAGTACTCCAGTATTGTCGCAGGCAGATCGATGGTCTGGACGAGACTCTGTCTTCTTTCATTCTTTATTCCATGACGCGGATCCCAGATGAAGAGGGGGCTGTTTGCGATCTCGTTATAGAACGGCATCGCGCACTTGCCCCACCAGTCATGCTCGCCAAGAAGGAACCCGTGATCGGTGTTGACGATGAGCATCGTGTCCTTCCAGAGGTCAAGCTTGTCCATTTGATCCATGACTTTGCCAAGATGGTCATCGCACATGGAGATGAGTGCTGCATTGAGCATCTTGTAGTGCTTTGTCAGGGCTTCGTCCTTCACCGGGCTGTATGGAGGCCAGTCGTTCTGGAATTTGCTGAAATCGTAGTCATAGAGCTTCTTGTATTTTTCCGGGACATAATAGGGTTCATGCGGGTCGAAGGTCTCGATCTGCAGGAACCACTTGTCGTTTTTCGCGTTCCTGCGCATGAATTCAAGACCCATGGCGGTGGTCTTCGCCTGTGGGAATTCGGACTCTTTCCTGATATGCTGGCGGTTTACCGAGTCCTGGAAGGCCCATTCGCCATCCCTCTGGGGATTGTGGTTGAAGATGCTCTTGTCCATGTCGCCCATCCACGGATCTCCTTCCTGCCCACGCGAGATCTCCCAGGTCTTGAAACGTGTATGGTAGTTGCAGCCGCCTTCCTCCCAGTAGTGGTAGTGATCGCTCGCGAGGTGGCTCCATATGCCGTTCCTCTTCAGGATCTCGGGCATTGAGTCGTCGAAAGGTTCGATGGGGCTCCAGCTGCGGTGCAGGAAATTGTATCTTCCGGTGTGGAGTTCGCGGCGCGCTGGCATGCAGGGCATGCTGCCGACGAAAGACTTGTCGAACGTTACCGATCTTTCCGCAAGCCTCTTGAAGTTCGGAGCATGTACCCAGTCGCATCCATAAGGCGGCAGCATGTGCCGGTTCAGCGAATCAAACATCAACATTATTGCCTTCATATAGCCTTGATATCCTTTCTGCAATGTTTTTGACAAACGGTTCCGTCCGTGCGATTTCTTTCTTATCCGGAGCCTGGGCGCGGAAACTCAGTCCGACCGTCCCCATGATCTTCCTGCCGGAAAAGACAGGAGAAGCCAGCCTGTAGATGACATTATCCTTCCCCCAGTCCCGGATGAAACAGAGTCCATTCCTGATCTCTTCAAGCCTCTTCAGGTATTTTGCATCATCCATAAAAAGCCCGTCGGGATCAAACAGCTTCCGGATCTGCTGGTTTCCAAATGACATGAGTATCTGTCCGAATCCATGCGCGGCTGGCGATCCCATTGCCTTGAACAGGTCTATGTAATGGAAATCCTCCGACACTTCGGATTTGCCGATCAGGAAGGCTCCATTCTTCCCGAGTTCAAAGTATGCTGCTGAGCGTTTCGTGTCCGAAGCCAGGGCGTTAAGAAATGGTTTTACGGCTTCTTCGATCCTAGTTTCACCTTTTAGTTTCCTGGAGATCTCATGCATGAGCGGACCTGTCCTGTAAGCACCTGAGACATCCTTCACGATTATGTTTTCATACGCCATCGCCTTGAGCAGCCTGGAGAGAGCGGCAGGCGTTGCGGGCGAGATTGCCTTGAGCAGTTCGGAAAAGGATGCGCCATCAGGTTTTGACGCGCAGATCCTGAGGACGTTGAACGCCCTTCCCAGCGGCAGCAGTCTTCCATGTTGTTCGTTCTTATTCATAAGTATCAAATATGATATTAAATATCATAAACAATATCACAGGCTTTTGACGAGTCAAGGGATTTCATAAAAATTATACGGAAAAATTCGGCTTAGGGGGTTTTCGCTTGTAGTAGCGCATGTTTGCGCGTACTTAACGGAATCGCGACAGACCAAAGAACGCGCAAACATGCGCTACTACGAACAATTCCATACTCAAATTTACTTTTACGTCATACGTGCTAGTTTTAGATGTTTCCTATTTCTCGGAACAAAAACATAGAGAGGCCCAATGAAAACCTCAAAAGAAACCCGTGATCTCCAGCCCTCGACAGAACTTTGGCGGATGTTTGATTCCATCAAACCCAAATATGCATTCAAGGCAGAAAAAGCTGGGGACGCCCGCAGCTGGCAGATATCCACAAGAAAAGCGCTCGCGGAGAAGATCGGACTCGGCGTGATCCCAAAAGCTTCACCGAATCCCCGAAAAATTGAATCCGTTGACAAGAAGGACTACGTCCGCGAAAAGATTCTCATACAGACCGGGCCCAATTGTCTGATGCCCGTATACATTCTCATTCCGAAAAATGCGCCGCGTCCGCTTCCAGTCGTCATAGCATATCATGGTCACGGATATGGCGTCAAGGACATCGTCGGACTCTGGGAGGACGGCGCCGAGAGGAGCGCTCCGGACGGCTACCACAAGGATTTCGCGGTATCGATATGCAGACGGGGTTTTGCAGTCGCAGCGCCTGAGATCTCGTGTTTCGGCGAGCGGCAGACCGACTTTTCATATCTCAACGTTAAAATAGGGCAGCAGTCGGCTTCGACATGCACCCACTCTGCGATGCTCGCATTCCACCTGGGGATCTCCGTTGTCGGACTTCGCGTGCATGACGGTATGAGACTCGTGGACTATCTGGAGACCAGAAAGGATATGGATGTAAGCCGTCTAGGAGCCATGGGAATCTCCGGCGGAGGAATGAATACTTTCTTTTCGACATGCCTGGACACCCGCATCAAGGCCTGTGTAGTCAGCGGATACTACTCCTCGTTCCGTGACAGCCTCCTGGCTATGCACCATTGTGCCTGCAACTTCGTGCCGGGGATGGTGGAGTTCGGTGAGATGCAGGATCTTTTTGGTCTGATAGCCCCGCGTCCGATGCTGGTCGAGGCAGGAACCTACGATCCCATATTCCCAATTAAAGCAGTACGCAAGGCCGTTGCCAGGGCAAACGAGATTTACAAGATATTTGGTTCTGACAGAAAAGTCGAGACGGACTATTTCGAGGGAAGGCATCAGATAAGCGGGAAGAAGGCCTATGATTTCCTGAAGGACAAGTTGATTATGTAACACAGACATTCTTGTCTGTAGTTTCAAAATTCATATTCAATCGCAGACAGGAATGTCTGCGTTACTCCCCCGATAAGAGGAAGAGCGACAACACCCCTGATGCTTGAGTTATCTCGTCCCGCTCTCCCGCTCCTGTTTTTCCACGTCATGGAAAACAAAATTCATACCAGTTGTAACAAAGTATGAAATTAGTAACAATTAGCATTTGACAAAAGGTGATTATATGGATATAATAATGATACAAATTAAAAATGTAACATTAGGCGTTGCGTTACGGGGCGTGCTGCATGAAGATAAACAGAAAAAGAATAAACATGAGGCTGATCGCGAAGGAGCTGGGGATAAGTCCGATGACGGTGTCGCGCGCGCTCAACGGTTCCCCGCTGGTCAAGGAAGCCACCAGGAGCAGGATCGTCTCGCAGGTGCAGGATCTCGGATATGACTTCGAGAACCGTCTCCGCAGCCTGAAGGAGGACCGCCTCAAGAACATCGCCATCCATTGCGGCGAGGAGAAGACGACCGGCGTTTCCGCTTTTGACTTCTACATCCAGCTCCATTACTTCTGCATCAGCCAGGTAAAGAGGAGGGGGTTCTCCGGCAATACCGTGGATTTGAATTCCAGCGGCAGGGGCGACATCACCATGCTTTCAAAATGCCGCGCGCTCATCCTTCTCAGCCCCCTCAGGCCGCAGGTATGGCAGGAGATCAGGATCAAATTCCCGAAACTTAAGACCATAAACATGTTCGGGGAAGTCGAAGGAGTTCCGACGGTCACACCTGACGAGACCGGAGGCGGAGAAATCGCAGGAAGACATGTCGCTTCGAAGGGGCACAGGAATATTGGAGTATTCCTGGATCTCTCGGAAAGAAGCTTCCTTCTGAGATATGCCGGGTTCATAGCAGGTGTCCACAGCGTGCGTCAGGACGTCAGGATAGAGCCGATCAGCTTCGCCAATCCTGCGGACAAGGACGAGGCCGACAGGCTGAAGGAGGAGGCGCTGGACATTTATTTCTCCGCGAACAAGAAAAATATGCCGACTGCGTTCTTTGTCCCGAACTGCTATGCTGCAATATACCTGTACAATTATCTCAAAAGGCATGGCATCAAGGTGCCGAGTGACGCCGGTCTTGTAGGATATGACAACATTGATTATTACAAGATGGCCGACATCCAGATTTCCAGGGTCTATTTCGAGGTGAGGGATCTTGCGTTTCAGGCCGTAGATATCGCCTGTTCGATCATTGAGAAGGACGAGAGTCCGCTATTCACCGTGAACCTTCCGGTGAAGTTCATGGACTGCGGATCCGTCCTTCCCATAGGAAAAATGAAAAGAAAAAGCTAACATGCCAGTTCTCAAGAGACATCCGAAGAATCCGATACTGACGCCGCAGGAGCTCCCTTTCGATGCGTATACGGTGTTCAACGCAGGAACAGCCAGGTACAAGGGGAAGATCCTGCTCCTGCTAAGGATCGAGACGACCGAGCGCAAGACCGTGTTCCATGTTGCGACAAGCAGCGACGGGATCAAGTTCAAAGTCAGCAAGGACCCCATCAATTATCCTTTGAGCGAACTCGAGAAGCTCGGGAACCGGGCGCACAGGTTCGACATGCGCATCACTCCTATGGACGGCACCTTCTACGTCTGCCATGCGGTATGGCTTGATCCCTGGGGTTCCTGCATCGCGATCGCGAAGACCGACGATTTTGTGAATTTCAAGCAGATCTCGATGTCGGTACCATCGAACCGGAACGCCGTGCTCTTCCCGGAGAAGATCAATGGCAAGTATATCCGCCTCGAACGTCCGCAGAACATAGACGGATCAGGTTCGACATGGACAAGCGAGTCCAATGATCTCATCCACTGGGGCAATCCGCGGCCTGTCAAGATACCATGCACCGACTGGTCGAACAGGAAGAACGGTCCGGGTTGCATCCCGATCAAAACGGCTGAAGGCTGGCTTGAGATCTACCATGGGACATGCATGACGGCATCCACGGAGAACTACTATCTGGGAGCATGCCTGCTAGATCTCAAGGATCCTTCGAAAGTCCTGGCTGCTCCGAGGAAATTCATTTTAGCCGCCGAGGAGACTTATGAATGCGTAGGACAGGTTCCGAATGTGGTATTCACAGGAGGTGCATGCGAGATGGATGACGGCAAGCTGAATATCTATTACGGAGGCGCCGACACCAGGATCTGCCTGGCGCAGACGACGGTGAAGGAACTTGTTGGGTTCTGTCTGAAGAACAAATAAAGAATAGACGTAGGCGTTTAGCTTGAAAACATGAGGCTGTTAGTTTGTCCCTAAAAGTATGTCGGGTTTTAACCCGACGCTTGGTTGGCGGTTTAAAAACCGCCCTACTTTTAAGGCAGAATACCGGTTTAATGCTTACGACACGAATCGACTGTAAAATTTACTGAAAGACTTCTTAAGGGAAAGGAGTGTTGGAGTCCAAACTTTAGTTTGTCCTTGATTCGTTGGTAGCGACCAACTGAGGAGGAGACAGTTCTTTAAGTAGTTTGCGATCTCCGAGCGCAAATGGCAAATGAAGAAGATGGCTATTGCGCCAAGGATGTCGCAAGCTACCAAAGCAAAATATTAAAAATGACAAAGGAGAAATTTTATGAACAGCAGACTGGCAGTCTCTCCGCTATCCAGAACAGTTGCAATTGTTTTTGCTGCTACAATGTTTTCAAGTTTAAGTGGTGTTGCACAGGAGAAGGAAAAGGAAATGAAGAAAACAGACGAATTCTCAAAGGAAGGTCTTGTCCTGTGGCTTGATGCGGCAGATGTGTCGACAATCACCAAGGATGAGAATGGAGCTGTCAGCGCATGGAAGGACAAGTCCGGACAGGGGCATGATGCCGTTGCCAAGGAATCTAAATACGGCCCGAAGCTTATTGAAAAAGGGATGAATGAAAAACCTGTGATCCGCTTCAGCGATCCGGCATATCTGGAAATACCTGAAATCCGGGATGCAAAAGGACCGGTGTCGGTGTTTGTCGTGTCGCAAAGGGGCAAGGATCAGTCTTCTGACAGGAAATGGCAGCGACTTATCTCATCGAGCGATCCATCCCTCAAGGCCGACAACAAGGGGACCGGATTCTGCATGTGCGCGACCCAGGAGGGGAAGGAATATCAGGCGACAGTCATCGACATGCTGGAGGACGGCAAGAAAATTAGTACTGTCATGCTCGGAAGATCGGCTGACGGGGGAAACATTCTGAAAGGCGACATAGCCGAGCTGCTTGTGTTCGACCGGCCGTTCATTGCCGAGGATCCGATCCAGAGCGTGCTCCAGTACCTTTCCAAGAAATGGGGTGCGAAGATCGCAAGGGAGTCGCAGGGATGGACGCGGACAGGCGGACTCGGTAAGACGCCAGAGAGGAAAAACGAGCTCTATCCGCTTTCCGACCAGGACAACAAGTCTGAATGGGTGAAATACGAAGTCATGTGGGACGAGTTCGAAGGGGACAAGCTTGATCAGGCGAAGTGGTGGGACCACAATCCGCGCTGGCTCGGGCGCGAACCTGCGCTGTTCAGGCCCAGCAATGTCGAAGTCAAGGACGGCAAATTGCATCTGACCACGAGGGTGGAGGAAGTCCCGAAAGCCCCGAAGGGATACAACACCTTTACCTCTGCCGCGGTCCAGAGCAGGACGCTTGTAAGGCATGGATACTTCGAGATCAAGGCGAAGGCGATGAAGTCGCACGGTTCGAGCGCGTTCTGGTTCTACTACCATGACGAGAAGGAACACACGGAGATCGATGTGTTCGAAATCGGAGGAGGGGCCCCGGGATTCGAGCGGAAATACAATATGAACCTGCATGTATTCAGGAAGCCCAATGACAAAAAGCACTGGAGCCGCGGGAGTATATGGAATTCACCGTTTGATTTCGCCGACGACTACCACGTCTACGGACTGGAATGGGGCGAAAATGAAGTAGTCTTCTATGTCGACGGAGTTCCGGTGCACAAGGACAAGAACACGGACTGGAACCAGGCGCTGACCTTGAATTTCGACAGCGAGACGATGCCGACGTGGTTCGGCATGCCTGATCCGAAGGATCTGCCGTCGACGTTCAGCATCGAGTACTGCAGGGCATGGAAGAAGAAGGACAGGATGGAGGCGCCGATCCCGGGGTTCAAATAGAAATGAACATCGAACATCCAATCCTCCTGAGGAGGAAACATCCAACATCGAATAGGAAATAAAATAATAAAAGAACATGCCTCACGGCATTGACTACAAACGAATTATAAATTGGGATTTTGTTGGTAGTTAAGCTCGTAAGAGCTGTTCTTTAGCAGGTTTGAATAAGTGATGTCCCAACGTTGAAACAGGAAATTGATGTAACATGATGAAAAATAAAATTGGAAATCCTCCTTCGCAAGACCTACGGCGGACAGGATGGAAATTGGAAATCGGAAATGAGTTTACGCTCATTGAACTACTCGTGGTGATCGCGATCATCGCAATTCTTGCAGCGATGCTTCTGCCGGCGTTGCAAACCGCGAGGAAGACTGCCAAGTCGGTCGTCTGCCTGGGCAATCTCAAGCAGGCTTATACGGCCGGATTGGAATATGGCAGCGATTTCGACAACCTGATGCACCTGAAAGGCCAGACCACCATATTCGAATCAGACGGGGTCAACCGTTATTATGACTGGGCAAGGCCGCTGACGAAAATGGGGTATTTGACAACATCCAGCTTATACCAGATGGGGGGCTGTCCCACCGGCAAGCTCCCCTATGCCTGGAATGCAGGTTACGGGGTGTCTATGTCTCCCAACAATACAGATAATCCTGTTACAGAGATCTCTTCCGGCGGCTGGTATGTAATGCGCAGTCTTTTACGGCTGCGGAAGCCGGATAAATGCCCATATATAAGCGATTCAGCATGCACTTGGAGCACCAACACCAGCGGCCAGTACTGGGAAATCACCTGGGACAGCAGTTTCGGATTCGGGCTGGGGCTAAGGCATTTCAGGAAGGCGAACAGCGCGTTCTTTGACGGCCACGCGGAAAGTCTGCCCGCAAGCGGACCGGACAGCATCAGAAGCAGGGGAATTACCAATACCGGATACATAGTCGAGGACAATAAGTTCGCCAGAATAACTTTTTAAATGCGACAAAGGTTTGCTTTAACCACAACAGACAGGAGTACATTATGAAATCTGAAGGAATTGATTTTTTACCTCTCCCGGAGGGAAAAATTTTCACAGCGATAAAACTTTCTGCTGTGTTTGCCATCTTTGCGGTTATGACTGCGTCCGCCGGTGCCGAAACAGTCCCTGGGGAAATATCTCCCAAGCCCGCACAGGCCGGGACGGCTCCCGCCGACCCCGTCCCCGTACTTGTCAAGCCTGAAGGTCAGGAGTTTGTCCTGCTGAAGAACTGGACATTCGGCAACAAACGTCCGGACGCGACGATCCGGGACAAGACCGATCTTGATCGCGAATTCCGCTACCGCTACATCTGGGAGAAAGGCACCTTGGACAAGTTCAAGACGTCATGGTCGTACCATCGCGATTATCCCGAGGGCGATCCCAGGTCGCTGCACGTCTTTGGAGAGAACACCTTGACGCTCAAGGGGCGTATTCCGCCAGGTGGAGGCCTTCGCGACCGCGGCATCGAGTCCGGCCTGCTGCGGGCCAAGTTCCCGATGGAGCCCGGCATGTATATCGAGATGCGCGCCAGGCTTCCCGGCGGCGTCGGCGTCTGGCCGAACTTCTGGCTCGAACAGGGTATAGAACATCCCGACGGCAAGATCACCGTGCATTCCAAGGTCATGTCGGAGATTGACATCTTCGAATTCTTCAACTGGGACGGCCGCCCGGAGACGAGGATCATCGTCTGCAACACCCATCCGTGGGGCGGAAAAGAGGCCCACGGCAATCCGCACGACATC